>JAJQAP010000007.1 GCA_021203745.1 Coprobacillus sp.
CAGAGTTACAAACACTTAAACCAATACTTAGAAGTAAGACACATCCAAGTGTAAATAGTTTTTCTTTTTTCATAATTATCCTTCCTCGCTTTCTTGAAGTTGAGCTTGATACATGTTGTGATAGTAGTAGCATGTTTCACGCTTATCTGTAGATCCAACATTATATACATAGGCATAGAAATCGTTTTCCGCCGCCTTTATCGTTCCTGATTCACTTTCATCTTCACTAGTAAAGCTAAAACCAGAGTTAACAAACTTTGTTAATGATGATTGAGACTCATTTATAAAGTACGTATTATCATGACTAAAGTAGGAGGAGTAGAGTAGGGCGTAACTAGAAAAGAGGATATCCGCACCGAGAGTGGCAAAATAGAAGCCCTTATAATCAGGATCAAGTGAATATGTATCATAGTCCTCTTCGCTGCTTGTTTTAGTTAATGCCGTAGAAATATCGTATTTAGAGTAGCCTTCTCCATACATATAGAAATAATCTTGATAGGAGGCTCCTAGATATGGGTAATGGACAAATGTATCATCATCGTTAATAAAGTAGTCCCAGAAGGCAACTTCATCGTTAACCATTACTTCTTTAATCGTTTGTACATAATCGTTATCGACTAGTTCATACTTTTCTAGATAGCAACAATCTTCCATAAAGTAGACTTCGTATTTTGTGGATTGCACTGTTTCCATACCAGAGAGTAGATATTCTTTTCCACATGTTGGATTTTCTAAATAGTCTCCATATGTCATCGTATTTGTCCCATTTAAAACATTGTAATAGATAGTCAGAGAATAGTTAGAGGTAACATCGGCTTTTTCCATTAGTTCACTAGGATTTGAGGCGTCTTTCCCCCAGTAGTATTCATTCCATTTATTGATATTAAAGTCGTTCATCGTGGCTTTTACTTCATCATATGTTATCTCTTCTAAAACTTTAGAAGCAATTGTTGATGAGCCTCTCGTTAAAGAGTAAGAGACATTAACAAGATTAAAGTCTAAATCTGTGTAATAGATATACTCTGCCACTCCTACACTTGTAGAGTCACTAATAATTAGACTATAAGAAGAGGTACCCTCCACTAGTGTATACTCATAAGAATCAATCGATTGTAAAGATTTAGCAAAAGTAAATGGTTCTTTAAATGAATTAAGAGAGGCAGTAAAAGTTTCAGCGTATACCTCTTTTGTATAAGAGGAAGCGCTAGTAGGGTCGGAGCTATCATAGTTATATCGGTACCCATCTTGTAGATAGGAATAAATAACACTCTCACCTTTTCTATCGATAATTGATCCATATGTAAACCAGTTAGAAGAACTAGTGAGATAATAGGATATTTGCTCATCCTCACTATAGTTTTCGTACTGATATGCTTCAAAGCTAAGATAAGAGGCATCTGAGTAAGTGGAGGCACTATCGATAATTTTATAGACTTTATCACTCTCGCTTAGTGGGGCCTCTAACATACTCGTTAATGGGATTAAAACGGATATTTTGGAGTTATTACCCTCATATCCATCGACAATAAACTTCTGCTCAATAGGGGTAATCTCAACACAGTTAGTCCAGGATACTCCCTCGTCTTTATACCACATGACAATCTTATACATGTAAGTCCCTACGTCTAATGAAGGGAAGGTATATTGATAAGAGCCTTTAACTTCCGTTAAAGGATAAAACATATCCCAGTTCCAATCACCGATGATATAAGCGGTGACATAATCTGGAAGCGTTGTCTCCTTCTCGTCTTCTGTAAAAGTTACACTTAAAGTGCAGTTAGTTAAACTCTCTTGATAGATCCCAACATTATTCGAGTTACAAGAGCTAAGAAGTAAAATACAAGCACTAATTGAGAGTAGGAGTTTATTCTTTTTCATTATTACCACTCCATCACATATCCATCACTATCATAGTACCAGTAGTTACCATCTTGGTCTGGTTTCTCTTCACTATAATAGTATCTTGTGGCGTTTTCTAAACAATCATTAGAGGATCCAATACTAATAGCGTTCCAACTAGTTTCATTTTCTCCCCCATAATAGACTTTAGTAAGGGTAAAGCAATCTTCAAAAGCATTATTACCGATACTTCTCATTTTGGCATCGATGACAATATTAGATAAAGCATAGCATTTATGAAAGGCATATGTTCCAATGCTTGTCACCTTATCAGGAATAACAATATTATCTAGAGTATAACAGGAGTCAAAAGTTGATGAATTAATGGTGGTGATTTTAGAGGGGAGCTCAATACCTTTTAGGCAAAAGCAACTATAGAAAGCGTTTCTTCCTATCGCTGTCACACTATCATTCATTGTAATTGACCTTAAGGCAGTGCAACCATAAAATTCGTACTCATAGATTTCAGTAACATTTTTAGGTAATGTAATATCTTGTAAAGACTTACATTGATAAAAAGCATATTTTGCAACATAAGTAACACTAGAGGGAATATCAATCTCCGCTAATGAGTAGCATTCATAGAAAGCATAATCATAAATGGTGGTAAGTCCACTAGGTAAATCAATACTCGATAATGAGTAGCAACTTGCAAAGGCATAAGAGTTAATAACCGTTAAACTTGATGGAATAGTTACAGAGCTAAGAGAGAAGCAGTTACTAAATGAATAACTACCAATTTGCGTATATCCCTCTGGAATAACCATCTCTTTTAAGGCATAGCAGAATTGGAATGTTCCTGAAGGATACTTCGTTAAATTAGTGGGTAGATTTGCTTCTTGTAACGAGTAGCAATAACTAAAGATATAATCACCCATACTTGTTACACTTTCAGGAATATGTATTTTTGTAAAAGAATAGCATTCGGTAAATGCATAATCACCAATATATGTAAGTCCCTCTGGGAGTGTGACATTGTCTAGAGCAAAGCAGTAATAATATGTATATGACTCAATTCTTGTAATCAAAGAGGGAATATTAACTTCTTCTAGATTATAACAATAAGCAAAAGCATATGTACCAATAGAGGTCACGCTATCAGGGACACTAATAGTCTTCACTGAATAGCATTGATAAAAGGCATAAGCATAAATTGTGGTTATTGAAGAGGGAAGAGCAATAAACTGTAAATAGTTAGTCCCAGTTGTCGTCTGGCTAAATGGAGCGGTAGACATTGAGCCAGTTCCCACTCCGGTAACGGCCTTCCCGTTATGGGTAGAAGGGATAAAAACAGAATCGGCGGTTAAAGTAGAATCATAACCAGAAACATAGTATGTCCCATCGCTCAAAGCGGTATAAGTTAATCCCGCAACATTTAAACCAGTGGCAGAGCAGTAAATGCAGTCTCCACTAGCGTCAACTTCATGAACACTCTCTAACCTATATCCACAAATTGAACACTTTTGATAGTGATAACGATAATCATATGAGTCTTGGTAATAGCTACTTTGAGAGTAGTCGTGTCCTGGACAGTTTTCAGGTTCTACATCATATGATTCATCAGCATCTTCTGTGGGTCTTGTGCCTTCACTAGAATCATTAACTCCGTCTTTATTACTATCACTAGAACACGCTCCAAGAGATAAGACAAGACAGAGAGCCATTATGGAAGTAAATAGTTTTGTTTTTTTCATGCTTATATCTCCTTTTACAAGGTAAAGGGAGTACAACATACTCCCTTATAATGCTAAAAAATTACCAAAGGGTAATGACACCATTGACATAATGCCAACAACCTTCAGCGGCTGTTTCACTATAGTAGTATCTATCAGCATCAAAGATAAGATCTGCTGAGGCGCCTAAAGATTCATATAATCCACTGATATTAGTATTCCAGCAATCTTCGTCTCCTCCATAGTAAATAGTATGGAGAGACAAACAAGAATTGAATAAACCACTTTGTGAAAAGGTTGTTAGAGTGGAAGGAATCTTAAGTGCTTCTAGGCAAGAGCAGGATGAGAAACAGCTATTAACTGTTTTTGTAACACCTTCAGGAATATCGACAAATCTTAAGTTATAGCATTTATCAAAACAAGAGTTAGGAACACTATCAATTCCCTCTGGAAGAACAACGCTCTCAAGCGAATAGCAACTAGAGAAAATGTTTGTGCCAAGACTAGTAAGTTGACTACCTTCTTCAAAAGTCACTTCTCGTAAGTTATAACAAATATTGAAAGCAAAGTTATTAATTGTCGTTACACTAGCGGGGATATTGATATACCTTAATGAACATGCTCTAGAAAAACAATATGTATTAATCTCGATAATAGAATCGGGTAGACCTAAAAACTGCAATGCCGTATAAGTATAAGCATAGGCACTATTATCTGTTGTATTGGCAAATGGACCAGCATTTGCACCGGCTCCTCTTTTCCCAAGTGCCACAACAGGAGTTCCGTTAAATGAGGCGGGGATATAAAGGTCTCTTGCATCTAAATCCATATCGTATTTAGAGACGTAGTATCCTAGTGGGGTGGCACTTTCGTTCTCCTCATCGTCTTCATCGTAGTATAATTCATATTCTATTCCAGCGATATTTAATCCATCTTTACCGCAGTAAGAGCAGCTAGCGGTTTCTTGATCTTCTACTGCCTCAGCTACTTTATGGACACCTTTTTTAACGTATCCACATAGAGTGCATGTTTGATAATGGTAACGATCATCTTCCTCTAAAACACTATATTCATTAGAGTATTGATGAGCCGGACAAGTTTCAGGAAGATACTCGTAACCTTCGTCTTCATCGGTTTCAAGTTCTTCATCTTCAGAAGGTAAGATTTCCTCACAATCACCAGAACACGCTCCTAGACTAAGTACTAGTGCTAGAGCCATGACTGAGGTGAGT
>JAJQAP010000013.1 GCA_021203745.1 Coprobacillus sp.
CTAGGTAATTTACCTTTAAAAGAAAATGAAAAATCCTCTTCTAAGGCTTATATACTTAAACTCTTAAAGGATAAATATGGAATTGAAGAAGAAGATTTAATCTCCTCAGAGCTAGAGATTGTTCCAAGTGGTGCCGCCCGTGACTATGGACTAGATAGATCGATGATACTTGGTTATGGGCACGATGATAGAAGCTGTGCGTATTCATCCTTACAAGCAATACTAGATACAGAAAACACTGAATACACCGCTTGCTGTGTCTTGGTGGATAAAGAAGAGATAGGAAGTGTCGGTGCCACTGGTGCGGAGTCTCATTTCTTTGAAGATACAGTCATTAGACTCTTATCAATTCTAGGGAGTAAAGACACGCTTTCTGATTTACGTAGCACATATTCTCATACCAAAATGATATCTTCTGATGTCAGTGCAGGGTATGATCCACTTTACGCTGGTGTCAGTGAAAAAGATAATGCCGCGCAACTAGGTTATGGACTTGTCTTTAATAAATACCTTGGTAGCGGTGGCAAATCAGGGTCTAATGACGCAAACCCCGAATATTATGCCTGGATAAGAAAAACCATGGATGAAAATAATGTTAACTGGCAGTCCTCAGAGATTGGTAAGGTTGATCAAGGTGGAGGGGGCACCATTGCCTATATCTTTGGTAATCAAAACCTCGATGTTATTGATGCGGGTATCCCAGTACTCAATATGCACGCGCCAATGGAGGTCGTTTCCAAAGTGGATGTATATGAAGCATACCTTGGTTATAAAGCCTTCTTAACTAAGTAATGAAACTTTTATATACCTTAATAGATGATGTTTATCCTAGTTGTGGTTATACCCACACCAGGGATATTTCTCGTGCAGTTTTACTTAATGGTAAAAACGAAGTTTGTCTAAATTATCTTTTACTTGATGACTCCTTCGGTCATAGGGACTACTATGAACTACCAGGAGGAGGTAAGGAAAGAGGCGAAACCCTTATCCAGTGTCTAAAAAGGGAGTTAAAAGAAGAAGTAGGTGTAATTATAAAGGATAATATAATCCCACTAGGGAGAGTGGTGGACCAGTATAACTTAATCCAAAGGATTAATAATAACCATTATTACCTTTGCTATGTTGACTCTTATGTAGCGAAAGATCCTAATGAATATGAAAAAACCTATATTAATAAACAGGTTTGGGTGGATATAGACACTGCAATAGAACTCTATGAGAGTGTAGATATTAATAAATCCCCCTTAGGTAAGCTCGTTGTTAATAGAGAACTACCAATCTTAAAACTAGCAAGAGATATAATTAGTAAATATAACATCAATTGTCAAAAAAACTCATAACGTTATACATATTTTATGACAAAAATCATAAACTTAGATAGCAAGTTGCAAACTTTGCCTTTTCTATCTAATTTGCTATATAAAAAAACACTATGTTTTTTTCACTTTGTCAATTATACTAAAAGAGCGAGATAAATTATGAAAAAAGCAAAATTATTTACTTTACTAGCCCTCCTAACTGTTGGATTAGGGGTAACTGGTTGTGCAATGCCTGATTTTTTATACACCACCGTGGAAGGACATGAACATACCCTTGCTCACTACTACAATGCGACCCGTCACTGGGATGAATGCACTGAATGTGGTGAAAGAATCAATGTTGAAGATCATGTTTATGGTGAGGTTACTTATACTGATACCACTCATAGCGCTCTTTGCAGTGTTTGTGGTTATGGTTTAGTGGAAGAGCATACATATACATATGTAAGTCTTAATGATTCTAGTCATGCTAAATATTGTGAGTTTTGTAGTTACTATGTAGGAATTGAGGATCATAACTTAGTTTTAACTGCTACCACTCGAGAAGTCTATAACGAAACGACCGAAGAGGACGAAGAAGTAGAAGGGCACTTCTCAAGATGTGCATGTGGGTATGAAAAAGATGACTTTGAAGTGCATAGTACAGACCCCGATGTATATAGCGCGGATAACGACGAGCACTACAAAATCTGTGATGTCTGTGGTTGTATCTATGAAAGAGAAAACCACTCACATGGTTATAATGATACTCCAACTGATTCCACCCATGGTGTCTATGATGAAGATGATGAGAGCGGATATTACGGATATTACACTTTGACCTATACTTGTGAAGTATGTGGTTATGAATATACCGACCTATATAATCTTAGTGAAGAAGATTATATTGAGCGTTATCCTGATGAACCTGAATAAGGTTATTAAATTGACTTTCTATTAAAGTTATATTAAACTTTAATTTCGTGGCGGGTGTGGTGAAGTGGTTAACACATCTGGCTGTGAACCAGACATGCAAGGGTTCGATTCCCTTTGCCCGCCCCAAACCCTTAAATAAAGGGTATTTTTTATTACCCTTTATTTATTTAAGGTAAAATTAACTTTGTTTATGATAAAATAATTTTATTATGAGTGAATCTGATGAGATAAAAGACATGGTTAACTCTAATGAACTTATCGGTTCTGAAGAGGTAGAAACAACACCTAATAACCAAGAGGACCCAAAAAAAGAGAGAAAAAAACTCCCTCAATGGGCGAGGACTCTTATTTATTTTGCTATTGTTATACTTATAACTGCGGGATCTCTAGTTATTGCCCTTTGGGGTAAGTTTGACGCAGTTATCGATGTGTTCCGTAATCCTAACTGGTTATGGCTAGCGATTACAATCGTAGTGGTTTTCCTTATGTTTTTTGATAGGTGGATCATCTTTTACTGTTTTGCAAGGATGTATACCCGTAACTATAAACTAAAAAACGCCGCGGCAGTGGATCAAGTAGGGACCTTCTATAGTGCGGTTACCCCAACCTCTGTTGGTGGTCAGTTTGCAGAGATTAATCGTTATCATAAGCAAGGGATATCGACCTCTAGTGCAGTCTCTATCCTAGCCATGTATTCTATTGTCAGTCAGATTGTTTTAATCCTATACGGCATTATCGCTTTTGCGGTTAAGTTTGATTATATTATGGCCTTACCTTCTATCTTTTTAGGGACTGAGGGTAGTTCTTTCTATATTGCTATCCCTATGTGGGTATTTGTGGCCCTTGGTTTCTTTTTAAATGTTGCCTATATAAGCGTCATCCTTTTGATGGCGTACTGGAAAGGCTTCCATCACTTTATTATGTATCCTTGCATTAATCTCCTTGCTAAAATGCATATTGTGAGAAACCCTGATAAACGAAGGGAATCACTAGGAAATTCTATTGAAAACTTTAAAACAGAGTTTAGACGTCTGATGACTAATATCCCCTTCTTTATCCTCCTCATCGTCTTATTTTTTATCTACTACACGATTAAATTCTCTGTCCCTTATTTTGTGGGTATGAGTTTAAATAATATGTCCCCTGTTGATACATCATTTATGGGTTTTTGGGATTCAGTACTCTTATCTAACTTCCATCAAATGGTGACAGGATTAATTCCTATCCCTGGTAGCGCTGGTATCTCAGAGTATGTCTTCTTAAATACCTTTGTTAACTCCGCAAATCCTAGTTCAGGCTTCTATTATATAGAAGTATTAGATGAACTCGGTAATGTTGATGTTGCGGCTTCTATTACCTCCTCTCAAGCTTTATGTAACTCTTCACTGGTTTTGTGGAGAACCCTGACATTTACACTGCCTATGTTAATAAGCGGTATCTTTACCGCTTGTACAGGAGTAAAAAAGAAACAAACAGAAGAATCTAGCGCGACTATCGATACAGCATTCCCATCTCGCTCTGCTTACTATGAAGTGCAAAGTGAAACATTAACGATTAGGCAAGAAGATCTTGAGGATAGACTAACGACAAGTACCCTTAATAGACAAGCGGTCCAAGAAAGGCTGAAGCATCCTCGTAAGTATAAAGAAAAACAACCTAAGATCAATAAGAAGAGACCTAAAGAAGAAGATACCTCAACAATTGAGATAAAGGATGATGATGAATGAACATCTTAATGTTTTCTGATACATATCCACCCTTTATTAATGGAGTGTCTACTTCTGTTTTTAACCTTGTTAAAACCTTAAAAGAACATGGGAATAATGTTTTACTTGTCACCCCTAGATATAATAAGGGTGACTTTGAATATAAAGATGGAGTTATATATCTACCAGGTGTGGAACTTAAATGGCTCTATGGATACCGCTTTCCGCGTCCCTTTGACAAAAAAGTGATGGACATTATTAAAGAATTTAAGCCAGATGTTATCCATTACCACACTGACTCTACACTCGGGATATTTGCCAGACGTGTGGCCCGTCGTATTAAAAAACCTATCGTTTATACATATCATACAAACTACGAAGATTATACATATTACGTCACAAGAGGTTTTGTGGATCGCGCGGCAAAAAGGATAGTGAGATTCTACTCTAGAACCATTGCCAAAAACACGACAGAGTTTATTACTCCCTCTGATAAAACAAAGGATTTCTTTCGAACCACCCGTAATGATATATATATTAATGTTATTCCTACCGGTATTGATTTTTCTTCTTTCAAGCGTAAAGAAGAAGAGAAAGAAAAAGAGATCAAGTTTAAAAAAGAACATCATATCGATGACCAAACAAAAATCTTTCTCCTTTTAGGGAGACTCGCTAAAGAAAAGAGTATGGATGTTTCTATTAGAGGTTTTGCTAAATTTATTAAAGAGCATCCTGAAATAAAGGCTAAGATGCTTGTGGTTGGTGGAGGACCCGCAAGAAACGAACTAGAACTATTAACCCA
>JAJQAP010000018.1 GCA_021203745.1 Coprobacillus sp.
AAAATAAATTAATTAGTTATTTACACTTTATATCATAAATGATATATTATCAGTGCAGATAAATAGAAAGTAGAAGCACCACTTCTCGCCAGATCGACATCGCCGATTGGCAAATAGCTATTAATAAGATTTATTTATTAGCTTTTTAATGGGTGCTTCACGCAACCATTTTTATTTAGGAGGTATACGTTTATCCCAGACAGTGATAGTAAAAACTCTCGTGAGTTAGTGAATGAAGACATTAGATTTTCCTCTCTTCTTCTTATCGGCAAAGATGGTGAACAGTTAGGTGTAATGAGCGCGAAAGAAGCACAAGAAAAGGCCTATGAACAAAACCTTGACTTATATTGTGTGGCGCCAAACGCTAATCCACCAGTGTGTAAAATACTCGATTACAATAAGTATCGATATGAACAACGTAAGAAAGAGAAAGAGAACCGAAAAAATCAAGCAGTCACTCAGGTTAAAGAGATTAAACTAACTTGTCAAATTGGATTAAATGACCTCAAAACCAAAGCACGTCACGCAATCGAATTCCTCCAAGTCGGCAATAGGGTTAAGGTAAGACTCTTCTATAAAGGAAGGGAGTTAACCCATCCAGAAGTCGGTCGGGATACATGGAATAGGTTCTACGAACTCGTGCAAGACTATGGCGATATCGAAAAGCCACCCATTCAAGATGGAAAATATCTTGTTGGAACCATCGCCCCAAAGAAAAAGAAATAGGAGGAGAGAGCATGGCAAAAAACAAAATGAAATCTAAGAGAGCCTTAACAAAGAGAATCAAGGTCTCTGGAAGCGGTAAGATAATTAGACATCATGCCTATACATCCCATATGGCCGCACACAAAACAACTAAACAAAAGAAACATCTAGCTCAAAGCGCAGTTATGGATAAGACTGACGTCAAGAGAGAGAAATATCTAATTCAGAAGTAAGGAGGCGCAACATGAGAGTAAAAGGTGGAACTGTTGCAAGAAACAGAAGAAAAAAAGTACTTAAGAGTGCCTCAGGTTACTTCGGAAGTAAACACTTACTATATAGGACCGCTCATGAGCAGGTCATGAAATCACTCCACTATGCCTATCGTGATAGAAGACAAGTGAAGAGAGACTTCCGTAAACTCTGGATTAAGAGAATAAATGCTGCCTGTAGATTAAATGACATTTCCTATTCAGTATTTATGCACGGACTAAAAGTAAGTGGCATTGAGATCAATAGAAAAATGCTATCAGAGATGGCAATCAATGATCCTGATGGATTTAAAGAATTGGTCAATACCGCTAAAAAAGCACTTTAATAAGTCAGCAAAATAAAAAACCTCGCATTAAGTTGCGGGGTTTTTATTTTATTATTTGTACCTCTATATTATCGAGTGCTTTTTTTATGAGACTATCGTAGTCCACTTTTGCTTCATATTTTGCAATATCATCGAGTTTTGGAGCGGTTTTTGGATTTTTAGGAGCAAATATCGTGCAGCAATCTTCAAAAGGTCTAATAGAAATATCGTAGGTTCCGATTTTGGTGGCAATATTCATTATTTCGAGTTTATCCATTGTCGCAAGAGGACGAATAATTGGATAGTTTGTCACCTCATTTATCGCAATTAAAGAATCGAGTGTTTGACTAGCAACTTGACCCACAGACTCACCATTAGCCACCGCTTTGCAGTGACGACGTTTAGCTAGTTCTGTACTTATTCTATACATCATTCTTCTCATGAGCGTGATGCAGTAACTCTCATCTGTGTTTGCGTAAATTGCATCTTGGATCTCCGTAAAGGGAACAATGTTTAACCTTATCTCTCCTTGATACCTGTTTAAAACATGAAGAAGATCTTGGAGTTTATAGATAACACCTTGGGATGTATAAGGAGGTGAAGCAAAATGAACGCATTCAATCGTTATACCTCTTTTCATTAGAAGATAAGCCGCAACTGGAGAATCTATACCACCACTCATCATTAATAGACATCTACCACCCACACCTAATGGGTATCCTCCTAATCCTGGTACAGTCTTACAGAATAGATATGCTCCTTCTTCTCTAATCTCAATAGATAAGGGAATATCAGGGTTATGGACATCCACTTTTAAAGATGTGTTTTTAAGTATCTCTGTAGCCACTGCTCGATTAATCTCATCGCTAACCATTGGGAAAGTCTTATCTCCACGCTTAGCTATAATCTTAAATGTATTGCCCTCTTCCTCTTTAATCAAATCAAGAGCGGTTTTCTTAATGACTTCAATGTCTTTCTCTACTCTTTTAACTAGAGATATAGAATGGATTCCACTGACATCTAAAAGGCGATTTAAGACACTGTCCAAATTTTCATTATTTATGTGCACATATATATGATCATAACGCTTCTCTACTTCAACACTAGGAAAGTCCTTTAAAGAGTTTTTAATATTCAAATAGAGGGTTTGAATAAAATCCTTTTTGTTCTTTCCTTTTGTGGAAAGTTCACCAAATCTGACCATTAAAATATCGTAATTTGCCATTTATTTATGTACCTTTTCCACAATTTCCATTAGAGTTTTGCAAAAATATTCAATTTCTTCAATGTTATTTTCATAGGATAAACTAATCCTAATTGAATCATTTGCTAGATTGGTATTTCCTGTCATCGCTTCAATTACATAAGATGGTTCATCGCTTTTTGCGTGACAGGAGGATTTTGTAGATACCATTATTCCTTCGTTAGATAAAGCCTCTACAATAACTGAGCCTTTTTGGGTAAGTAGCGAGAAATTTATAATGTAGGGATTTATCTCAGTATATTTTGAGTTTAAGACGTATAGGCTATCGTGCTCAGCTAAAAAATCAGTGACATATTTTGCAAGCGGTAAAACTTTGTCATGGTTTTCTTTACTGTTTTTAACGGCAATCTTTAGAGAAGTTGCAAGTGCGGCAGCCCCAGCAATATCAATGGTCCCACTTCTTTCTCCCTCTTCTTGACCTCCGCCATCTAAGATTGGGGTAAGAGCAATTTTCTTTCTTTTAATTAAAGCGCCACTCCCTTTTAAACCATGGATTTTATGAGAGGAGATAGTAATCATGTCAACATCGGTAAAGTCGATATCAACCTTCCCAATACTCTGGGCGGCGTCAACATGGAAGATAATTTTTGGGTACTCTTTTAATAATTTTGCAATATCTTCAATTGGATTAACTGAACCCACTTCGTTATTAACCGCAAAAAGAGAGACAAAAATCGTGTCATTTCTTAAACTCTTCTTTAAATCGTCGAGATTTATAGCTCCAGAAGAGTCAACATCTAGGTAAGTTACCTCGTAGCCATAATCCCGTTCTAGGGTACGAAAAACCTCTAAAACGGAAGGATGTTCGATTTTTGAAGTAATTATATGCTTCCCTCTATTTTTATATTTAAGACAGGCGCCTTTAATTGCGAGGTTATTTGCTTCTGTTGCCCCACTAGTAAAAATAACTGTGTGATCTTTAAGCTTTAAAGTGTCGAGTATATCCTGACGAAAAGAGTCTAGGATGTGGTCTTCTTCGAGACCAATTTTATGTTTTGCGGAGGGGTTAGCAAAGTAGTTCGTAGAATAAAAAGTAAAGGAGTTTAAGGCTTCTTCACTTGGTTTAGTTGAGGCGGCATTATCTAGATAGATAATGGGTTTATTATTTTTCTCCATTAGGAGTGCCCTCAATGTGTCTTGAGCGGTAGATGGAACTCGCGCTGTTATGGACAGATTCAAAGTTCCCTTGGAAGAATTGTTTCTCAAGAGTTAATAGTTCTCGATGAACATCGTTTTGTTGATTCCTATCACGATTGACAAAGACGATTGAAGTCTCTGCGAGTTGTGCTTCTTTATACTTAGAATCAACATCTAAAATTAAGGGGTCTGCAATTGCTTTTAAGGATGCTACTTTATCGTTTACGGAAGCAACATCAATTGGGGTTACACGTAAAATATCGTTAATTTCATTAAGGTATTGATAGATTATTTCAATACTTGCTTGATATTGATTAAAGTAATCATCTAGAGAAAGAGAGCGCATATAATACTCCGCTTCCTTAATCTTGTTATAGTAATCAAAGATTAAAGTGTAAGCATTTTCAGATGACTCTTTTAAGGAATCAAGGTATTTCATAAAGTTATCCACTCTTTCCGCAGTTGCGGCATAATCTGTTTCAAGTTCAGTAAGTCTATCATATAAAGAAGAGAATGGTTGATTAGAACTAGATCTTACAATAGTGTCGAGATTTCTCTTTTCAGAGGTAACTTTATTGATAAGGACTTTTAACTCTTCCACTTCATCTAGATGCGGTTGATCTATACGATAGATTTGTTGAGCTTCTGGTAAAAGAGCGACGATATCGATAAACTTCTTATCAAGGTCAGAGACATCTTTATAAATCTTTGAGTTTTCTCCAACAAAGGAATCCTTATCTTGACTCTCTTCGAGGAGTGATACTTTCATCTTCTCCACTTCTTTTTGAATTTGAGTGCATTGTTTAGCCACTCCAGAGATATCAAGATCTTTTAATTTCTTTAGCATTGAATCAAGAGAGGTTTGCCAGTCATGGGAGTATGTTTTAAAACCTAAATGATCAAGAGGAATCTTTTTATCGATAAGGTCATTATATATATCGGTCACTTCTTGAATCTGATTAGGAATCATGTTGGTTACTAAAATACAGAGGTTAGGCATATCCTTTAAGACATAGTCAAGAGAGTTAATGACTTGATCTATTGTTGGGAGTAAGGCATTAGCGTCTTCATACTCCGCACTATCGATATGATCATCAAACTCTTTAAAGAGTTTATCGAGATTATCAAACACTGTTAAAAAGGAGGTAGAAACACTATCGAGTTCATTTTGAGAGTCGTAGTAATGTTGTTTGGCCGCTCGATAGTTCTCTTTGAGTTTAAGGATTTCTTTTCTACTCTCTTCTTCTGGTCTTATGACATCTAAAAGAGCGGCATCAAACTCATTGACACTCTTTTCAAAAATCCCTAAGGCTTTTTGAGCGTCTACCATCGCTGTTTTAAGTGATTTATATTGTTTATTATTAAGTAAGGCGGTTAACTGCTTAATCATATCATCCGCGTATTTATCATCGTAATCGAGAATTCTCTGGTACTTAGAAGAGAAATCAGAATATAGATCAACATATAAAAGATTAGTTCTAGAAATTGACTCTAGACGATGAACATATTGAGAGTCTTGTCCTCTAAATAAAGCGTCTAGATAGTAGTATTTATTTTCGAGTCCTTTAATCTGTTTTTTATAACGTCTTGGGATAAAAACAAACCTGACAAGGATAGGAATTAGGACTGCTAAAACAACGACGACGAAGACGATGATAACAATAGTTAGAATTAAGGCGGTATCAGACATAATTAATTTTCCTTTGTATATTTATGATATACAAAAATAGCGGATATTTAAAGAGAAAAGACGAAAAAAAGAAATATGAAAAAGTGAAGTAAATGTTTGACATTAATATATAAATCTTATATATTATTCATTGCATATTAAAGCAGCATATAAATACTACTCGTCTGATGTTTATCTCGAACGGAGTAACCTGAAGCTACAAGGCGAAACAATTATAAACATCCGGGGTTAGGAATTTATACCTTCTAATAATGCAAAAATTAAAAGAAAGGAAATATGTAAAATGAGGTATACTGGTCCAGCATGGAAAAGAGCTAGACGACTAAACTTCTCTCTCCTAGAAACCGGCAAAGAACTTTCTAAACGTCCATATGGCCCTGGTCAACATGGAAGTGCGAGAAAGAAAAAGCCAACAGATTACGGAAAACAGTTAATCGAAAAGCAGAAACTCAGAGAGATGTATGGGGTCAATGAAAGACAGTTCCAAAGACTATTTGCCCTTGCTTTAAAGAGTAAAGAAGTTACGGGTTTTGCCTTTATGAAGATCCTCGAGAGTCGTCTTGATAACCTTGTATATCGTATGGGATTTGCCCGCACTAGAAGAGCGGCCCGTCAACTCGTCACTCATGGACATATCGAAGTTAATGGTAAAAAAGTCGATATTCCTAGTTCCTTATGTAAAGTTGGCGATACAATCTCCGTCTCAGAAAGAGCAAAGAGCTTCCAAGTCATTAAAGATGCCCTAGCCACAAACGGGATGAAGATAGCCTACGTTGAAGTTGATCCTGAAAATATGAGTGGTAAATATCTAAGAGAACCAACAAGAGACGAACTCCCAATCGATATCAATGAATCACAAATCGTTGAATACTATAACAGAAAGTTATAATAAACCCCCAACTAAACAAAAAGAGCGGTCTAATACCCGTTCTTTTTTTGTGCTTATTTAATTAATATGTATGTCTAACTAGATAATAGTTTTTCTTTCCGCGTCTAATAAGAGTGTATTTATTATATAGTGCATTATCTTTATTAATATTAGTTTGGGGATCCACCACTTTATCTCCATTAACAAGGATGGAGTTATTGGAGCAGAACTCTCTTGCCTCCCTTTTAGAAGAAGAGGCACCTATACTAATTAATAAGTCCTCTAAAATCATTGGATTAC
Organism: Coprobacillus sp.; assembly: GCA_021203745.1. GTDB lineage: Bacteria > Bacillota_I > Bacilli_A > RFN20 > CAG-826 > JAJQAP01. The sequence continues at coordinate 6,539 of JAJQAP010000018.1, forward strand.
AGATATCCACAATATAATCAGAGAAAACATCTTCAAGCTCTTCTTCTGTTAAGGTTTTGATATCCCCTGAAAAGAGTACTTCACTCATTCTTATAGCCTCTTCGGTTTTTTCTTCTCCATGTATAATAGAGCATACTTCTTTAGCAAGTCTCTTTTGTCCAATTCTTGCCCCTGGATTAGCGTTATGCTCTTTTTCAATCTCTTCGATTTCTTCTTTTGATAGGAAAGTAAAGATTTTTAGGTATCTAATCGCTTCTTCATCAGTGGTGTTAATAAAGAACTGATAGAGTTTATAAGGAGAAGTAAGATTGGGATCTAGAAAGAGAGCCCCTTGTTCACTCTTACCAAACTTTTTACCATCACTTCTTGTTATAAGGGGGACAGTAAAGACCTCTGCTTCAGCGTCCGCCCCCTTAACCTTTCGAATTAACTCTAAACCTGAGGTAAGATTACCCCATTGGTCAGAACCACCAAACTGGATATGACAATCATAATCATCGTAGAGTTTTAAAAAATCGATTGCTTGAAGGATGTTATAAGAGAATTCAGTAAAAGAAATACCACTTTCTAGTCTAGAAGAGATAATTTCTTTATCTAAAAGATAATTAACTGGGAACTGTTTTCCATACTCTCTTAAAAAGTCGAGTAATGACATATCTTTAAACCAGTCATAGTTATTTAGAAGTATTCCTTTTTTTGGGTCAGATAAATCGATAAATCTTTCTAACTGGTTTTTTATAGATTCTGTATTTTTCTTTAGGGTTTCTTCATCTTGTAAGTTTCTTTCACTAGATTTACCAGAGGGGTCTCCAATCATTCCTGTGGCGCCTCCCACCACAGCGATAATACGATACCCCGCTCTCTGGAAACGCATTAAAAGAGAAATCATAATGAAATTACCTAGGTGTAAAGAGGAAGCACTAGGATCAAAACCAACATATAACGTTTGGGGTTTATCTAAAAGCTTATAAAGCTTCTCTTCATCAGAGAAATCCTTTACAAGACCACGCCACTTAAGATCATCTAAAATATTCATATTTTACTTCCTCATTTATTGTATATAGGATAAGGGACTTTTTCAAGACGGGAGGATGGAATATCACGCCTTCCCACTTTTGCCTCTTCTTTCCCATCCAGTCTGACCAGGTCTCCAGTAAAAGAGCATCTCGTGTTATTAACTAGGTATGTGCCCACGCCATACATATCGACAGGCACACCAAGTTTTGTCCATTCCCTAATTTTATCCACTCCAAAGGATGAGGAGCAGACAATTTGAACATAATCAAAGCCGTGTTTATCGAGTTCTTCTCTTAAAGCGAAGATTAATTCTTTACAAACACCATGAGGATCAAAGGAAGATGTATCTTTATCGTCAAAGTAATGATCAATTAAGGATTTAGAAGTATCTACACGTATTGCGTGGAGTTTATGACCGAGATGTTCCGCTAATCTTAGAGCGTCAGTAATAACATCGTTATTATAATCAATGAGGGCGGTTACACCATTTTCAGGATACTCATTGTAGTATAAATCCGCAGCCTTACAAACATCGCCTCCACATATCTCGATTAAGGCGTGAGGCATCGTTCCCATTCCTTTACCTCCCCACCACAAACCTTGGGCATCTGTGGATACTCGATTAATGCCCGCTACATAAGAAGCGTATCCATCACCTGCTTGGGTTAAATAGTCATCTTGACGATCGGCCATCGAAAAAACTGGTGTTTTTCCTGCGGCTTCTAAAATATCCCTCGTATTTGAGGCTACACAAGTTCTTCTAGTTAAGACTCCATCAATAACGGATTCAAGAAATCCAAAGTCTTCATATCGTCCAGTTACTTTTAAAACTGGCTCATTTCCATTTATAATATCCCCGTCATTTAGGGCAACGATTACTAAATCTGCAGGGTTTTTAGCAAATGTATGTAAAATAGCAATGGCTTCGTCTACCCCACAAAGCATCATATTGTCTTCTCTTTCAAACCACTGCATAGTGACAATATGACCAGGGTAAAGTTCTTGAACTATCTTTCTACTTCTTAAGAAATAGTTTGCGGAATAAAAACCCTCTCCAAGTTCCTTAGGGAAATTGAAGGTCTTATTGGTAAGACGAGATATCTTACCTTCTTCTTTTAATTTGATTTCTAGTTCATCCGCCATAATTATTACCTTTGATATTATATATCAAAAATTACTTTTGCAAAACAAGACGATAGATATTTTTCTTTTCCTCTCTAAAGTTCTCTTCATATTCTGTTATCGCATCGAACTCATCGAGTTGATCATACTTAGGATTAAGATTAATAATCTTAAATGGGGATTCTCTTAAAGATTCAATCGTGAAGTTAAAGAGATCTTCATTATCGGTTTTAAAGTATAAATGCCCATCCTTTTTTAAAACTCTGTAGTATTTTGTCATTAAATTTTGGTTAGTGAGTCTTCTTTTTGTGTGTCTTTCTTTTGGCCAGGGATCAGAGAAGTTTAAGAAGATTCCCTCCACTGTATTATCTTTCATTTCATCGATGACTTTTTCGATAAAATCAAAGTATAAAAAAGCATTTTTTAATCCTGATTCGACGATTTTTTTGCAGCACATTCCTGAAACTGTGACGTTTTTCTCTATCCCCACAAAGGTCTTATCTGGATACATTGAGGCCATATCACAGATAAACTTACCCTTCCCTGAACCTATCTCTAAATAGTAGTCTTTCATGCCTAAAAACGCATCTTTTGATAAAGATATACTAGGATGCTCATCTAGATAAGGTTTAGCCCAAGGTTTATATTTAGTTCTCATTAACTTATAACGTTTCCAAGTTCGATAATGCCATGCATATACATCGCCATGGCTTCAGTTAAATCTTCTTTTCTTACTCTTTCTTTATTTGAATGCATATAGGTATCGTAGTCGAGGTGCTGCATACCAAAGCATACTGTATTACTTGCTTCTTTAGCATATGTTCCGCCCCCTATTGCAAGAGGTTCAGCGGTTTTATCCTTCGTTTCTTCTTTATACACTCTTAAGAGTGTCTGAATTAGAGCACTATCTGTTGGATAGTAAAGAAGATGATCATGAAGGTCCACTTTTACCTTGAAGGGTTTTGAATTTTCAGTAATTGCGTCTAGTAGTTTATAGTAGTCGCATGTTTCAACATATCTAAAATTAACACCCATTGTTAATTTGCCCTCTTTATACGAGATAGTGCCTACATTAAGGGTATTTTCTCCCATCTTTTCACTAGAACCATATGCTTTAAGTCCACGACCATTTAAATCTTCATAGGATTTAATTAAATTATGCAATTTTGGATTAATCGATAAAGAATCGACGTATTTTAAAGCGATGAACGCCGCATTTACACCTTGTTCTGGAGTGGATCCATGGGCACTTTTTCCATAGAATGTAATCGTATCAATTCCTTTATCGGAAGAAATATCATACTTAACTTTGTCTCTTTTAAAGAGAGAGATGAAATTATCGTTATGAGGCATTACCACAGTGCATGAATCAATCACTGCGTTAACTGCTTCTCCGCCAGTAATCGAGATAATTTGCGGGATATCAATTGGGCCACTAAGAGTATAATTAACGATTCCTTTTTCTCCAAAAATAAGAGGATAATCACCATCTGGAGTAAAGCCAATTGTAGGTTGACTTTTACCGAGAGAATCAAAGTAGTATTTCATCTCACTACAACCTCTTTCTTCGTTGCCTCCCACTAAAAGTCTAATTGTATAATCACCATATAAGTTATTGTCTTTGATTGCTTTTAAAGCGTAGTAAGCGGCCATTGTTGGTCCTTTATCATCGCTTACTCCTCTTCCATATAAAACACCATCAACTTCTTTAACAGTAAATGGATCGGATGTCCAACCCTTTCCAGTAGGGACAGTATCACAATGAGAAAGAATGGTGACATTTTTATCTTTCCCTTCATTAAAAAGTATCTCCACTATCTGATTCCCATAGTTTGTCGCGCTGAATCCGTCTTTTGTAGCGAGTTCACATATAAAGTTAAGGGCGTTAGTCACTCCATCGCCATATGGTTTTTCTTTTGTTACACTGCTTTCATCATAAACAGAGTTAATGGCCACAAACTTTGTAAGATTTGTAAAAAGGGAATCCTCGTAAGGTTTAGTCATCTTTGTGTATTGGCTTGTTTTGATCTTTCTAAGATTCTTTTCTTTTGTAATTGCCATAATATTTTTGTCTCCTTTTATTCCAAATGAGAGTGCTATTGTTACCGCGGGACTAATAACTGTCGCACTTACAATTTCAATCAGTCCATTAATCGTAAATATAGTGCCAATAACTGCTATATATCCACCACTATATTTTGCTAGCCATAGATATTCAACAAGGTAGTACGCTGTAAGTGTACATGCTGAATGAAATAATGTTAATACAGGAACCGCTATAATAGCAACAACATATTTTACACTCTTTGAAGGAATTTTTCTAATTCCTTCAAAACTAAACCCTGCCGCTAGTCCAAATAGGAGTCTTGGTAAAACTGAAACTAGGGGGTTAATAAAGTCAACATCGGCAACAGACATTGGCATAGTCGCGGCTTTAATAAGCGAAAACACACCGAAAGCAAGTCCTGTAACAAGACCGTCTTGCCAGCCAAACGCCATCGAACAAACGATCACCACGATATGAACTGTGGTAAATGAAATAGTACCACCGATAGTGATATAACCGATGTATGGCACAAAAGTCATGATGACAATTAAAGCAATTTCCATTGCAAAACGAGTCATCATGTGGATGATTTTAGAGTTCTTTGACATTTTTATTAATTAGCTCGTTAAGTCCTTTAAGTAATAGATCTTCGTCATAGATATAGCTATCAGGTAGTAAATCTTTGACGAGATTTGCGCATCCCCCAGTTAAGATAACATTAAACTTTACTCCTAACTCCTCTTCATAACGGCTTACTAAACCTTTAATCATTTCAGCGTGCCCATAAATTAAACCATTATTAATACAATCATTGGTGTTTTTGGCGATGAATGATTTTGGTTTTGTTAAACCCACTTCTGGGAGTAATGTGGTGCTATTTTTTAAAAACGTAGCCCCAGATACGAGTCCAGGAGTGATCAGAGCGCTTCTAAAAGATGAGTCTTCTTCTAGGCATAAAATCTTACTTGCAGTGCCTAGGTCTACAACAAGAAGCGGTAAAGGGTATTCCTTTTTTGCCCCAACGAGATCTGCAATTAAATCATTACCTATTTCTAAAGGGTTATCGGTTTTAATTAAAATCCCCGTTTTTAAACCCGCACCAATGGTAAGGATATCCACTCCATATAAAAATGATAGTGCTTCCTTTAAATTATAATTTAAAGAAGGTACTACACTAGATAGGATAATATGGGTGATACCAGTAAATTTAAATGCTTGTAAACTCGATATAAACTCACTACTTGTGCCGTTTACATTGGTTCTAATCTTTTCTTTTCTAAGAAGGGAGTCACCATTAAAGACCCCAAGAACAATTGTGGAGTTACCCACATCAACACATAAATTCATTATTAATTCCTCCTGCTACAGCCCACAAGGGTGCCATGCCTACTAAATTAAATAACTATATTGACAATCTTATTTTTGATTGCGATAACCTTTTTTATCGTTTCTCCTTCTAAGTGTCTAGATACATTATCACACTTTAAGGCTAACTCTTTAAGTGTTTCTTCATCTGTATCTTTTGCCACTTCAAATGTATCTCTTAATTTGCCGTTAATAGAAACAGCAATTTTGACAGTGTCTAAAATTATCTTAGATTCGTCGTATTCTGGCCATGGTTCATAGGTGATTAAGTCAGAGTGACCCATTATAGACCAAAGCTCTTCACCAAGGAATGGGCAAATACAATCAAGCATCTTAATAAAACCTAAAAGATACTCAATATAAAGAGAATCCGCTTTATAAAATTCATTAGTGAGTATCATTAACTGACTAATTGCGGTGTTAAACTGCAAGGATTCAAAATCATTTGTGACCTTTTTTACTGTGTAATTATAAATGTAGTCAAGTTTATGATCGTTTTCTTTACTAAATTTAGAGGTATATTCACTTTCGGTGAAGAGTCGATACACCCTATCAAGATATCGTTTAGCCCCGTCTAGTCCGGTATCGCTCCAGGGAAGCGAGTCTTCAAGAGGTCCCATAAACATCTCGTAGAGTCTAAGAGCATCCGCCCCATACTTAGCCACACAATCATCAGGATTAATGACATTACCTCTTGATTTAGACATCTTTTCTCCGTTAGATCCAAGGATCATTCCTTGATGATAAAGTTTCTGGAATGGTTCCTTACAAGAGACTAGGCCTAAATCATAAAGGAACTTATGATAGAATCTAGCGTAGAGTAGATGCAATACTGCGTGTTCACTACCCCCGATATATAAATCCACAGGAAGCCAATGATCGAGGAGTTTTTTAGAGGCAATTTCTTTATCGTTATGTGGATCAATATAACGAATATAGTACCAACAAGAACCCGCCCATTGAGGCATAGTATTTGTTTCTCTTAGTCCTTTTTTACCATCAATCGTGACGTTTACCCATTCAGTAGCGTTAATTAAAGGAGATTCTCCTGTTCCTGATGGTTTGTAATCTTTTAAAGGTGGGAGTGTCAATGGGAGTTCATCCTCACTTAAAGGCATTGTAGTCCCATCTTCAAAGTTAATAATAGGAATCGGTTCTCCCCAATAACGTTGACGAGAGAAAAGCCAATCTCTAAGTCTATAGGATGTTTCTCTTTTTCCAGTTCCTTCTTTTTCAAGTTTAGAGATTATTGCTTCTTTTGCCTCTTTTATATTTAGGCCATTAGCAATATCGCTGTTTATATGTTTAGCATCGCTCGTCATAGCCGTTTCAGAGATGTCCCCTTCAAGCACTTGAATCATAGGAAGATTGTATTTTCTCGCAAATTCATAGTCTCGGTCGTCGTGTGCAGGGACCGCCATAACAGCGCCTTTCCCATAGGTTGCTAAAACATAATCCGCAATATAAATAGGGACTTCTTTACCATTGATTGGGTTTATCGCATAAGATCCAGTAAAGACACCTGTTTTATCTTTATTGAGCTCTGTTCGATCCATATCTGATTTTGTGGAAACTAGGTCAATATATGCTTTTACTTCTTTTTCTTTGTCTTTTGTGGTGATTTTTTCGACAAGTGGGTGCTCTGGAGCAAGACAACAATATGTACATCCATAAAGCGTGTCTACCCTTGTAGTAAAGATATCAAAGGATAAATCACTATCTTTTACCTTGAAGGTAACGACCGCTCCTTCACTCTTTCCAATCCAATTTCTTTGCATTTCTACAGTGGAGGCTGGCCAATCAAGGGAATTTAGGTCTTCTAGTAGTCTATCTGCGTATTTTGTTATTTTTAAAACCCATTGACGCATTGGTTTACGAATAACAGGGAAATCACCAACTTCGCTTTTTCCGTTAATTACCTCTTCGTTTGCAAGCACTGTTCCAAGTTCTGGGCAGAAATTAACAGGTCGATAGTCAACATAAGCGAGGTCATTATCATACATCTTTAAGAAAATCCATTGTGTCCACTTATAATAATCAGGGTCAGTTGTACTTATTTCTTTATCCCAGTCATAAGAAAAACCTAGCATATTTATTTGACGCTTAAAATTTGCAATGTTTTCTTTAGTAAACTCTTCAGGAGAGTTATTTGTTTTTATCGCGTATTGTTCGGCAGGTAGTCCAAAAGCATCCCATCCCATTGGATGTAAGACATTATACCCTTGCATTCTTTTCATTCTCGCGATGATATCAGAAGCAGTGTAGCCTTCAGGATGACCGACGTGGAGTCCTTGTCCGCTTGGATAAGGAAACATATCAAGAACATAATATTTAGGTTTAGAAAAATCGGAGGTATCGCAAAAATATGCTTTTTTATCCTGCCATACACTCGCCCACTTTTTCTCTATGTTTTTAAAGTCGTATCCCATAATTAAACCTTTTTTATTTATCTTCTGGCACAAGAGAATGATAAACTTCTAGATATTTTAACGCCGATTTGCGCCAAGAATTGTCTGTTTCCATCGCGTTTTTCATTAATTTTTTACGTGTTTCTAAGTTAAACCAGGTTTCGTAAGCATAATCTGCTGTTTTTACCGCTTCCGCTGGATCATAATCGTCAAATCCAAAACCATTTGCCTTGTCCTCGTTATTCCCGTCAAAGCAAATAACACTATCTTTTAAGCCACCGGTTCTTCTAACAATTGGTAAAGAACCATAACGCTGGGCTATCATTTGCCCAATCCCACATGGTTCAAAAAGAGAAGGCATTAAAAATAGGTCTGATGCCGCGTAAATTTTATGGGCTAGGTCATCGTTATAACCGATATATATACCCACTGTATCAGGATAGGTTGCTCTTAGTTTTTCTAGCTGCTGTTCAATTTGATACTCGCCACTTCCTAAAATGCATAAGTTACATCCTTTATTTGCGAGCTCATATGCCATAGCAAAGATAAGATCTGTTCCTTTTTGCCAAGTTAAACGTGAGACAAGACCAACAAGTGGTTTACCTGTATCTTTTAGATGCATGCTATGTAAAAGTGCGGCTTTATTTTTATCTTTCCCACTCTTAAAGTCACTAACTGAGTAAGGGATATAGATATAATCATCGGTTTCTGGGTTAAACTCTAGATAATCCACACCATTTAATATTCCTGTAAAGTCCCATTCTCTAAGTCTTAATATTGAGTCTAGTCCTTTCCCTCCATCATTAGTGAGTAGTTCTTGGGCGTGTGTTGGACTAACAGTAATAATTTTATCAGCGTATACAATTGCGCTTTTAAGGGTGGACACTTGATCATTAAATCTTACTTTACCGGAATCATATAAAGAATCAGGGAGTCCATAGAAGTCCCCTAAAATAGTTTTTGGGAAGAGTCCTTGGAAAGCGGGGTTATGAATCGTTAAAATGCTCTTTGTGTCTTTTAAGAATTCATTTTGACTCTCTTTTTCTTTGAGTAAAACTGGTAGCATACCTGCTTGCCAATCATGGACATGGACGATATCTGGTTTAAAGTCGATGTTTTCAAATAGTGCCGTCGCGGCGAGAGTAAAAAACGCAAATCTTTCTCCGTCATCATACTCTCCATACATCACACGTCGACCAAAATAATGGTCATTTGCGATTAAATAATATGTAATTCCATCAACATATGTTCGATAAATCGTCGCTTTTTCTTTTCTCCAAGACATAGAGACAAAGTAAGAAGTAACCTCACCAGGCAAAGTATCAAGTTTATCTTTTATTGAAGAATAAAAAGGAAGGACGATAATAACATCCTGCCCAAGAACAGTTAATTCTTTTGCAAGAGAATAAACGACATCTCCTAGTCCACCGGTTTTAGCAAACGGATTGGCTTCACTTGCCACCATCGCAATTTTCATTAAATGTTCTCCCCTTTAGAGATAATGAGATATTCGTCACTGCTACCCACGACATTCTTAACTTGTCTGATATTACAATCTTTATCGCAGACAGCGTTTTCAATGTGAACATCTTTACCAACAGTTGTACGAGTAAAGATAATGGAGTTTTTAATACTCGCTCCTTCTTCCACAGTGACATCACGAGAGATAATTGAATTTTCAACTTTACCTCTTATAATTGAGCCATTTGCAATAAAGGAATTTTTAACTTCAGATTTAGGTCCATATAAGGATGGTGGTGTATCGTGTGTGGTGGTATAAATTGGCCAGTTATCAAGGAATAAGTGATTTCTTTCTTGATGATTTAATAGTTCAAAAGAAGTATTCATATAATCATTTAAAGAGAAGATTGGATAAACCTTATTAGTGTGACGATAGGCATTAACTTTGAGGGTACCACCATTGACACCAAAGGCGATAACATCTGCTACCGATAAAAGGGAAGAAATATTCTTTTGCATTCTAAGGAGATCTAAAAGAGCGTCCTTAGAGAAGATAAATGTATCAAGAGATACATCTACTTTAGAAGCATTATCATGCATCCTCGTAGATTTGATGTACTTTTTAGTTTTATCAAGTTTAATTGATGTGCAGTTTTTAAATTGTCCTTTAGAGTTATCTACCGTCGCATACACCATTGTAATCTTCGCTTTTGACTGGATGTGCGCGTCGATAATTGGTCTAAAATCCATCGAGGTTAAGAGATGGACTGGAGCAAGGACATAGTAGTCTACATCTGGTAAGTTAAAGGCAGCGATATTAGCGGCAAGGTTTGCAACATCCGTATTAAATGTTGGGTTATTAATACATCTTTCATTAATCACAGTTTGAATAAAACCAGTCTTTGTATTATTTAACCAAGCTTGACCAGATTGAATATGATCGATGACGGAGTGGATGTTATCTTTTGCAAGGATTACCACTCTATTTATTCCAGAGTTAGAGAAGTTTGATAAAGTGAAGTCGATAATCCCATATCGACCGAGAAAAGAGACACAACCAAAGGGTCTATTGGTGGTCAAAGCATCAAGAGAGGGTGAATAATGTAAGTCACAAAATCCGACAACGTCACTCATTTATCTGACCTCCTTAGCGGGGACATCTTGACTAATCAAGACAACTTTATCGTTTCCTAAATTTACTTCTGCGTATTCTCCAATCTTGACACCTGGGGCGATAATAGCGTTATGCACTTTTGCGTGTTTACCGATATAAGCACCCGCCATAATGACACACCTATCGCATACAGTGTCGTATTCCATCACGACTTCATTAGAAATAACACAGTAATCAGATTTACCAAGGATTATTGCGCCCTGGTTTGCAATTGTGGATTTTACTGATCCTTTTGTGCCCACATAATGCGGAAGAGAATATGTATCTTCAGTGTAGATCTTATTTGAATCGTAGAAAGAGTCAAGGGTAAACACACCATCGATAATATCCATATTAGCTTGATGCAAAGAAGCAATAGTTCCAACATCTCTCCAGTATCCTGTATACTCGTAAGACATTAACTTCATCCCACTATTGAGCATCTTTGGGATAATATCTTTTCCAAAGTCATGTTCACTATCGGGGTTTTTATGATCTTCTTTTAAGAGTTTCCTTAAGACTGACCATTTAAACATATAAATACCCATAGAGGCTAAATTAGATTTAGGGACTTTTGGTTTTTCTTGGAACTCGGTAATCTGACCTTTATCATCCGTTACCATAATGCCAAATCTTGGGGCTTCTTCAGGAGATACTTCACAGACAGCGATAGTCACATCAGCATTATTTGAAGTATGAGTCCAAAGCATGTCATTAAAGGTCATTTTATATATATGGTCTCCAGAGAGAATTAAAACATTCTCTGGATCCATCGAATCAATCCAATCAATATTTTGGGTTATCGCATCTGCGGTGCCGGAATACCACGCTAGTCCTTCATCTGTTTGTTTTGGGGCAAGCGTAGTCATTAAAGAGTGAAGTCCATTAAGGCCCCACTTCTCACCATTACCAACATAGGAGTCAAGTTGCGTTGGTTCATACTGGGTTAACACTCCAATTGTGGTAATCCCTGAATTAACACAGTTCGATAAAGAGAAATCGATAATACGATACTTAGCACCAAAAGAAACCGCTGGTTTAGCGTTTTTTCTTGTTAATGCTTCTAGTCTTGTTCCTTTACCTCCGGCAAGGACAACCGCAATTAATTCATTTGCCATTATGTTTACCTGATGCATTTATTTTATATAAAAATAAATAAGTATTCAACCACTTAAATAGTGAGGGTAAAATATTTTATCAACTCATTATTTATTTATTAGTAAGTTTTTTGTAAAATAAGACTATGCAAAACTCGTCGATTAACTGGGATGAATATTTTATGGGAATCGCTCTCCTCTCCTCCTTAAGGAGTAAAGATCCTAACACCAAGGTAGGAGCCTGTATTGTAGACTCTGACCATAAGGTTGTTTCTATTGGTTATAATGGAATGCCTCGGGGTGTAGATGAAGATAAGATTTCCTGGAATAAAGGAGAAGGACTAGACTCCAAATATTTATATGTGTGTCACGCAGAGTTTAATGCGATACTCAATACAAGAAATGGATCTGCGTTAAATGGATGTACATTATATGTAAGTCTTTTTCCTTGTAATGAATGCGCAAAAGCAATCATCCAAACAGGAATAAAAGAGATAGTCTATCTCGATAATAAATACGAAGACGAGACTGAAACAAAAGCAAGTAAATTAATGCTAGATCTTGCGGGTATAAAACAAAGAAAGTACGAAGGGAGAATCCCAGTGATTAATTACTAATTATGGAAATAGTCGATTACGTAGCGGGCGAAAAAGAAAAACTAAAAAACGAAATAAATAGACTAGAAATAAAGCCTTTTTTTGTAATAATCCAAATAAATGAAGATGAGGGATCTAACATTTATATTAAAGGTAAAATCAAAGATGCTGGAGAAGTAGGAATAGAGGTAGAACATATAAAACTACCTTTAGATATAAAAGAAAAAGAAGTTATCGATAAGATAGAAGAGTTAAATAAAGACCCAAAAGTAAACGGCATAATTGTCCAACTTCCTGTCCCCGAGCATATTAATGAAGAGCATATCAAGGGGGCGATTTCTCCTGAAAAAGATATCGATGGATTTAACCCTTTTTCTAAATTTATTCCCTGCACTCCTAAAGGAATACTCGATTATTTAGATGAGGAAGGAATAGAAATAGAAGGAAAGAATACCCTTGTCATTGGACGTAGTTCCATTGTGGGTAAACCAATGGCGAGAGAACTACTTAAAAGAAATGGTAATGTCACTGTGCTTCACTCTAAAACAAAAAGAGAAGATATGGAGCGATATGTCGCAAGTGCTGATCTAATCGTCGTAGCAACTGGTCATAAATATTTACTTGATCACACTTTTACCTATAAAGAAGATGCGACAGTTGTCGATGTTGGTATAACAAGAATAGATGGAAAGATATATGGAGACTGTGAACCAGGACTCCCTGTAAAACTTCAGACCCCAGTTCCAAAAGGTGTGGGTCTACTTACACGCTTATCGTTACTTAAAAATGTGATGGAGGCATACTACCATGAATTTTAAAATTGAAAATACCGAAGTATATGGACTAGATAAAGCGATTAAAGCGTCTGGCAATTCGATGAGAACGGAATTTGATCGTAATCCCGTCGATGAAAAAGACTATAAAAGAGCGATTAAACTAGGAAATACAAGAAACGGAACAGGAGAGGATAACTACTTAAAAGGGATCCTTGTCCAAATGGATGTTACCGCACCCCTATATTGGTGGAAACAAGCTCAACGTTATCACTGGTTTGATTTTATTTCCTCCCAATCCACGATGCACTGCTTAACGAAGTTTAAAGTACATGAACAAGTTGTGGATGAAACAAATAAAGAAGTTGTGGCAATTTGCGAGAAACTCCTAGAAGAGTATTTTGATCCAGATGACCCCACCCCTAAAACCGATAAGTGGAGAGAGATAGTTGCCTCCTTACCTTGTGGCTTTTGTCTAGGAGCGACCATGACAACAAATTATCAGCAGTTAAAAACGATGTATCTCCAACGTCGAGATCATAAATTAAATGAATGGCATATATTCTGCAAGTGGTGCGAAGCCCTTCCCCATTTTGTGGAACTTACAGGAGTAGATAAACTATAAATGAAACTAAGAATTTCTTCTTGGAAAATGACTTGGACATTTATTATCGCTGCTGTATTAGTAGCCGCAATAATATTTGGTATCTTTTTTAGTTATTTTCTTTCTTGGCCTTGGACTCCCGCTAACGAAACACAAAAGTATTGGTGGGTTCCTTATCTTCTTATAGGTATTTGGGTGGTGTTAACAGTTATCTTCTATGTGTTAACACTAACAAGCAACTACTATATGGTTTCTAAATCAGAGATTGATCAAGTAAGATTTAGACGTCATACCCACTACCGCTTAGAAAATGTCATCTATATCGATCAGGAGAAATCAAAAAAGAGAAAGATGGTTTGCTTTTTTACAAAAGACGGATATAAAAAATATCTAACCTTTGATCGAAAAGGAAAGATATATGAGATTATGCTTAAAAACTGTCATAACCTCATGAGTGAAGAAGAGTTTAGAAACCTTTATCCAAATGTAAAATTTTAGTTGAATTAATTATCATATATATGATAATATCATATAGCGACGGAGGAGAGAAAAGGAATGTCAAGAGTTTGTCCAGTAACAGGAAAAGGTCCACAAAGTGGAAACAAGCGTTCTAAATCCATGATTGCCACAAGAAGAAAATGGGATGTGAATCTACAAAAACACACGATGATTATCGATGGCAAAAAAGTGCAAGTTCGTATGAGTGCACATGCCTACCGCTCTCTTCTTAAAAACAGCAAGTAA
>JAJQAP010000028.1 GCA_021203745.1 Coprobacillus sp.
AACTTTAATCTTTTTTTTTTTTTTTTGTGATTAAACTAAATCACATACTTAGGTATACCTAAGTAAAAAATACAGAAAGGAGAAAGTATTTTTATTTATGAAAAAAACGAAATTACTTACAAGTATCGCCGCCCTAGCGCTCGTAGTAGGCTTAGGGGCGTGTGAAACAGGCGATATTATAATTGAAGTTGGTGATGTAAATATCGGTGGTGATAGTTCTGATAGTGCTGATACAGAACCAGGGGAAACCACTCCTAGTGAACCTAGTGAAGATGAAGAAACGACAAGTTCCTCTTCAACTGAACCTACAGAACCTCCAGAAATTACTTACACCTATTATATTGAAGTGGAAAACGCTGAAGAGTTAAAAAGCCTTACTTATGATGGGGCAAAAGAGACTCAAACTGGTGTTACACTTTCTATTTACCTTATAAGTGTACCTTCAGAAGGTCAAACAACAAAAGAGCCCGCTACCGCAGCTAATGTAACATTATCTAATTATGATGAACAGGTTATCTCTATTAATGGTTTAACCGTTACTCCAGTGGGTGAAGGTAATACTTCTATTACTATTACGTGGCCTGAACACGATGTCACCACTAGTGTAGATGCTATCGTTAGTGATGTAACCGTGACCTATTCCTATTCTATTGAAGTGGAAAATAGAGACGCTCTCCTATCTCTTACATATGATGGGGCAAAAGAGAGTCAAGAAACATTAGAGCTATCTATTTATCTTGTCTCCACTCCATCTACTGGTCTAGAGTCAAAAGAAAAAGCTAGTGCTAGTGATGTAGAACTCTCCGGCTATGACCAGGATGTTATTTCTATTAACGATTTAGTGGTTACCCCTGTTAAGGGAGGTAGTACAACTATTACAATTACCTGGGATGATAAAGCCACAGATACTGTCACTGTCGCGGTAGAAGATATAACCCAACCCACAACTGAAGATAAAGCAACTATCTATGAAGCGGATGAAAGATATCACATCTATCCTGATGGAACAATTGAAGTCCACCAAGTCGAGTACGATGTTGAAAGTGGAACCTCTGAAACTGGACACTGTGTTGTCTGTGAGGCTTCTAGTCTTTATACAAACATGATGTCATTTACCGCTAACGGAGATGGTACTTGTACAATGACTAGTTTTACTAGCACCAGTGCGACCACAGTTTATGTACCTATGACATATAACGGGATGACCGTCACCGGTGTTGGTGATGATTCTAAATCCAGTGGTTCTACAGGTGTAGGATTCTATGGAAGAACATCCTTAACATTTGTCGGTTTACCAAATACGATCACTGAGATTCAAAAGTATGCCTTCGGTGATTGCACTAATCTTGTGACAGTTAATTTACCAGAAGGATTAACGAGTATTGCTAACCGTGGTTTCTATAACTGTCAAAATCTCGAATTACCAACCTTCCCATCTACCTTAACAACGATTGGGAATGAGGTATTCTATCAATGTCATAAATTTATTGAGGTAACTGTTCCTGATACAGTCACAAGTCTAGGAAGTGATGTCTTCCAGTCTTGTACAGGATTAGTAACTGCTCATATCAGCGAAAACATTGAGTCTGTTGGTGCAGAACTCTTTAGAGGATGCACCGCTTTAACAAGTGTTAACCTCCCCGCGATGGAAACAATTCCTGAAGGCTATCTATATGGTTGTTCAATCATTGAGCCAAGTGGGATTGAGTTCCCTACGACCGTGAGTGTTACCGCTGTTGGTAAAAGCGCCTTTAGAGATTGTAAAGCTATTACCTCTTTAGATTTCTTACCAGATACAATTACAAGTTTTGGAGATTATGCTTTCCAAAACGTTCCTATTACGGAAATTGATTTTACTAAACTTCCTAACCTCACAAGCTTTGGCTCTTATGCATTAGGTGGTACAAGTCTTGTCAATGTGGATTTCCCCGAAACAGTTACTGAACTTGGAACATGGCTATTTAGTAGCTGCACAACATTAGTAGAGTGCTCTTTACCTAGTGGGTTAACTGAAATCCCACAAAGACTATTCTCTGGTTGTACCGCCCTAACTACAGTTACAATTCCTTCAAGTGTTACTACAGTGGCTTCTTATGCCTTCTATAACTGTAATAATCTAACTACAGTTTACTTTGATGGTGATAAAGACGAGTGGAACGCAATCATTAGTAGCGCTACAACAAGTGGTAATAATAGTCCATTATTAAATATCACTCCTACCTATACTGGTGAATATCAGCCAGGTGAAGATGAAGAAGATGAGTATGATGCTACAGTATATACAGATGATGAAAGATACCACATCTATCCTGATGGAACAATTGAAGTCCACCAAGTTGAATTCGATAGTGGCACTCAAGAAACTGGACACTGTGTTGTTTGTGGGGCCACTGGATTAAGAACTGATCGAATCGATTATGCTGTTTCTAGTGATAGTGAGTCAGCTTATGTCTCTAAGATGAATTCTACCTCATACACCGATTTCTATATTGTCCAAACCTATAGTGGTCTTCCTGTAACTGGTATTGGTGATCCTACAATTGATGCAGAATCAAATGCAAGTGCCTTTAAAGGAAACACCACAATTAAATTCATTGGTGTGCCAAACACAGTTACTGATATTAATAACTATGCTTTTGATGGATGCACCGCTCTTACAACGATAAACATTCCTGAAGGTGTAACATATATTGGTAAACGTGGTTTCTATAACTGTCAAAACCTCGATGGAATTACTCTTCCTGATGGCTTAACACAAATTAATAATGAAGCATTCCGTGGCTGCTGCACTCTATCCTCTATCGATTCACTACCTAGTAGTGTAACAACTCTTGGAGAGTATGCTTTCTACGATTGCAGAGCGATAACAACATTTACCTTACCAGAGAATATTGAACTTGGTTCAGGTGGTTATCAATTTGGAGGATGTTCCGCTCTTGAAGAAATTAATCTCCCTACGTCTTTAACAGTAATTCCACAATATTTTCTAACTAATTGTACATCTTTAAAGTCATACACAATTCCTAGTTCTGTTACAGAACTTAAGGATAGAGTGTTCCAAGGTTGTAGCGGTCTAACATCTGTTGAAATTCCAAGTAGTGTCACAACTCTTGGAGGGTATGAGTTCTATGACTGTTCAGCCTTAGAGAGTATCACTATTCCTGATTCTGTTACATCAATTGGTAATGCTACATGTCAAAACTGCACTTCTCTTGTATCAGCGGTTTTAGGATCTGGTATTAGTTCAATTCCCGCTAATACATTTAATGGTTGTACAAGTTTAACAACAATTACAATTCCTGAAACAATTACATCAATTGCTAATGCTAATGCATTCACTAATTGCAACGCTCTTACAACTGTTTATTATGGTGGTACTGCTGAGCAATGGGCGACTCTATCAGCAAATATCTCACCCCTAAATACTATTACACCAATCTATTATAACGGATCTGGTGAAGAGGTTGGGGAGGAAGAAGGTCCAACTTCAGGAGAAGGAAGTGCTTCTATCTATAGTGAAGACACTCGTTATCATATCTATGAAAATGGATATGTTGAAGTTCACCAAGTTGTCTATGATGATGGAACAACTGAAACAGGACACTGCACAGTATGTGAAGCCACTAACCTAAAGACAGATAGAATTAATTACACTTTAGTGGATGAAACTTCATACACTGCCTCTTCAATTCAATCTGGTACATCATCTTCAGAATTCTATATTGTCAGTGAGATTTATGGGATTCCTGTGACAGGACTTGGCACTCCGGGTGCTGCAACCTCTTCATCTGGTTTTAACCCAAATGCTTCTAACCTTACATTCTTAGGATTACCTACCTCAATTAATACCGTTTATTCATATGCATTCTATAACTGTTCCAATCTAAAAACTCTTGATTTTGCCCAAGATTTAACAGTTTATGATCGTGCATTCTATGGTTGTAGCCTCCTTGAGGGAGAAATCCATATTGCCGAGGGACAAACATCAATTGATGCATATACATTTAATAAAGCGAAGGCACTCACTGAGATTACGATCCCTGATACAGTCACATCGATTGGTTCTGATGCTTTTGTCGATTGTGCAAGTCTAAAGTCATTCTATATGCCAGATAGTGTCGTTTCTATTTCCAGTGATGGTTTTAGTGGTTGCACCTCTTTAGAGAGTATTCGTTTCTCTGAAAACACAGATTTTACCTCATTACCAGGAAGCATCTGTAAAAATTGTAGTTCCTTAAAATCAGTTACTATCCCTGATAATATAACATCTCTTGGGACTTATGCTTTCCAAAACTGCACAAGTCTTGAAGAAGCCTATATTGGGAGAGGAATTACAAGTATTGGTACCTATACCTTTAGTGGTTGTACCGCTTTAAAAGAAGTGACACTTTATAATAGTGTAGCTTCTGTTGCCGCTAGTGCTTTCAATAATTGTTCAAGTTTAGCTGTTATCAATTATTATGGATCTGCGGAGGAGTGGGCAAACCTATTAACTAATGTTGTTGAAACAAACAATAGTTACTTTACCGCTATTACCCCTAACTATTTAAGTTAGTGATATACATTTACTAGTAAAAGGGCAACACGAATGTTGCCTTTTTTCTTAGATTGTAAGAAGGTCTTGCCCTTGTTTTTAGCCTAGAAAAAAATAGACAAACACTCCTACATTATCATTTAAATAAGGAGTGGTGTATTTACTATCTTGTCTTTTC
>JAJQAP010000063.1 GCA_021203745.1 Coprobacillus sp.
TTTTTATAATCGAGATCAGTGTGTTTAATCTCTCTTAGTGATTCGTGTTGTTTTCGATAGACCATGTAGGATTTTGCCACATCGACATATCCAGTTTCAAGGAGGACATGCTCCACACTATCTTGGATATCTTCGACACTGATGAGGTTAGATTCTACCTTGGGGTCAAAGTTTGATGTTACTTTTAAGGAGAGTGTTTCAATAATTCCCTCTTCATAAGGAACATGCTCCGCCTGAAAGGCCCTCTCTATCGCATTAGATATCTTCTTTAGATTGAAATTGACGATTTTCCCGTCTCTTTTTTTAACTTGTAGCATACTTATGCCCCCTTAATAATGTTTGTAAAAAAAATAATATAGCTTTACTACTTAGACTAGTCTCTTTTATCTTGGTAGTGGTTATATATTAGTCCCTAAAAAAGAGAAATAAAAAGACTTTTTTCTAATTTTTTTACATTGTTTATATTTATTTATTTTTTTCTTTTTTTCTTCCTTTTAAAAGTGTATGTAAATCTAAAAAATAAATAATCATTTCATTTTCTAATTATAAATAATTAGGTTTATAATAAAAACCTGTATGATAAAGATTTATACCTCACCTTCTTGTTCCTCTTGTAAAAAGGTTAAAGAATGGCTTAAAAGCCAGGATATTCCTTATATTGAGAAGAATATCTTTACCTCTGTTTTAAGTGAGAAAGAATTAAAGGAAATCTTAACTTTAAGTGAAAATGGAACGGATGATGTTATCTCAAAAAGA
Source organism: Coprobacillus sp. (assembly GCA_021203745.1). Classification (GTDB taxonomy): domain Bacteria; phylum Bacillota_I; class Bacilli_A; order RFN20; family CAG-826; genus JAJQAP01. Next base: position 757 of record JAJQAP010000063.1, read on the forward strand.
AGTCGAGTGATAAAGGAAAAACATGTCGATGTCGACTCTATGACAATTACTGAACTCATCGACTTTATAAAAGAGAATCCCTCTTGTTTAAAAAGACCAATTATCGTCGATGATCGTAAGTTTCAAGTGGGCTATAACCCTGATGATATTACGATGTTTCTCTCAGAGGCAAAACGTATTGCCCTTTGGGAGTGCCAAAAAGGGCTATGTGGGGACTGTGATAACTGTCCAATAAATGAAGAATTAGAAGAGCTTACCAAAAAAGATAAAAAAAAGAGTGATTAGGAAACCGCTCTATCATGTTTAGATATATACTTTTTACTGATTTTAAAATGGAAGTTATCACTAAAATACTTTAAAGCCCTCTCGCACGTGGCTTCGGAATCCGCTTCAACCTCAATATCATAATCTTTGGTGTCCTTATACTCATTCATATCGAGGATTATTTTTATATGCGCTTCATTTTCTACTTCTAGTCTTCTCGTCTTTAGTTTACCCACTTCAATAAGGATTAGATTATCGAGTTCTTTTTCTTTAAGGTAATCGAGGACTTCTCCCTCTAAGAGGTTAATATCTTTTGTAATATCTTCGATCTCTTCTAGTTCTATCTCTTGGGAGTGTTCAACCGCTTCAGTTTCACTAAAGGCTTCTTTAAGTGTTAGTGTTAGTGTTTTTTCATCCTCTCTAAGTCGAAGGGTAAGATGATTTTTTGCTAGTGTCCCATTCTCATCGTCATAATAAGTATTTGCAATCTCTTTAAAGGTTTCATGGGAATGGGTTCTTAAAATAAAGGCGCACATCTTCATATACTGCTCTTCATTTATAAAACTTCTCTTTTCAATCTCTTTAACTAGCATACCTAAATTATAAGTAGAAGGCAGGTAAATTTCAAGTTAAAGGGAGACTCCTTATCTATAAATAGATAAGGAAAATACTTTTTATTTCACAATTTAGAGTAAACTCTTTATTATATAGGTATGAATATATCTCTAGTTTACGATAACAAGAAAGACTATCTAAAAGAGAAGATAGACCATATTACAAATACCTTTCTAGATAATGGTTTTACTCTTGATGAAGATAGTCCAGAAGTAGTGGTAATCCTTGGAGGAGATGGAACCTTTCTTAAGGCTATCCATCACTACCTAAAAGAGGATAACTTTGATGATATTTCTTTTGTGGGTTTAGGACTCGGAGGCCTTAACTACTTTTATGATTATAAGGAAGAAGATCTAGACTTACTCATTAAAGACTTATTAAACCATAAATGTAAAAAAGAAGATTATCCCTTACTAGAAACACTCTGTTTTAAACAAGAAGAACAAGTAGAGGATATCTTATCAATAAACGAAGTAAGGATAGCTAATCCCTTTAAAATCATCGAATGCGGAATATCTATCGATGATACCTTTTTAGAGGATTACCGGGGAAGTGGACTATGTATAGCCACCCCTTTAGGGAGTTCAGGTTATACACGCAGTGCGGGAGGCTCCTTAATTGATCCATCTCTATATGCAATGGAACTATTAGAGGTGGAACCAGTCTCTAACAGGGTGTCTAATACCTTACGTAGCCCATTAATCGTCGATGGGGATAAAACGATCAGTTTAGAGTTTTCCGATCCAATCAATGTCAGTTATGACTCTTATCGAGAGAAGTTAGATATAGATCGACTAGAAGTGTTCTTGTCCTCTAAAGTGATACACGTATTAAAGAAAAGCAGTTCAAACTATATAAATAAAGTCTCAAAGGATCTTATCAGTAATGAGTAATCTTAACGAGTATTGGTATATATACTTTATCGTTGGTCTTGCAATAATTATTATTGTTGTTATCGCAGTGATTATACTTGCCCATTACCGTCATAAAAAAGAGAAGAGACAGGTGATGGATGAGTCTGACTATGAAATGGCCTGGGTAGAGGCTCTTGGAGGAGAGAAAAATATTAAAGGTGTTCTTATCGTTAGTGAGTCAAAACTCGAAGTCACCTTAAATGATATGGTTAAATATGATAAACCCTTACTTAGCGAACTAGGAGTTAAAGGAACAGTCTTAAAGAGCCATAAACTTACGATCACCCTCGATAGTGGTGCCGCAGATATAGAAAGACTACTCTCTAAACATATTAAGGGTTAAAGGCAAAAAGCCATATAGAGAGGAAGATAAATAATGTTATCTTCTTTTTTTATATCTCCTTGATAGAGTAGGTAAGATTTTCCAATTCTATCACTAAATTTAGTCCTAAATTTATCAAGTGAGCTATGGGTTAGTCGTTTTGAGGATTTGACTTCGATTGGGACCACGTTGTATTTATTGTCTAAAGTTAAGAAATCTATCTCCATAGTCTTATTTCTATCGTAAGGGTCTTTTCTTGAATAGTAAAATAGCTCGTTGTGTTTTGCCATAAGTTGCTGGGCAACATAACTTTCAGTCAGCATCCCTTCATTGATAGACAAATCATCCCTAAGAATTGCTTGATATAAGTAGTTATTTTGACTGGGGACATTAGGAAGGGCCATACTAATTAAAAGCCCTATATCTTCCATATAAACTTTAACTAGAGAATTTTCCACTCCCAAAGCCATCATCGCACTTGGATCTTTAGCGTTATACGCACAGATTGTAATCATTGCATCATCAAGCCACACAAAGGCGTCATGATAGGTTCTAGATCGAGCCCCTTTTCTAAAAGTGCTAACTTTCATCTTTTTTTCTTTTCTTTCTAGTTGACTAGGGATAGAGTCAAATACCTCCCTCACTCTAAAATCGTATCCTTTTGCGTATTTTGCAACATCATCTCGATATAGGGAGAGGATATCGTGTTTTTCCTGGTCTACACACTCAAAAGACTTTGTCTCGATATACTTTATAACCGCTTGAGGCATTCCACCGACAATAAAGTATTCTCTAAGTAGTTTCATTGCCCTTTTATGCATAACTTCCCCCATTGGTTCTAAGCTTTTAAAGTGTTCTTTTATGTAATCTAAAAGAAGGTTATTATCTGTTGCCATGAGATACTCTTCAAAGTCAAGCGGATACATCTTGATGTGTCTTTCTTCACTCGGTATACGGATATTGGTAACACTAGATCTTACTGAGATTAAGGAACCCGTTTCAATATAGTCATATCTACCATCCGCGACAAGAGTTTTAATACATTGACGCGCATAAGGATAATCTTGTATCTCATCAAAAATAATAAGGGATTCTCTTAGATATAACTTTGTTTCTTTTAAGGTTTCTAGCATATTAAAGAAAGTATCTAAATCTGGGAAGACATCAAATATCTTTTTTGTGTCAGGATTATCGACAGAAAAATCGATATAGATATAACTCTTATAGTTATTTTTGGCAAACTCCAAAATAGAAGAGGTTTTACCCACTCTCCTAGCTCCTTCAATAAGAAGAGCCTTTTGTCCCTGGCAGGTCTTTTTCCACTCAAATAGTTTGTCATCAATCTTTCTTTTTAAATACATTTTTTATATCTCCAGATATGCCTATTTTAAAGGAAAGCGGCAAAAAAGACAACTTATTTATTTAATAAAATGCACCAAAAGACACTTTAGCATGTCGCAAATCTGCACCAAAATGAAACTTATCGTCTCCATAAAAAGCACCAAAAGAGCCTAAATTATCTCATATAATGGATTTTATTGTGTTTCCTCTATATATAATTAAATAGACCTAAATCTTTACTTCTTTTTAATTAATCATATATTAATACATCCACCGCTTCTGCGGTGGGTGTTTTTATTTATTAAAAAGAGAGGCTTTCAGTCTCTATCTGTGTTTTATCTAGAATATATTTTTGTTGTCTATAGGCGTGTATACACTCTTTTTTATCAGTGACAAAAC
>JAJQAP010000027.1 GCA_021203745.1 Coprobacillus sp.
CCATCGTGGACTTCACCGATTTTATGAATCTTACCAGTGTAGTAAAGAATTCTTTCTGTAATTGTTGTTTTACCGGCATCAATGTGAGCCATGATACCGATATTTCTGGTATGTGCTAAATCATATTCACGTGCCATAAATTAATCCCCTATCTTTACCATCTATAATGGGCATAAGCTTTATTTGCCTCTGCCATTTTATGTGTATCTTCTTTCTTTTTAACTGATGCACCGGTGCCGTTAGCGGCATCAATTATCTCTGCGGCTAGTTTCTCTTCCATACTCTTTTCGTTTCTTAGTCTTGCGTATGTTACTAGCCATCTAAGACCTAATGTTAGTCTTCTTTCTTGACTAACTTCCACTGGGATAGCAATGTTAGCAGCCCCTAGTCTTTTTGTCTTAAGTTCAACTTCAGGCATGATGTTATTTAAGGCGGTAGCAAAGACATCCATTGCGGGTTGTCCAGTCTTAGTCTCAATTCTATTAAAGGCACCATAGAGAATCTTTTCGGCAGTGCCTTTTTTACCATCATACATGATCTTATTAATTAATCTTGTCACGAGTTTTGAGTTATAGATTGGATCGGGTAACACATCTCGTTTTTCGACTTTTCCTTTACGTGGCATAATCTCTATTCCTCCTTTTTATTCTTTTGGTTTCTTGGTGCCGTATAGACTACGTCCTTGACGTCTTGCTTCAATTCCTGCGCAGTCTAGGGTACCTCTTATAATATGATATCTAACACCAGGGAGGTCCTTAACTCTTCCTCCTCTAACTAGCACTGTTGAGTGTTCCTGAAGGTTATGTCCTTCTCCACCGATATAGGCGGTTATTTCATAACCATTAGAAAGTCTCACACGGGCGTATTTACGTAAAGCAGAGTTAGGCTTTTTAGGAGTCATAGTGCCCACACGAGTACAGACACCTCTCTTTTGACTACAGGCTTGTTCAGTCTCTTTCTTCTTTAAAGAGTTCCATCTTTTACCAAGCGCTGGCGATTTAGATTTTTCGACTGATTTTTTTCGACCTTCTCTCACTAATTGATTAATTGTTGGCATGTCGTTCTCCTTTCACATGTTGTGTCCACAGTTCCGAGTGTATCTATATCTCCCCGGAAAAAATGACCTAATAAGGTCCTGTTTCCACCGTGGTATATTCTATATTAAATAGAATAATAAACGCAATAAGAAATTTTATTTTTTTAAAAAAATAAGAAAAACTATAAAGATCTCATATAGTTAAAGGTCTTTAAGGAGTCTAGAGGATATCCATCAAGGGTAAAGAGCGCTTGATTAGCCCAAGAGCAAGTCCCTTCTCCTCCAGCATCTCCTTGTGTTTCTAGATATTCGTGAGCGTATATTGAGGCCCAGCCTGTACCATCATATGGAAGCCAAGCGGGTTCCCAGTAAAAGGTTCCTATCCCTTTTGAAACAGAAGCAATCACCGCATTTATATCATAGATTACAGAAGCTTGACCAGTAATAGAGGCGGAATATCCCCCAGATTTTTCACAAGAGGAATCAAAGATATTACTGATATTTGGATGAGCCTCTAAATCAATATCTCCATCCTTATCATAACCATCGATATCATAAGCATAGGAGTATTCCATACAAGCGATTTCATAATCATAGTTTTGATCAAGTTTTTTCACTACGTCATTAAAAGAAGTGACATTTCCATGCCAATAAGGATAGTAAGATAAACCGATAATATCAAAGCCAACATCTTCTTTTTCGAGTCGATCGATAAAGGAAGATACTTCTTTATAGTTACCACCATTAGCGCAGTGAATCACTGTCTTTATATCACCTGATATATTTTTAACAGCGTTTGTGGCGCTTTTTAGGTAGTCACACATAACTTGGTCAGATGAATTTCCATAAGGCCAAAGGAAACCATTGGTTATTTCATTACCTAGTTGCACAATTGAAGGTAGACATCCATTATCAGAAAACTCTTTAAGAGTGTCATATGTATATTTATAGATAACATCATTAATCTCTTCAATGGAGTAGGATTCCCACGCTCTGGGGATAGACTGTTTACCAGGGTCCGCCCAAAAATCTGAGTAATGGAAATCAAGACATACTTTCATTCCCGCCTTTACACAACGCTTTGCAATCTCTATATCGGTATCTAGGTCATTAATCCCGCCACCAAAGGAATTGCCCTCTTGGTCGTAAGGATCAACCCATAATCTTATTCTTATATAATTAACGCCTGAATCTGATAGAAGTGTAAATATATCTATCTGGTTACCATCATAGTCATGGAATATTGCCCCAGCATTTTCTACTTCAATAATTGAAGAGAGGTCCACTCCAAAGATAAAATCATCATCTAGATTAGAGATTTCTAAACCTAATTTTTCTCGATAATAACTATCATCATGAGAACATGATCCTAAACTAGATATAGAAAGAAGTAAAACTGGTATTAAGGTATAAATCTTTTTCATAACAATAATTATAACATAAAAAGACACTTGTTAAAGTGTCTCTTTATTTATGTAATTAGTTACACTAATTAAGCTTTTTTGAAGGTAAGAGTAACAGTCTTAGCTTCTTCATCGATGTGGTCAATGGTGAATTTATATCCAAGTGGGACGTTTTTAGATCCATCATCACCATTCATCTGATAGTTAACATAGACATTATTATAACCAAATTTATCACCCTCATGCCAGAGAAGGTCGTTAGATGAATAACCATACGCTAACATGCTTCTTCCAGTGGAAGGTAGTGTTTCAATGAATTTATAACCTGAATAACAAGACTGTGATGCTGTGTTAGAACAAGCAAAGTCACAATAATCGTAATCTGAAGATGTTTCAAAGTTACCTGCAGTTCTAAATCCACCGAAATAGTATCCACCTGTAAGAGTGTCGTATTTCCAAACGCCAGGTCTAGCATCAACATGAATCACTCTTACCGCTAAATCTGAGTAGTAAAGTGGGTATATACCCATACCAGAACCATGGAGGTTTTGGACACTATCCATATAAGCCACTCCATCATTAGAGATAAGTTCAATTGCTAGGTATTGAGAACATAGTGTATTCGCATACTCACCACCGATCGGCAGGATGCAGAAATCACCTGTTGTTGTCGCACATCCTAGTGTTATCGTTCCTGGATGATCTATAACATACGGGGAGATCCATCCATACCATGATTTACTCACGGAGTTATGATCACCAATATTGAAGTCCATCATATCAAGACCACCCATCGCGTAGTAATCATCACCACCACTATTGGAATCGTATGAGTAGTAATCGTACATTGAGATAACGTGACCAAATTCATGCACTAGTGTATGGGCATCAAGAACCGCACTACCTAATGTGGCAATTTCATCGTCTGTCCATTCTCTCCACACACCATCTACATAGGTACCCGCTTCATAGAAGGTATAGATAGATGTCCAGAAGAAGTGATCCATAGATAATCTTTTTGATGTCGCGGTGGGACCAAGACTTGAGGATGTCCATGCCCAATATAGTGAATTATCAATATAAGTACCATTAGCTTTTTTCACTTTATCAGGGCAAGAATAAAGAAGAATAGTCGCATCGACATAGTAATCACCGTTGGAATCAAAATATGATAAATCCGCTAACTCGGTATAATTACCATCATCGTCTTTTGCAAATTCATATCCTTCTTGTTCTTCAAGAGCTTTTGTTAGTTCTTCTCTACCGGTATCATCATCGGTGTCAGTGTATCGATAATATAGATCAGTGCCAAGTTCATAAACCGCACTCATGGATTTTTCAGCAAACTCTTCCACGGTCTTTCCAGTGTGATACCAAGGAGCAACAACACCAGTAATATTGCACTCTCCATAACTACTTGTCGCGTAGTAATCTTTTAAAGAATACCATGCGGTATCTTCGGAATCGCCAAACATTAATGTTTCGATGGCCTGAAGTGTTCCTTCTTCACCTTGAGGAGTCTCCTCCGCGGGATAGTCGGTAAAATCGACAGGAACGACAAGGAGTCTAACATTAGTTACTTCACGATATGTATTCCAATTTTCATCGACAAGTGTTGTGTGAGGAACAGATTTATAACCTCTATATTTGTAAACTTGTGAATAATCATATGTTTGTGTCGCTAAATCCGCTTTTTCATAAGGGCTATTATTACAAGCACTTAATGATGATGTACACGTCAATAGAGCCAAGCAAGCACAAACTAGAGTTACACCTTTCTTTGCTTTCATAAATTTCCTCCTTTTTTGGTTTAAGCAATTTTGCTTAACGTTATTTTATATTACCAGCAATACCTTTAAAAATAAAGAGTTTATTTATAATAATAAATAATCAAAAACCCCGCAAATTTTTTTCTAAATTTAAAAATGTTATTCTTTTTTTGCTTGATTTTAAAAAAAAGCCAGCAACTTGCTGGCCTTATTTATAAATGATTGAGATTTTTATTTAGATTGAGTCATCTTCTCTCTAATTTCATTGATTTTACGTTCATGCTCTTCAACGTAAGAATCCTTAACCTCTTTCATTTTCTTCTCAACAGAGAAGTCAGAGATTATAGCTTCTTCCTCTTCATCGGAGAGTA
>JAJQAP010000006.1:0-4190 GCA_021203745.1 Coprobacillus sp.
GTTCTAAAAGAACGGGCAAGAGAGAGATAATAAATCGCTTCTAGGATATTTGTCTTACCCACTCCATTAGGTCCCGTGAAAACGTTAATTTGAGGGGAAAATTCGTATTCTAAGTAAGCGTGGTTACGGAAGTTTTCTAGCTTGAGAGAAACGATTGTCATGATTTAGTAATTAAATATTCCTTTTTACCAATTCTCACGGTGTCGTTTGGAAAGAGTTTTCTTCCTCTTCTTGATTCAAGGACGTCATTGACATAAACTTCGTTCTCTTGGAGGTAGATTTTAGCCTCTCCTCCAGAGTTTGTTAGATCGATTAACTTCAAGAAATTTTGAAGTTCGATATAGTCAAATCCTTCTTCTAAGTCAAACTCGATTGTCTCCATCTAAAACTCCATGTTTATATTATACAGGATAATAGTAAAAAAGAGAATTAAAAATTCTCTTCTCTAACATTATATTTTGGATATAAATTTTTAACCTTAGAATGGTCTCACTGGTGTGACCACTTGGATGATAGAGGGGTCGCTGTCGTTTTCCACCACAAACGGTTTCATATCCCCAACAAATCTAAAGGTGACGTCCTCTCCTCCAACAGCGTTGACCGCCTGACTAACAAAGGTGCTGTTAAAGGAAATCTTTAACTCCTCTCCTTCAAATTTAAATGGTTCAACTTTCTCTGATGCTGAGCCAGTTTGTACTGAAGATGAAGATACGTTCACCGCTTCTTCGGACATAGAGAGGTCTACAGCATTCTCTCTTTCGCTCGCTAAAACATTCGCTCTATCGATGGCCTTTAAAAGTTCTGCGGCGTTTACATGAAGTGTGTAGTTTGTGGTTTTTGGAACGATGTTCTTGGTGTTTGGATAATCACCCGCTACTAATCTGGTGTGAACAATTGTATCTTTAAACTCAAAGAGAGCCTTTTTATCGGTAACTGAGATAGAAATATTAGATGCTCCTTCGGAGAGTCGTTGAATCTCTACCATCGTCCTCGCAGGGATATTTGCGACAAACTCAATATCTGGGTTGAGGTTTTCAATGGTCTTTCTTGCCATACGCGCACTATCGGTCGCGGTTGCGGTTAAAACACCACCAGAAGCTTCTAAATTAATCGCAGTTAAGATTGGTCTTTGCTCTTTTGTGGAGGCTGCAAAGGCGGTTTGCTCCACTAGTTGGCTAAACTCGGGTGTTTTAAGGTCGAAAGTAACACCGGAGACATCTAGATCAATGTCTGGGTATTCCTCGCTTCTGATGCAGTTTAAATGATAATCTGACTTATCGTCGCTTATGGTGGCGATTGTGGAATCTAGTACTTCTAGGGTTACTTCGTCCCCTTCCATCTTTCTTACCATTTCAACGATGTATTTGCATTGAAGTAAAGTAGAGCCTTCTTTATAGTTACGAATTATCTCTTCGCCGTTTTCGTTTTTAAAAGGAATTCTAGTCTTGATTGTGTATTCGTTGTTAGACCCAGTAATAAATAGACCCGCTTCATTAAGGTCTAGTTTTAGGTTTAAAAAGATCGGTTGTGGAACCTTGGAGGTTACCGCTCTAGAAGCGACAGATAAACCCTTTAATAATTCTTCTCTCTTAATTGTGAATCTCATAGATTATTATTCCTTTCATTTCTTTTAAATATTAATAATTATTATTATCTCGGTGAATATGTGGATAACTCACTTTTTCTTGCGTTTCTCATTATAACATAACTTCCTATTTTGTTTCATTCTTTATTTTACAAATAAAGTCCTAGCCTTTTATCCTCTTTGTTAACTCATCAATTGCCTCTTTAAGTTGGATGTTAGTTTTCAACTCTGAATCCACTCTTTGTACACCATTTATCACCGTTGTATGATCTTTACCCCCAAACATATCACCGATCTTCTTTAAAGAGACATCTTGAAGGAGCTGTCTAATGAGATACATAGCAACATGTCTTGCTAATGCTACCTGACCAGTTCTATTGGTGCCCGTTAGTTGAGAAGGAGTTAGATGATAATAATCAGCGACAGTATCAATAATCTTTTGCTCATTGATAATCGAGTTAATTGACTTACCCCCAGTTAGTGATTGAAGAGCTTCTGCGGCGACATCTAGAGTGATTCTATCGGTCTTTTGGAAGTTCACCGCATAGAAGATTAATCTATTCAATGCACCTTCAAGTTCACGTACGTTACTCGAAAAATGGTCCGCGATGAAGATTAAAACGTTCTCATCAAACATATCGATAGATAGTCCATTAGCCTCGATTTTCTGTCTCAAAATCTGGATACAAGTCTCTCTTTCTGGGTCTTTAATTGACACAACTAGTCCTTGAGAGAATCTTGTTACTAGTCTTTCGTCTAATCCTTTTAGTTCGTTGGGTTGTTTATCTGAGGTAATAACCACTTGTTTACCTGCGGCAATCATTGCTGAATAGATATAGAAGAACATCTCTTCTGTCTTTGTTTTATCTACAAGGAACTGTACATCATCAAAGAGAAGAACGTCCACAGAGTTAAAGAAGTCTTTTAGCGATTCGCTTTCGGGATCCGCTTTTAAATACCTGAGGTATTCATCGACAAAGTCGTTAGCGGCGATATATAACACTCTTTGGGTGCCATAAGTATTTTTGGAAATATAATTTCCAATGGCGTTTAATAGATGGGTTTTACCAAGCCCTGATCCAGAGTAGATAAAAAGAGGGTTGTACATCTTGCCTGGTTTTGTGGCCACTAAGACCGCTGCCTGACTCGCTTCTCTATTAAAGGGACCAACGACAAAGTTATCAAAGGTTAAATCTGGATTGATAACGGCTTTTTCAAAATATGTTCCCTTCTTTGTTTCTCCTTTTTGTGATCTTTGGTTTTTAAGGTCTTCCTCTGTGATATATTTAACTTTGAATTCTGTTTGGCTTATTTCTTTAATTGCTTCAGCAATCAGGCTCTTATATGATGTTTCCATCAGCTGTATTGCTGTCCGGGAATTTGCCACCACCAGCATCTCATTATTATTAATAGATTCTAGATAGGCATCACTAAAGAAATTATCAAAAACAACATCCTCTTGAAGTTTCAGACGTATCCTCTCGAGAATCCTCTCCCAGAGCCTTTTCATTTCACTGACTGAATTATCATTTGTTGGCATACTAATTTCCTACGACTAAGATTATAAAATATTCCACATTAATTTTTAACACAAAAGTGCACACTAAAGAGTTTTCCACCAAAAAGATGATGAGTTATCCCCCAAATTCCTAAAAAACCACACAACTGACAAAATGAAAATGTGGATAAATGTGGAAAACTATCCTTCCACCTGTGGAAAAGTGTGGAGAATAATCATATGGGTTAATATATAACATTACACACTTTGTGTGTAACTATCCTACATTTATGTTAATGTAGTTTAACAAATTGTTCACATCCAAAAATATGGACATACTAACAATAAATTTGTCTATCTTTTGCCTTAGTCAATTGTTAATTGACTTTTATCGTTTTTACCCCTTATACTTTTTTTGATTACGGAAAGAGAGGAATAGATAAAGCATGAGCATGAAAAGAACATATCAACCCAGTAAAGTTTCTCGTGCGAGAACCACTGGATTCCGTGCTAGAAGTAAATCTGTCGGCGGTAGAAAAATACTCAGAAGAAGACGTGCTAGAGGGCGCGCTCGTTTAAGTGCATAGTAATGAAACGAGAATTTAGACTACTAAAAGAGAGAGATTATACCCTAGTTATACAAAACGGAAAAACAATCAATACAAAATCATATGTCATTCATTACCTAGAAAACAAAGATGTTGGTAATGTAAGAATTGGAGTCACCACAAGTAAGAAAACAGGAAACGCGGTGACAAGAAACAAAGTAAAAAGGCAAGTTAAAGCGATGCTAGATCATCGCATCGAGACCAGTAGAGAACTAGATGTTGTCATCATTATTAAGAAAAACTATCTAAATTATAACTTCCAGCAAAACGCGAAAGTTCTCTATGAAGGCTTATCTGAAATTGAAAGGCTACTAACTGAATAAATGAAAAAGAGCGCAAAAATTGGATTAGGTTGCACTGTCGCAGTGCTTGCTATAGTAATGCTATCGAGTTGTACCTCCAATTTTTGTAGTGTCAAAGACCAAGCTCATATGTTATATGCCTTCGACTATGGCATTACAAACTATTACGATGGTTCTAGTGAGGATTACCAGGAAGT
>JAJQAP010000006.1:4290-19804 GCA_021203745.1 Coprobacillus sp.
GTCTTAGATGAATATGGTTATCTAAAATACTACGATTCCTTTAGTGAAGAAGGAGAGGAAGTTCTCTGGACTAACTGGGATTACTTTAATGGACAAGTAAGGATGATTATCCCAATCGATGCCTATCCAGATAACGACTTCTTATCTTTCTATAGGTCGGAGATGAATTCAAATATCTCTAGCTATAGATCCTGTATTGCCACACATACAGGTGAATACGGCTACTATGGATACGGAAGCAATAAAGAACCAATTACCATTGAAGGTAAAACCTGGAGATACGCATGGCAAGAAGGGTTCCTAGAAGGATTACTCGTCTATCCAATTGCTTGGTGTATCGATGGTTTGGTGGATAGCTTTGCCTCTTTAGGTATGGATATAGCAAAAGGTGGTCCTCAAGTCCTTGCAATTGTCATTATGACTCTCGCAATAAGACTTATCTTTACTTTAGCCACTTTAAAACCAACCCTAAACAACCAGAAGATGAATCAACTACAACCAGAGATTCAAAAGATTCAGGCTAAATATCCTAACTCTAAAGAGAATCGTCGTGATCAAGAGTTAATGGCGATGGAGCAGCAGAAGCTGTATAAGAAGTATCACATCAGGCCGTGGGTCTCTATAGTGGTGATGGTCGTTCAGTTCCCTATCTTCATATGTGTATGGGGCGCAATGAGCGGTTCAGCATACCTCTCTAGTGGTGAATTCTTGGGTGTTAGACTGTCAGACACCATGTATTCAGTGATCTTTAGTGGTGCCAGCTGGTCAAGTATTGGCGCTGGTGGATTTACCGCCCTGATGATCTTCCTTTTGATGGCGGCTATCCAGATAACATCAATGCTTTTACCACAGTTACTACATCGTAAAGAGAGAAAGAAAGTTGCAAAACTCAATAAGAACCCAAGTGGAGATCGTCAGAGAAACACTGGAAGAATTATGCAGTGGGTCATGGTCATTATGATTGTTATTATGGGCTTTATGCTTGCCGCGGCTATGTGTATCTACTGGTTAGTGGGACCAATAGTCAATATCGCGCAGACTCTGATTTTGGATCGTATCTCAAGGAATCAGATTAGGAAGCAGAAGTATGAGAAGTATCGAACAACCACTAGTTCGAAAAACAAGAAAAACGTAAAAGTGAAGAATAAGTAAGGAGGAAAAGAAAGTGAAAAATTACACTGGTAAGGATTTAGATGACGCTTTAAGTCAAGCAAGTGCCGATCTAAATGTCGATGTAAAAGATTTGCTTTACACAAGTAAAGAAGCAAAAGGTTTATTTGGAAAAAAGAAGGTGACCATTTCTGTTTATGATCTTTCAGAAGTCATCGAATACGCGGAAAACTACATTCTAGATATTACAGATTCACTTGAAATTGAAGCAAGTGTGAAAACAAAGATTGAAGACGATGACACAATTATGATTACCATCGATTCTGTCCATAACCCAATTTTAATCGGTAAAAACGGAAAAACCCTTCAATCTCTAACTGAATTAGTTAGAACCGCGACATCAAATAAGTTCCATAGAAGATTTAAAATCTTACTCGATGTTAATGGTTATAAAGAGAACAAGTATAAGAGACTCGCAAAGACAGCGAGAAATCTAGCCTTTAAGGTTAGAAAGACAAAGGAGACCTATACCTTTGATGAAATGCCTCCAGATGAGCGTAAAGCAATTCATAACGCCGTCAATGGTATTAAGAATGTGAAGTCCGCTTCCATTGGAGAAGGGGCACACAGAAGGGTTCAACTTATCTATACTGATGAAGATTAAACACCTTATGGTGTTTATCTTTATAAATGGAGGAAATAATGAACGAAACTATTGTCGCTCTTGCTACCGCACCAATAAAGTCTGCACTAGCCATCATCCGTGTCAGTGGTGACGATAGTTTTAGTATTGTTAATAAATGCTTCTCTAAGGATATATCTAATATCAACGAGAGAACCGCATTAATAGGAAGTATCGTAGATGAAGACGAAACAATTGATGAAGTCGTCCTAATTTTATATAAGGGTCCTAAATCGTACACCGGTGAAGATATGGTGGAAATAATTTGTCATGGATCTAACTTGATTTCTAGTCAAATCTTAAACCTTTTAATTAAATTAGGGGCGAGAATGGCCACAAACGGAGAATATACATCTCGGGCATTCTTAAATCAAAAAATGGACCTCATTCAGTCTGAAGCGGTAAATGATATTATTAACGCCACCACAAAAGAGGCGAAAGATTTATCGATGTTATCTTTAAAAGGAGAGACATCTAAATTAATCTATCCAATTAAAGATCAACTATCCTATCTCCTCTCTTTAATCGAGGTTAATATTGATTACCCAGAATATGAAGATGATGAAAAAGCAAGCGAAGAAAAAGTCATTCAAATCTGCGAGAGCCTTTTAAAAACGATCGATCAATTAATCGATGAAGGCGAAAAAGGACAGATTATTAAAGAAGGAATCAAAACCGCGATCGTGGGAAAACCTAATGTTGGTAAGTCCACGTTATTAAATGCCCTTCTAGGAGAGGATAAAGCTATTGTCACGGATATCGCTGGCACCACAAGAGACGTTGTTGAAGGAGATGTTAATATTAACGGATTAACACTTCATCTTCTCGATACCGCGGGCTATAGAGAGTCTAGTGATGTCATCGAAGAAATAGGTGTCAAAAAAACCGAACAATCGATAAATGACGCAGATTTAGTCATTGTGGTAAAAGAATTTGGCGAAGAAGATGATAAGAATTTGCAGGATTTATTAAAAGATAAAACGGTTATCAATGTCATAAATAAGTCCGATTTGCTACTAAATAAAGAGAAAAACAACAAAGATAATATTTATATATCTGCGAAAAATAGCGATATTTCTGAGTTAACCACAAAAATTGCAGAGGTTTTTAATATTGGTGAAGCATCTTATAAAAAACCATCTTTAAATAATGCTAGACAATTAGGTCTTTTAAAGGGCGTAAAAGAAAACTTAGAAAAGGCCGTCTACGACACGAAAAGTGGTGTCAGTGTAGATTTAGTCAGTATCTCCCTTTACTCCGCTCTGCAGAACGTTTTAGACCTATTAGGGGAAGATAATAAGATTGATATTTCAAAAGAAATCTTTTCAAGGTTCTGTGTAGGTAAATAATTATGCTTATAGATTCACATTGCCATCTTAACGAAGAAAGACTCTATGTCTTAAGAAAGCAGATTATCAAAGAAGCCCAAGAAAAGGGCGTGGAAAAATTTATCGTCATCGGTTGGGATTATGATTCTTCTTTTCTCGCGGTTTCTATCGCTAAAGAGTTTGATTGCTGCTACGCCACAATTGGAATTATGCCAACAGATATCGACTCAATCACTGGAAAAGATGAAAAAGCCTTCTTTGATCTCTTAAAAGAAGACAAGGTTGTCGCGCTTGGCGAAATCGGTCTCGATTATCACTGGGAAAAAGATGAAGACAAAAAACAGAGGCAAAGAGAATGGTTTATTAAGCAAATTAAGATTGCTAATGAATATAAAAAGCCCATTGTTATACATTCAAGAGATGCTATACAGGAGACCTATAATATATTAAAAGAATATAGACCAGAGTATGGAGGAGTCATGCACTGCTACAGTGGTTCTCCAGAGATGGTGAACGATTTTATTAAGTTAGGTCTATATATAGGTCTAGATGGTCCAGTTACCTTTACAAACGCACGAAGCGTGAAGGAAGTCGCCTCTATTGTTCCGCTTGATAGACTCCTTGTGGAAACAGATTCACCATACCTGGCTCCTCATCCTCATAGAGGGGAGATGAATACATCGGTCTACCTTCCGCTTATCGTCGAAGAGATAGCTAGATGTAAAAACGAAACTTACGACAAAATTTCAGAAGTTACTTATAGTAATACTAAGAAATTGTTTCACGTGTAAATATGAAATATAATCTAAACGCATTATTAATCGTTGAGGGGCAAAATGACAAAAGTTACCTTTCAAATTTCTTAAATTCACACATTTTTGTCACTGACGGATTTGATGCAAAACGTCAAATTGACTACCTCAAAGAAGTTATACAGGTGAGACAAATTATTCTCCTTTTAGACCCTGATCCTGATGGGAGAAAAATCGCTCAATTTTTATTAGATAACCTTGGTGAATGCCTAAATATCTATATAGATTATCCTCTGACCAGCAAAAAGCATGGCGTTTTTGAATGTGACAAGGACACAATCATTAAATATCTACAACCTTATTTTGTTGATGAGCCAGAAGCCCCCACCCTTTCTATGTCCACCCTCCTTAGGTACATCGATAAAAAAGACAAAATCATTGCAAAATATCATATTATCGGAAAAACTAACAAAAATTTGCTGGAAAAACTCAATGTTTTAAAAATTACCGAAAATGATTTAAAATTAATATAATATGCAAATAACAAGAGACAACATTGCTGAATTATTATCGAGTTATCAAATTAAACCCGATAAAAGCCTTGGACAAAATTTTCTCGTCAATCCAAGTATCGCAGAAAAGATTGTTTCGCTTTTAGATGTGCAAGAGGACGACACCATTGTGGAGGTAGGTGCAGGCCTAGGATCTTTAACTCATTACCTAGATGCTTATCCTAATGGTATTACTCTCGTCGATATCGATTCTAATGTCGTGGGTTTCCTCCATCTAAATTACAAGCATCATAATATTGATATCATTAATAGTGACATCCGTGACTACGACATATCTAAATTTACAAAAGTGATTTCAAACTTACCTTATTCATATACGAGTGATATTTTAATTTACCTACTTAAAAACGCAAAAAACGCATCAAAATTTGTCTTAATGTGTGAAAATGAAGCGTATTTGAGAATATCCGCGACAGAAGGAAAGAACTATGGACCACTCAATATCTTCATCTATCTGGTTGGGGATATTCATAAAGAGTTTGATGTTGAAGCAAGAAACTTTTATCCAATCCCTAAATGCGGATCCACCGTCTTTACTCTCGATTTAAATAAACAAATTGAAAGAGATAAAGCGTTTGGAGTATATAATATGTGTAAGCAGCTTTTTATAAATCGAAGAAAGACGATTTATAATAACCTAAAGAACTACTTAAAGGATGATTTAAGGGCTAGCAGAATCCTAGAGGATTTAGGTATTTTTCTAAGCTCAAGACCCGAGCAAATTAGTCCCTCTGATTATGTAAGGCTTTATGAAAGGGTAAAATAGTATGAAGTCGATGGTGGTTAAAAGTTATTCTAAAATTAACATTGCCTTAAATGTCGTAGGTAAGGCTGATTTAGGTTACCACGAAATAGACACTATTATGGTGCCCCTTGAACTTCACGATTCAGCGATGATTACTAAGGTTAAAGGTGGTAAAGATAACTTCATAACTGTGGATGATTTTACTGTGGGACCAGTGAAATATAACCTTGTTACCTTTGCTATTGATGCAATGTCCACTAAATACAAATTTGACGATAAATTCCGTATCTTTTTACATAAAGTCGTTCCTATGGAAGCGGGTTTAGGAGGAGGATCTTCTAATGCCGCTGCTATAATTACAGGAGTAAACGATTATCTTAAATTAGGTATTCCTAAAGAAGAGTTAATAGAGCTAGGTAGAACATTAGGTAGTGATATCCCCTTCTTTATTTCCGGTGTCCCTGCGAGGGTGGGTGGCACAGGAGAAAAGATTACCCCTATTACTATAAAGAATAATTATTACTGCTTAATCGTTAAACCAGAAGCAGGACTATCCACGAAAAACGTCTATGAACTCGCAGATGAGATGGAACTTAAAACATGCGATATGGATAAAGTTATAGAGGCTTTAGAAACAGGTGATGATGACTTACTTGCAGATTCTATCTGTAACTCTTTACAAGATGCCTCTATTAAGCTATGCCCAATGATAAGAGTGATTATTGAATCCTTAAAAGCGGATGGATTAAAGATTGTGCAGATGACAGGATCTGGATCCGCAGTATTTGCATTGTCTACAGATAAGAGATTATTAAATAAATTAGCAAAGAAATACGAACAAGATTATCGAGTGGAGCTAACAAAAGTTAGAAAGTAGGTATTTATGGCAGAAGAAAATAAATATGTTGTTATTATCGCCGCGGGAAAAGGCAGAAAGATGGTCTCTAAAGAAAAAGAGCACTCCAAAGTCTCTTATCCAATTCTAGGTAGACCTATTGTTAAGTATGTCATTGATGCGGTGAAAAAACTCAATCCAAAAGAAATTGTTACTGTCGTGGGCTTTGGAGGAGAAGCCACTAGTGAAATCGTTAAAAAAGATACAAAAGTTGTTTGGCAAGATGAGCTTGTAGGTACCGCAAAAGCAGTGCTAGCAGCAAAAGATGAATTAGGAAATAAAAAAGGAAAAACAATCCTAATTTACGGAGATATGCCTCTAATTACTAGTGAATCTTTAGAGAAACTATATAAGAAGAGTGTTAAGTCTGGTGATGATTTAACCTTGCTATCCGCTATAATTGAAAATCCAAAAGACTATCCACGTGTAGTGCGTGATCCTAAATCAAGAAAGATCCTTAAGATAGTCGCAGAAAACGAAGTCGACGAAAGTGAATCTGAAATTACTGAAGTTAATACTGGTGTCTATGTTGTGGATAACCAATTACTCTTTAAATATCTAGACCAAGTACAACCAAATGATAAAGGTAAATACTACTTAAGTGATATTGTTGAGCTATTTGCTAAAGATGGTCATCAAGTAGGATCTTATATACTAGAAGATGCGACAGAAATATATTCAGTCTCTAATAGAGTGCAACTCGCACAAGCGGCAAAAGTCATGCACAAGAGAATTAATAAGAAGATTATGGCGGCAGGTGTTTCTATGGAAGACCCAGATTCCACCTTTATATCTCCTAATGTTAAGATTGGGACAGATACGATTATCTTACCTAATACGATGATTATTGGGGAGTGTCATATAGGGGAAGGTAATAGAATAGGACCCTCTGTCAGACTAACCCATGTTGATGTAGGTAAGAATAACTCAATTGTGGAGTCCTATATCACTGGAGGCACAATTGGTAACGGGAATAAGATAGGTCCATATGTAAATCTAAAAGATCATGATATTGGTAATAATGAAGTTGTTGGACCATTCATTAATATCGAGGATAAAAAATAATGCAGATTGTTGAATCATACGGGAAGAATATCTTTTATAAAGATAAAATGGTGGGCTATATCTCTAGAGACGGCCTCTATGTCTTAGGTAAGAAGTTTGCGGATATCACCGATGAAGGAGTGATATCCATGAACGGAAAAGAAGTTGGAGAGGTCAATGAAGATAGAGCAATTATCATCAATGGTAAGGACTGTGGATTTATCGATGGTGATAATAATTTTGTCCTAGATATCGAAGGATTTAGCTTTAGATAAAAAGAAACGCTGAATTATAAAAGCCCAGTGTTTCAGTGTGAAAAATGTATAAAATCGCTGTAAAAGGCGGTTTTATTTGTTTAAATCCACCACAGCAGGCACCAATTGAGAACTAGACACGCTACCACTCCGCACACTGTTGGAATAAGCGCGCTCATCCCTGCCCAAGCCCATGAGTTTAACTCTTTTCTGACTGACAGAATTGTGGTGGCGCATGGCCAGTGCAGCAAGGAGAACACCATGATAATAATACAGGTTTCCCAAGTCATACCCGCACTGATTAAAATACCTGAGACTGTAGAATCTTCCATCCCTGTTACCATCGAAGCATAACCTCCAGTGGAAGACATAGTAAGAATCATCACAGCGATAGGAATAACGATTTCGTTTGCAGGGATTCCAAGAAGGAATGATAAGAGTAATGTACCTCCAAGGATTCCAGAGAAGCCTAGAGCTCCTCCAAAACCTAGCACTGTACCCACTCCATTTAGGGCCTCTGCAATATAGACAATTAACGTTGAATCACCCACTGGAATAACAGAGAGAATCCCTATAATTATTCCTGCGGGAGCGGCTACCTCTACCGCTCTTAGTAAAACCTTCACAGTTCGATCCCAAATAGATCTAATAATAACCTTCCAAATCTTTGGTCTTCGATAAGGTGGTAGTTCTAAAACAAACGACGAAGACTCACCTTTTAACATTGTAGAACTTAAGAATTTAGACACTCCAAAGGTGATACAGACTCCAATTACTATAACCACCACTAATACTAATGTAGAGACGATAGAGGAAACAAACCAACCCCATGATGTTGTTCCTTGGAAGATGGAATCTAGTAATACCCCAATCACTAGTGTAATTGTGGGGAACCTTCCATTACATGGAACAAAGTTATTTGTTAATATTGCTATCTTTCTCTCTCTAGGAGAGTCAATAATACGCGTACCCACTACCCCTGCAGCGTTACAACCAAATCCCATACACATAGTAAGAGACTGTTTGCCGCATGCTCCACACGCTCTAAAAGCATTATCTAGTCTAAAGGCTACTCTTGGTAAATAGCCAAAGTCTTCAAGCAATGTAAAGAGCGGGAAGAAGATTGCCATCGGTGGTAGCATCACGGCGATGACTTTTGTGGCGACGACATAGCAGCCATCAACTAGAACTACAGTAATGTAGTACCACCCTGACCAAGAACTAGCCTCTGCCATATCGACTAGGTAGTGCAGACCCATCCCCGTTTCATCGTTCCAGATGTATATCTTATCAAAACACCACTGAAGTGGATCTGTAAGCCAGTCTGCTCCAGCAAGGGTGAACCAGAAAATAAAGATTAAGATAAGGATCATAATGGGGATTCCCCAAGGACCCATTACTATCTTGTCCATCATTCTCTGTCGTTTTTCACTTGGTGTATCTCCGCTATCGGTGACAGTTTCTAGAGAGAGGACCTCCGCCCTATGGACCATCTTTCTTGCGGACATATCACTCTCTTCTTGAGTGGTTCCTCTCATTTTAGTCATTCTCTCTTCCCCTGAGTCATCATCATTACAGATGGTTCTCTTTGGGCGAGACTGGGCATTCCCATCACATATATCTTCGATTAATTGTTTTAGTTCGTTTAAACCTTTTCCTCGTGCTGCACTCATGCCTATCACTGGAACACCTAGTTTCTCACTAAGCTTATCAAAATCGACGCTTATCCCATGCTTTAGGGCTTCATCCATAAGATTAACTGCAACGATTACTTTATCGTGCAGTTCCATCACTTGTTGAACGAGAATAAGGTTTCTTTCTAGACAGACAGATTCACATACGACCACAACACACTCCGCCCCACCATTAATTACAAAGTTAGAGGCTACTTCCTCTTCTTCGCTTCTAGATAAGAGGGAATATGTACCAGGAAGGTCCACTAAAACATAACCTTTATTGTTATATTCGTATCGGCCTTCCGCAGTGGCCACTGTTTTACCAGGCCAGTTACCTGTATGTTGGTGCATCCCAGTAAGTGCGTTAAAAGTCGTACTCTTACCTGTATTAGGATTACCCGCAAGAGCGATTATATGATCATCTGCTTTTTTCTTTTTACCTTTTAATTGTGTTGAAGCGGAATCCTTTTTTGCTTTTTCTTCTTTTTTTCGCTCTCTTTTATCTTTAAAGGATTCTTTTTTATAGTCACAATTAGGACACGTGATTCCCATGACGATTACCTCCTTTCTCATCGAAATCATTTCACTTGATTAAATAATCTTGATTATTTATCTCATCAAAATTGTGGTGAACATCTATTATTATTCTATTACTTCACTATCTTGGTAGTTTTCTTCTGGATGTTCAGTTGTTACATAGATTCTAGATGAATCCTGAGTCCTTATGGCAATGACCGCTCCCCGAACGAGAAATGATTTAGGATTCCCACTTGGCGCACTCTGTCTACAAACCACTCTTGTCCCTTCAATTATTCCTAGATCTTGAAGACGTCTTCGCATATTCTCATCATCATCTAACGCTATTTTAGTGACCCAGACAGTTTGACCAACCTCTACTTGGTCAAGGGTGACAGGATTTTGTTTTTCGTTTGGATCTTTTTTCTTTTTACCCATACTTATCCTCCCTAATTAATCTCTTTGTCCGTCAAAAAAATGACGGATCTTTGAAGTCCTATCAAATTAGTTAGTTATGCATTCCATTCCTACTTACCAGTTTAATCCGGAATAATAGTCATGTGGTCCTCTTTAAATTTACTTAGTAACAGTTATTATGATTAATAATAAGTATTAATTAGTAAATTAGATTACAGATAACATTACTATTTGACAGCCTTGATTTGTTTCTTGGTGTCTTTAATTAGTATCTTTTTCTTCCTTTTACATACCTCCTTTAAATCCTTAGTAAGTCTACCCCCTAATTAATTTTTAAACAAGAAAAAATTTCCTTTGAGCCTTAATAAATTTATGTTTCGAGTAAAAGGTTACAAGTAACCTTTTAAAAACAACCTCTCTAAAAAAAAAAAAAACATATTGTTTTTTCTTAAAAATCGCTCTATTTTGTATGCACATATTTAGATGTTCTAAATATGCCGAGTTAATTATAGAAAGGAGAAGTTTTTTATTTATGAAAAAAACTAAGTTATTAACAAGCGTTGCCGCTCTAGCACTAGTATTAGGCTTAGGAGCATGTGAAACAGGTGACATTAATATTAATGTTGATCTTGGCGGTGACGATAGTTCTGATACTGCTGGAGCAGACACTAGCAGTGAGGAAGGAGAACATGAGCATACTTGGGGCGAATGGGTAACAGATGTCGCCGCAACATGTGAAGAAGACGGAACACAAAAGAGAACATGTACTGTCTGTGGACAAGAAGAAACAGATGTTATTCCCGCTACAGGTCATCAACCTGGCACCGAAATTGTCAAGAAAGATGAGTTCGGCCACTACTTCGAATGTACAGTCTGTGGTTATCTAATTCTTGAAGATCACACATTTACTGGTGATACTTACGTCGACGAGTATTATCACAGCAATACTTGTACAGTTTGCCAATATGGTGGTTTACAAGTGCACGAAGCCCCATCTAATCTTGATAACAAATGTGTTTGTGGGGCAGAGTTAAACATCACTGGATTAACTTATAAGTATGATGATAGTCTAGGAGGTTATGCAATTCCTGCTGCAACAAAAGACGCAGAGAAAGAAACCATTTATACCGGAACAGGAGAAACCTTATTTATTCCAAAACAGTACATTGATGACGACGGAGTAGCACACGATGTTGTTGGTATTTCAAAAGCCAGCAAAGCTGATTATGGTGCATTTGCGTCTGCGTTTGGAACCCTTAAAAATGTCGGACTCCCATCAACATTTACTTACATCGGAGCATATGCTTTTGGTCAAGCATCAGGTCTCGGCACTCTCGAAAGGGTAAATATTCCTGCCCATGTTACATACATTGGTGAAGCTGCCTTCAAGTACGAGAGTTTAAAGACTGTATCCTTTGCTTCATATGGCGATCTTGAAACCATTTATGATGGTGCTTTTACAAGCGCTCCATTTACGGACACAGAGGACCTTGTTTTACCTGAATCCCTAAAAGAAATTGGTAAAACTGCTTTCCAGAAATGTACAAGCATCAAAACGGTTCACTTCGGTTATAAACTTGAGACCATTGGTTCATCTGGATTTAATGGTTGTAGTGCACTAGACTGGGTCATCTTACCAGATAGTCTCCAATCCCTTGGTAGTGGAACGTTTAATACCTTAAACACCGTCTACTATGGTGGCACCGCAGAACAATGGGAGTTAGTTGACACGGATACCGTATTTTCGACTACAATTCCTAATTGTAAAATCTATTATTATAGTGAAACCCAAGCTAGTGGTTGTTGGTATTATGGTGAAGAGGGCACCCCAACACTTTGGTAATTAGATAAAACAATAAATAAATAGGGCATCGTCTTTGGTGCCTTATTTATTATTAAAAGACAAATAAAATTGTAAAAATAGAGCAGAATAAGCATATTTAATACAATTTATTATTAAAAAGGAAGGAAAAAACGCTATGAAAAAAGGATTAATTATATTGCCTTTATTGCTACTTTCATTAACCGCATGCGGAGAGATTCAAGAAGAGACTTTAACAGAAGATAGTCAAGAAGCTACTACCGAGGAAGAAGAGAAAACACCATCAACCGAACCACTTGATGATGCCTCATTAATAAGCGCGGCTAAAGATATTGTCTCAGGTCTATTTGAGAGTCAAGAAGACGATAATTATGTTCTTAACTGGGAGGCGTTCCATTATAAGGATAGAACTTACGAATATGGTCTTGATCCAGATGAAGATGAAGACTATTTAGAAGAAGGATACTTCACTAGTGATACTAATGGACTACTCTACGGATATAGAAGTTCAGAGTATGGCACAACTATATATCAAAACGGAACAAGAACTACTGGAACTAACACTGTTAACGATTCCACAACATACGCTGAATTATTTGAGGAGTGTGAAGATGACTATCTCTTAATGGGAGGTAGTAAAGGTATCCCTGAACTTGAGAGTATTGTTTCTAGTCTAACCGACACTATTCCTGAAGGTATTAGTATTGAAATAAATGGATCTACATTGAAACTTACTGATTATACAGAAGTACCCGATGCTTCAGGTGCAGTGGCTTCAGATACATATGTCTTTGAAGTTAGCGCAGGAGAAGATGGAGAACTTATAAGTTTTGCCTTCTCTTTTGAGCAGTATGTTCCTTTAACTGTAGGTAATACAGGCACAATTGTGGAGCTTAGAGATGGAGAGGAAACTCTATTTGAAAAAATCGATGCTTCTGAAGTTGTTTTACCCTTATAAACATGTATATTTATTAAAAAATAGAAATATTCTCTATTTTTGAATAAAAAAAGTGTATATTATAATAGCGATACAAAGAAAGGAGAAAACAATTTATGAAAAAGAAAGCAATACTAACATTATTAGTGCTTGGCGCAACAACACTATCCCTTGGCGGATGTAATAATAAAGAAGAAAGTTTTGAAGCGGACCTAAGAACCGCTGATGAATTTCTTTTAGGTATTGATTATGTCAATGTCAATTGGGAAGCGTTCCAATATACCTATGATTGGGCTAACCTTGAAAATGAGGAGGGAGAAGCAATGGAAAGAGTCATCACTCTAACTGAAAAAAACTTCTATCCATATGGTAGTCAAATCGAGACTTGGTGGAACGTCCGTAACCTAGAACCAACAGGTAATGGTAACACAGAGGCATTCTATTTTACTGATGGATATGGTTTTGAACCCGCCTCAGGAACATACTGGACATATGGTGATACATATGATGACGCTGTAGATTATTATCTAGATGGTATTGATTTACAAATCGCTTGGGAATACAGCGAGGGTTATGAATATGCTGATGCCATTGACCTTGAATATACAGATAAGGTTCTAACTGGTGCTACATTCCATCACTACGCTGTTACAGAAGGTGTTGGTTATGTTAATGACTCCTATACCTATAGAACCGATAAAACAGGTAGATTAACTCAATATGTTTATGAAACATTAACACATGTTGAACAAGAGTACCAAGGTGAACTAGTTACCCTAGATATCTACGCAAAACACGACCTTGGTGAAATCCCCACTGAAGATGTCATCGTCCCAGACTTTAATTCTGACGAGTACACAAAAGAGGATGGAGATGATAACGATGGTTATGACACTACAGTCCCAGGAATTGAAGGTGGGACTGAAGGTGATTCTCATGATTTAACCGAGGAACAAGCAGAAGCATTCTTTAATACTGTTGATCTAAATGCTATGTATAATTGGACAGGATATGCCTATGATAGAGGTGGAGCCGCTGAAGGGGGATTGGAATACGTTGAGTATATTGCTAACTGCGAAAACGGTCTCTATGGATTTATTGAAGACTATTCAGGTTCTATTGGTGCCGGTTCCTTAACAGAAGCGGTCTACTACCAAGGTGGATATCAATATGAATACGCACCAGCAAGTCAAGGTGAAGCAGAAGAGATTGGTCAAGCTACCGCTGCTACAACGACATTTAATGATCTTATTGATGAACAGATTTATAACATTAAGTACTATCATGACTATACATTAGGTAGTCAATTATCCGTCAATAAAGATTGGATGACTCTTGCCAAAGCGGATATCACTGAGTTTGATGAGGGTGGTTATAAGGTTGAAATCTTCTATTACTTTGATTTTGCCGCAAACGACTATATCCATGATGAATTTACATACTACTTTGATGATAGCAATTCTATTACTGGATTCACATTCTCTAATATAAGCACAGGTGATTCAAGTCTAACAGTTACTCTATATGAAATCGATGAAAATACAGTTACTGAAAATCTACCTTCATGGGTTTCTAAACTTAACATTGTTTCGTAATCACTAGATTATCTAATAAAGAAAAAGACGCCTCTTTTAGGGGCGTTTTTCTTATTATTACAGGTTTATTTATAACCAAGAAGGTTTACTTATTTGACCATTATAAGGTGCAATAGTGAGATCCTGTATTGTATAAGTTTCTCTATCCACAATATCAAATGTTATATCTCTTTCATACACGTCTGCGTAGTATGTTATCTCTTTTAAATTATAGTCTGAGTCATACTCATAGGTCATACCCATAGATCCTATTTGAGTGTAGCTAATTTCCCCTATCTCCCCTAAATCAAGCTCTAAATCATAATAAGAAACATCGATATTTAAGATGGCCCTAAAAGAAGAATCGATATTTGACTTTTCTAGTGTCCCTTTATAGTCATATATGTTATATCCAACAAAGTTAAAGATATACTCTTCATACCATGTCTCTAATAAGTCAAAGACACCATCGATAGATCCAGTAAAGTCCGATAAAGAGGGAGACTCCTCGCTTTGAGATATATATCCGTTATAGTTTGTATAATGATACACTCCATCATAATAGTTATATTGATATGATATAGATCCGTCATACCAACTAGATTCAGCGTTATCTATCGCGCTAACAGTGCCCACTGTCTTTATCGCTTTTGTTTCATACTTTTCAAGGCATGACCACTCCTCGTTTAACTCTCCAAAATCATACTCTTCGATTGTTTGGTCTAGACTATAATCTATCCCATTCCAGTTAGAGATAGCCCCATTACTCACATCATGACTAAAGATAAACTCAAATATATCGTCAATATCTTCTGTTAATAATGTATATTCAGAAGGATAGTCACATATAACTTCTTCTTTATTACATCCTGATACACTAATGAGTAAGAGGCCTAGTAAAGTTAATTTAACACCCTTTTTCATACCTATTTAGAATAGCCAAAATAAAGAAAATTACAACAATAAAAAAGACCATCAATTTGATGGCCTTTTTGTGTTTATTAGTGTAAATCCTTATTTTTTACGAGGATTTTTGATGTTTGCTTGTGCAGCGGCAAGTCTTGCTGCAGGAACTCTAAATGGAGAGCAAGAGACATAGTCTAGTCCAGAGTTATGATAGAACTCGACAGATACAGGATCACCACCTGTTTCACCACACACACCAACATGGAGATTTGGATTAACCGCAC
>JAJQAP010000048.1 GCA_021203745.1 Coprobacillus sp.
ACCTTTTTAGATAACTCTCCCTATATCAATCAGGGAGTGGAAGAAATAATAAGAGAGTATCCAAAAAAGATTGAACAAAGTGAAGCTAAATATATTGCCTCTTTAAAAAGAGGCTCTACAGAAGAAGAGGATACTTTAAAAGAGTTAGTAACCCCAAAGGCTTTACAAGATCCTAAAAATACCTCTGATCTTATAAGTGCTCTCTATTCTTTAAACCCAGAACAGGTTAAGAAAAACCACGATGATATATTAAGAATTACTACTGATGCTGCGGGGTATCTAGCTAGGGTAGTGGCCTTTTTAATCCTTATTGACTGCGGTTATACAAACCTTTCACTCAAGAACAAAAAAGGTTTTATTATTAAACCAACGAAAGGAGAAACAGATAGACTACTCGATACAAGCCCATCTCAAGAGATTAATAATCTTTTAATGAGTATTACTAAAGATGTCTCTCTCTCTGAAACTGGAACATCATTATATTCTTTATACTATCTATATACATTCCCTGAACTGATTAAAGGCACTAAATACGAGATAGGTTGTGCTTTGCATATAGCTAGTAGATACTATATGCAAGTAAATGATGGGCTTAAAGAAGAAGACATCGCTAAAATCTGGAACGTCGATTTAAAAACAGTTTTTCCCATTCTAGAAGGTATCATTGAAGCGGACGAAAGCCTTGATCCAGAATAAAATTAATTATTTTTTATTTTTTAGCACTTTTTTATTGACAGTGCTAATTTTTTATTGAATAATACTAATAGCACTTACCCCTTGAGAGTGCTAAAAAAGGTCTCAAAATCAGGGTAAAGTGTTATTGTATAAAAATAGATTTTTATATTATAATTATACTTGCGTTTTATAGGAGAAAGAAAAAATGGAAAAGAAAATAACGAAGTTAGAGCATTGCCGAATTCAAATCGATGTCGATGTCGACCCTAAAACTTGGCAAGATGCTCAACAAAAAGCCTTTGATAAGCTCGCCGCTAACGTCAAAGTGGATGGTTTTAGACCAGGGAAAGCCCCAAAGAATCTCGTTAAGGATAAAGTGGATCCTCAGCGTGTCACAAATGATGCGATAAATGATGTTGCTAACTCTATTCATCGTCAACTACTTGAAGAAGAGAATATTAGACCTATCGCTCAAACAGAACTCGATGTTCCTAAAGTCAGCGATACAGAGTTAAGTTTATCCTTTATCTTTACCACTGAACCAGAAGCTGAGATTAAATCATATAAAGGCTTTGAAATTGGTAAACCCACAGTGGAAGTTACAGATGAAGAGATTAACCACGAGTTAGAGCATATCCAAGAAGATAATGCCACGTTGACTCCAGTTGATAGAGAAGCAAAAGAGGGTGATACAGTGGTTATCGACTTTGTCGGAGAAGTCGATGGAAAAGAGTTTGAAGGTGGAAGCGCCACAAACCACGAACTAGAACTAGGTTCTCATTCCTTTATCCCCGGTTTTGAAGATCAACTAGTGGGTGCAAAAAGCGAAGAGAAGCGTGATGTTAATGTCACATTCCCTGAAGAGTACCAGGAAGAGTCTCTTGCGGGTAAACCTGCACTCTTTCATGTCACCGTGCATGAAGTAAAAGAGAAAGCACTACCCCCACTAGATGATGAACTAGCAAAGACCTTGCAGATTCCTAACGTCACCACAATTGATGGTTTACGTAATGAGCTACGCGCAGAAATACTACAAGATAAAACTCAACATGCAAGAGATGATTACTTCAATAAACTCTTAGAGGAAATTGCAAAAGACGCAAAAGTGGATATCCCAGAACAAGCGATTACCTCTCAAATGGAATATCTCCAAAATAGAGACGAACAGCAACTTGCTCAGTCTGGTTTAGATCTTCAAACCTATCTATCGATGATTGGACAAACAAAAGAAGAGTATGATGCAATGCAAAGAGAAAACTCTATCAAAGCGATTACTAACCAAGTCATTATCGATGCGATAGGAGAAAAAGAAGAAGTTTCAATTACCGATAGTGATCTTGAGTTTGAATACGCAAAAATTGCCGAGCAGTATCATACCTCTATTGAAGAGGTTAAAAAAGCGTATGAGCCTCAAAAAGCTCGTTTCAAAGATAGTGTGAGATTTAATAGGATTTTAGATATCCTCTATCGAGATAATAACTAATACAAGAGTTAAATATAATAAATTACATTTAAAGGAGGTTTTTTATGGCGGACGAAGTAACAACTGATAAATTAATCTTACCGCTTCTAGTCACAAAAAGTGTGGTGCTCTACCCTGGGGTAAACTCTAACATTGACGCAGGAAGAGATATCTCTTTAAAAGCGATTGATGCGAGTGTCAAAAATGCTTCTAGTCTCCTCTTTATTACCACTCAGTATAGCCCTGATCTAGACCAGATTAGTGGTGATGACTGTTATAAAGTAGCGACTCTCTGTAAGATTATTTCAACCACTCCAAAAGGAAAGAATGTTAAACTCAGAATTCAACCAATGGATCGAGTGAATCTTTCATTAATCTCCTTTGAAGATGGTTTCTTTGTGGCCCAAGGTGAGGTCATTCATTTAGATGAGTATGATGCTACCACAGGGAAAGCGGCCATTGACTCCATGCAATCTCTAATTGAATCAATGCCAGAAGTGATGAATTCACTCCCAAGAGAATCAATTAACAGTTTATCTAGAATTAAAGATGCTGACCTATACTGCTATAGTGTAGCCTCTGCTCTCTCTTTACCAACCGAGCAAAAGCAAAAAATCCTTGAAGCAAATAATATCCAAGACCTTGTGGATCTAGTTACTCAAGGACTCCTTGCCCAAAAACAGCAAAACGATATTGAAAAAGATATCCAAACTTCAATTAGAGAAGATGCTGATAAACAGCAAAGAGAGTATTTCCTTAGAGAAAGAATGAAAGCGATTAAAAAAGAGCTAGGAGAGGACGAGGATAACGATGTTGACTCTATCGTTAAAAAAGTGGATGAAGGAAACTATCCTGATTATGTAAAGAGTAAAGTCCACAGCGAAGCCAAAAAGTATGAGATGATGCCACAAGGCTCAATGGAAGCAGCCCTTGTTCAGTCATATCTAGAAACCCTTGTCGGTCTCCCTTGGAGCGAGAAGAGTGAAGATAACTCCGATATTAACCAAGTGGAAGAAATACTTGATGCTGATCACTACGGACTTAAAAAACAAAAACAAAGAATTATTGAATATCTTGCTGTTAAACAGTTAACAGGAAATCTCAAGTCGCCTATTCTCTGTTTTTACGGGCCACCAGGATGTGGTAAGACATCACTCGCAAAATCAATTGCTAATGCCTTAGGTCGTAAATTTGTAAAAACCTCACTAGGCGGTATATCAGATGAAGCGGAAATCCGTGGCCATCGAAGAACCTATGTTGGCTCGATGCCAGGAAGAATAATTAACTCCATCAAGAGAGCGGGCACAAATAACCCTGTATTCTGTCTCGATGAAATCGATAAACTATCAGCCTCATATCATGGAGATCCTTCAAGCGCTCTCCTTGAAGTGCTAGATCCAGAACAAAACTACGCTTTTACCGATAACTTTATTGAAGAGCCATTTGATCTATCCGATGTACTCTTTATCTGCACCGCAAACTCACTAGATGATATTCCTGGACCATTAAGAGATCGACTAGAACTAATTGAAATCCCTTCTTATACAGAAATAGAAAAACTTCAAATTGCAAAAAACCATCTTCTAAAGAAAGAGCTTGAAGCAAATGGTTTAACGAGTGAGCAAGTGGAGTTTACTGATGATGCCTATCTTTATATCATAAGACACTACACAAGAGAGGCAGGAGTGCGTGAACTTCAACGTCAAATCGGTTCTTGTCTTAGAAAGATAGCGGTAGACTCCGTTAAAAACACCAAGATGAAAAAGGTGAAAGTCAACGAGAAGAAAGTAAGAGAACTCCTTGGAGTGGAAATCTATGAAGATATGGCCCATAAAGAGAAAGAGCCTCAAGTTGGAGTGGTTACAGGTCTAGCATATACCGATTTTGGTGGAGAGATACTCCCCATTGAAGTTAACTACTTTAAGGGTAAAGGTGGATTCGTTGTGACCGGAAACCTTGGGGACGTTATGAAAGAATCCTGCTCTATTGCCCTAGATTATGTTAAATCTAATGCCTTCAAATACGGGATAGATCCAGACCTATTTGAAAATAACGATATCCATATCCATGTCCCAGAAGGCGCAGTACCTAAAGATGGTCCAAGTGCAGGGGTAGCGATAACCACAGCGATAATCTCTTGTCTTTCTAAGCGACCAGTTAATCCAGATGTTGCAATGACTGGGGAGGTAACACTACGTGGTAACGCCTTACCTATCGGTGGACTCCGAGAGAAGTCCCTTGCCGCCGCGCGTTCTGGTATCAAGATGATCATCGTCCCAGAAGAAAATAAAAAGGATGTCGATGAACTTCCTGATGAGGTTAAGAGTTCTCTTGAAATCAAGTTTATGTCTTCTGTTGATGATG
>JAJQAP010000090.1 GCA_021203745.1 Coprobacillus sp.
CTCATGACCTCTTGAACCCGAATCAAGCGCACTACCAAACTGTGCTACGTCCCGATTAGAATAAGGATAACTGCTCAAAGAGGGTGTCTTCTTGTGGGTAGTCATTTAAAACACCAAGAGTGGTTAAATCAGATATATTTGTACTAGAAAGTAAAGTACGTTCCTTTAAATCTTGGATAGAGGTGAATGGTTTTTCTTTTCTTGCATCCACGATTGACTGCGCGACGTTTTCTCCCACACCATCGATAGAGACAAAGGGTGGGATTAGGGCGTTATTCTCTTTATCAATGACAAAGTTTATCGCATCACTCTTATTGATATCGATGTTTTCAAACTTAATCCCTCTTTCATACATCTCAATACAAATTCTAAGTGTATCAAGTATTTCGTTTTCTTTTGTGGTGAGTTTTTCTCTCTTTTGCTTTTCTTTAAGGTTTTCAAAACGGTTGATGATTGCACGCTCTCCCGCAATCATCGTTGCTATTTCAAACTGTTTTGTTCTGACACTGAAATATGTTCCGTAGTAGACAATTGGATAATAGAGTTTGTAGTAGGCCACTCTATAACCCATAATCGCATATGCTGTCGCATGACCTTTTGGGAAAAGGTAGGCAATCTTATTACAGGAGTTTATATAGTAGTCAGGAACATTACAAGCTTTCATTGTCTCCTCGTATTCTTTTTTTACTCCTTTACCCCTTCTTACATCCTCCATGATTGAAAAGGCTACTTCATGAGGAACACCTTTACCCATAAGGTAAGTCATAATATCATCACGACATCCAATGACATCTTTTAGTTTTACCCCTTGATCTTTAATGAGTGACTCCGCATTACCTTGCCACACTTCAGTACCATGAGAGATACCTTCAATAATAACAAGATCTGCAAATGATGTTGGATGAGTGGCCTCAATTATCCCTCTTACAAATTCAGTGCCGTATTCAGGAAGTCCTAAACAACCTGTCTTTAGTTTTAGATAGTTATCTGATAGATGTAGTTCATTAGGAGAGGAGAAGAGAGATATAACCTTACTATCATTAAAAGGAATCTTATCATAGCTAAATCCTGAAAGATTACTCATCATATTAATCGCTGTGGGGTCAACATGACCTAATAGGTCAAGTTTTAAAACTGAGTCATGTAAGGAACGATATTCAAAGTGGGTGGTTTTTGATCCTTTCGATGGATCATTTGAAGGATACTGAACAGGGGTAAAATCATAGATATCATAACCTGTTGGCACGACAATAAGTCCTGCGGGGTGTTGACCAGTTGTAGTTTTAACCTTGACACAACCTGAGGCAAGATAATCAATTTTTGCTCTTGGGATAGTATTAGTATCGATATTTCTCCAAGCATAATAATCAAGGACTTTTGCGTACGCTGTCTTATCTTGAACAGTGGACACTGTACCCGCTCTAAAGACATTATCTTCTCCTAGATAACTCCTTAAGTAGTTATGGGCACTTTCTTGATACTCGGTGGGGAGGTTTAAATCGATATCAGGAGTCTTCTCCGCTTCAAAACCTAGGAATGTTTCAAAAGGAATGTTTTGTCCGTCTCCGATAAGCTTTTCCCCGCATTTAGGACATAACTTATCAGGAAGATCATATCCACTTCTTATATCAGGATTATGTTCAGATCCCCATTCAAAGTAGTGGCAATGTGGGCAGACATAATGTGGAGGAAGTGGGTTAACTTCAGTTATACCCGCCATCGTCGCGGCAAAAGAGGATCCAACACTACCTCGGCTTCCAATCACATACCCATCTTCATGTGTCTTTTTACAAACTAGATAGGCAAGGTAATAAATCACGGCGAATCCGTGGTCTATAATACCATTAAGCTCTGTAGTAAGACGCTGCTCAATCGATTCTGGAAGTGGGTCTCCATATAAGGCGTGAGCATTTCCAAAGCATAAATCCCTTAAGATTGTGTCGACATTTTCAATTTGAGGGGTATAGAGTTTATCGTTAGGAACAGGAGTAATCTCTTCAGTTTGACTAGCGATAAGATTAGAGTTAGTTACCACTATCTCATAGGCTTTCTCTTTACCGAGAAAAGAGAAACACTCTAACATTTCATCAGTGGACCGATAATACTGGTCAGGATTATCAAAATAAGGGAGATCATCTCTTTCTTTCGGGTTTAAGGGATGACGCGGGGTTCTTCCTTTTTCTTTTGTATCGATAAAGACATCCCTAAACTCCTTGTCTGTTTTACGGGCGTAGTGGCAGTCGGTTGTAGCCACAACTGGGATACCAAGCTCATCCGCACAATCGATAATTGTTTTAACGATATCGAGGATTTCTTCTTTCGTGAGTTCTCCCATATTGATAAACCAGTCGTAGTTTTCTAGTGGTTGTACTT
This sequence comes from Coprobacillus sp., assembly GCA_021203745.1. GTDB lineage: Bacteria > Bacillota_I > Bacilli_A > RFN20 > CAG-826 > JAJQAP01. Next base: position 2,374 of record JAJQAP010000090.1, read on the forward strand.
CTATATAGTCGTAAAACTTCATCTTTTCTTTTAGTTCATCTCTTGTTTTGTTTCTCGCGTATTCAAAGATTTCTCCGTTAAAACATGCACTTCCTATAATGAGATTCTCTCTATTTTCACTTATGAGTTTTCTTGGGGTTTTTGGAACATTACCAAGGTAGGTAGTGTGGGCTTCACTAACGAGTTTGTATAAATCTTTAAGTCCTTTTTGGTTTTTAGCAATGACCACGGCATCATAGGAGTGAAGAGCGTTAGTAATACTCGTAGGGGCTTCTAGTTTAGCTAGATCATTTAAACTCATATTAGGGTCTTTATCTAAATACTCATTTAGAAGTTTTCTCCAAACTTGATAGAGCACATCAGCATCATAGTCCGCTCTATGGGCACTAGTTAAATCATAGAAAACATCGTTTCTCTTACAGAAGTTTTCTAGTCTATGGCTTTTCGCGTTTGGATCAGAGTAGTGGCTTATTGCAAGGGTATCAATAACAGAGTTAGTTAACGGCTTTCTTCCGTGTCTTTCTAGTTCTGAATTTAGGATACCAAAGTCAAATGATGCATTGTGGGTAACAAGCACTGCATCCCCTAAAAAGTCAACAATCTGGTCAATTGCCTCGTCAAAACTCGGTTTATTTTTTAATAAATCATCGGTGATATGTGTTAGGTTAGAGACGTATTTTGTTAAGGGATAACCTGGATTAATAAGGATATCTAGATACTCCGCTCTCTGTTTTGGTTTTAGTTTTACTCCCGCAAATTCCATGATGTCATTACGGGTAGAAGATAGTCCTGTTGTTTCTAAATCTAGCACTACATAGGTAACATCATTTAGTTTATTATCATTGGGGTTATAGACAAGAGTTTGTTCTTGGTCAGTTAGATATACTTCGCACCCATATATCATCTTAAGCCCTGTTTGTTTAGCGGCTCTATAGGCTTCAGGGAAAGCTTGAACCACAGCATGGTCAGTTACCGCAATAGCTTTGTGCCCAAGTTTAGCGGCGTAGTTACAATATTCAGTTATCGAGGAGACTCCATCAAGGGCGGACATGTTTGTGTGTAAGTGAAGCTCCACTCTTGGGGTTTCTGAGTGTTCATGCTCAACAATATCTGGCTCAATTGGAGTGATATACTGAGCTCTTACTGCGAGGTTCGAATTATTTCTTTCAACAAAGACAGATCCTTGCACCCTAATTTTACAACCATTGAGTTCTTGGTAGTCTCCCGAAACAAATTGGAGCTGTTCTGAGCCGGCATTAACGTTAATCGCGGAGTAGTCATCGTGCACTCCGAGTACCACCATCTGACCACCTCGAGCAAAGTTTCTTACTGTCACTTGGAAAACATACCCATCAAAATCAACAGTGTCCATACTTTCTTTTATATCATCGATAGAATCAACATGAGGGAAGTTACCGGTTTTATTAAGGGCTTCTCTTTCTCTATCTTTCATAATTGAATCCATATTTTTACTCATATCCTTAAGGAGTTGTTCTTGAAAAGAAGATGTTTGGACCTCCTCTTCTTCTTCATCCTCTTCAAGAGTTTCGATATAGGAGTAGTCACTTCCTTCACTTTGACTCTCTTTAATTGTTTCTAGGGCTTCTTGACTAGCTTCAGTTATCGCTTTTTCTTTCTCCTCTTCAGAGTAATCATTATCTGTCTTATCTTTTGTTTCTTCATGCAAGACAAACTGATAGTCAATAAAATCGAGTAAATCAGAAAACTCTTTGACAATTGGGTGGTAGATATCTTCTTCTTTTTTTGTCTCATAGACAAAGTTAATCTGATCAACATCGGATTCAGAGGATATATCTACATCTAGTGTGATATGGTAATGACTAGAAAACCAGTCAAAAAAGAGTTCAATAACATCTTGAGTGCTTGGACTCTTTGTATAGGAAAATCTTAATGTGTATTTATATTTAATGTAGGATAAATGCTCAATAAACTCATTTAGGAGTGGATACTCCCAAGGACTTCTTTTACATATAATCATATCGTACTGATCTTGATTGAATCTATTTTTCGATAGCATATCAAAATCCATGTCATAATCTTCGATATTGTCTAGGTAGATAGATTTTAAGAAGCGGTCCATCCTGTCACTCATACCACCAGCCTCCATATATCCATAACAAGGATTCCGACGAACAAGCCAATAATTATAATATAACCAATCCAAGACATCACTGTCTGGAACTTACGAGGTACTTTATGACGAGAGATACCTTCAATTAGGAGCACTAGAAGGTGCCACCCATCAAGTCCAGGGATAGGAACAAGGTTTAAAAGGGCTAAATTAACTGAGATTAGTCCCCATGTATAGAGGAAATAACCCCATCCATAAGACTGTAAGATAGAAGTTGTCTGGGTATAAATTCCAACCACTCCAGTGAGTTGACTCCAACCCTGCCCTCTAAATAGACCGATAATCGCATCCACCACCGCGTGAGAGGAGTCCGCAAAATCAGTAAACGTATTCTTAAACGCGGTCTTAAAGTCGTTTTTATAATCCATTGTCCCTAGGGTTAAACCGAGCGGTTCAAAAGAACTCAGTTCATTTTCTTCGTCGTGTAAAATAGCTAGATTAATAACATAACTATTACCATTAAACTCGACATACCCATCTTCGTCCACAATTATCCCTTGCAGGGTGAACTTAACTGAAGCGGTATTTTCAAGATATAAAATATCTTGATAGAGATAGACTGGTCTTTCATAAGAGTCTATTTCATTACCTTCTTCATCATAGACAATGATTGTTTCATATAAGGGGTTACCATATTCATCTTCGTCTTGCGTCACAATAAAACCCGCTAAGTAATAATCATAAGATAGTTTTTCGAGTTCGACTGATCCAGGGAGATTAACACCCATGACAATGGACTGTTCTTGCCCATCTTCATAGTAAAGGGTTGCCTCTTCATCAAAGACATAGAATACTGTGGAACCAAGCGATGTTGCTCCTACATAATAGATTAAATCATCGCTGGTTAAACCCGCAGATGCGGCAATAGAATCATCCGCTACTACTATCTCATTGAGATTTAACATTTTATGAGAGAAGAATGTTTCATAGGAGAAGAATAGGACAAGAGCTAAAATCATATTCATTCCTATACCTGCACTCATAATAATAGCTTGTACTCCTCTATTTTTATGAGCGAGGGACCTGGTCATAGGTACATCGACATCTTCATCTTCTTGAACAAAGATTCTTTTACGCTTCTTCTTCTCTTTCTTTTTAGTCTCACCTGTTTCTTGTGTCTCGTTTTCTATCGGTTCTAGGAGCTCCGCTTTAGCTTGTTCTTCTTCTTTTTTCTTTTTATCGTCTTCTCTTTTTTTATCTTCGTCTTCATCTTCTCCTAGCATTGAGACATACCCTCCTAGAGGGACCGCTCTAAAAGAGAAGTATGTTTCTCCATTCTTTCTCTTTCGATGAAAGAGTGCAGGTCCAAAACCAACGGAGAAATCAAAACAGTAGACTTTAAAGGCTTTAGCCATCGCAAAATGACCAGCCTCATGGATGATAATTAATAGGGAGAGCGCAACCACAAAGATAATGATATAAACCACTACCATTAGTTACCTTCTCCTTTGATAAGAGTGTCAATAAACACTCTTACTTCTGTGTCTATTCTTTTTAAATCTTCATAGATTGGGTTTTCAATGTTATTAGGGAAGTTATCTATCGCTTTATCAATTAATGGGATAATATCGGTATATTTAATCTTCCCTTCGATAAAAGCATGAATAGATTCACTTGCCGCAGCGTTTATTATATCTCCCATTAATCCCCCTTCATCGAGAATCATAATCGCGTATTCTAATACTGGATAGTCTTTTATATCCATAAAAGCTAGTCTTTCATCGAGAGTATCTATATATAGTGTTTCATCATTATCATCAGGTTGATAATGGTTTAGGGCAAATTTAATAGGATCATACATTGATGGGGCTTTTTTATAGGTTCTATAATGACCATCGTTATAAGAGACCACTGCGTGATACTCCGCCTTTGTATCAAAAAGAATATCTATTTTACGATAGTCAAAACCAAAGAGGAAGTTAGCCTCCACTACTTCGTATGCTTTATTTAAATACAATGCGGATTCCACGCTGATAAGTGGACCCATTTTAATCGTTGGGTGATTTAGGGCTTCTCCTACTGTGACATCTTGTAACTGTTGGTACGTATACTGATAAAAGGGACCACCAGAACATGTTAGGTATACTTGATTAATATTATCGGACTCATCTTTTAAACATCTAACAAGTCCAGAGTGCTCACTATCGATGGTGTAGATTTTAGATTTAGAGATCTTTAATGATTCCTTTAAAAGAGAATAACCGATAACGATTGATTCTTTATTCGCAAGGGCAATATCTTTATCTAGGTATATGGCGTTAAGGGTGGGTTTTAAGCCAACAAAGTCACTTAAAGCGTTAACCATGATGTCATAGTCGCATCTTGAGCATATCTTATCGAGTCCTGTTTCCCCTGAGTATACATGTAAATAAGGATACTTCTCTTTATAACTAGAGGCGGCATCTTCCTCTATACAGTATATATATCTAATTGTGGGGAACTCTTTAATTAGTGATTCTAAGAGTTCTGAGTGAGTGCCCACACTAACTCCTGTAAGGGTAAAATCATCCTTAGAGTCTAAAAGAACGGAGATAGTCTCCTTACCAATAGAGCCAGACGCACCGAGAAGTAAGACCTTTTTCATTAGAAAAGCGGGCTCCCTACTCCAAGAATTAAAGCACTACAAATTAAAACATATAAAGCGGATACTAGCGCGGTCACAATAAGAGAATCCACCCTATCGAGGATTCCTCCGTGCCCAGGAATTAAGTTTCCGTAATCTTTAATACCATAGTTACGTTTCGCGCTAGAGAAGATAAAGTCTCCAAAGGTTCCAAAAAGTGGAATAAGGAAAGCGAGTATCAAGATAAGATACCAATGGTCAACATCAAATATCCCTAGCATTGGATGATTACATAGAGCAAGAATAAAACCAAAGAGGAAGACAAATAGGAAGCTAAAACAAATGCCTCCAATAAATCCTTCCCATGTCTTTTTAGGACTTATTCTTTCGTTTAATTTTGATTTACCAAAGAGCATTCCCGTAAAGAAAGCTCCTGTATCATTCATATATGTTCCAGCGATGATACAAACCGCAAGGCTACAAGATTCAAAGGAATCATAGAAGTTAAAGTATGTGTCACTCGCCCCATTTTCAAGATGGTAGATATATTGAGGATAAAACCTTAAAATTAAGGCACACTGGATTCCGATAGCAATTAAAACTAAAAAGGCAAAGATAAGACAAGCATCACGAACACTAAAGTTAGGATCAATCACCACAAGGAGAAGGAGCAAAAGTAAACCCGCCACCATAAGGATAACTGAGAGTGATAATGAGTTATAGTCGTTATATAAATAGTAGGCTGGACCTGAAGCTTCTCCTTCATATAAGTTCTTAAAGATTGGCCAGATGATTAAAGCCGCCATTATGATAATTGAAACAACGTATATAGCGGGGCTATATTTATGCTTAACACATCTAATGAGCTCGTATGTTGCTATACCCCCACCAATAAGGCAGAGGGCAAAATAAAACCAATCACCCACTAAAATACAGGGAAGAGCAATTATAATAATCACAATAGCGCTTATTGTGCGGATAAAAGTCCCATGTTTTTGGTCTTTGGTGAGCTGGTTATGTTCTAGTATTTCGTCTCTTGGCATTACTCGTATTTTAGCATATTCAAAAGACTTATTAAAAATAAATCTTTTGAAAAGAATATACACTAAATACTATTAAGGATTGGTTAATTTATTTTTTCCCTTAAAGGGTTAAGATTTCTTTTTCTTTTTCATCGACAATTTTATCGATTCTAGAACCGATTTCATCGGTCACTTTTTGGATATCATCTTCGATTTCATGAGCAAGATCTTCACTCATATCTTTATCCTCTTTTACAAGGGACATGTAATCTCTTCTGACATTACGTATGGCGATTTTTGCTTCCTCTCCATACTTATGAGCTTGTTTAACAATCTCTTTACGACGATCTTCTGTTAGGGGAGGGATAGTCACTCTAATAAGGGTCCCTTCGTTAACGGCAGAGAGTCCTAAATCAGAGATTGAGATAGCCGCTAAAATGGGCTTAAGGTCATTCTTATCGTAAGGTTTAACAATTAGCTGCCTAGGTTCAGGGCAGCTGATCTGTGATATTTGAATAATCGGAGTCATAGAACCGTAATACTCCACTTGAATATGAGAGAGTAGTGCGGGGCTAGCTTTACCAGTCCTTAGTGTCCCAAGTCCATCTTCAAGTGTTTCAATACACTTTTCCATCGCACTTTTACAATCTTTAGCTAATTCTTGCATAACTATTTATCCCCCTTTGTTATTGTGGTGCCGATATCTTCTCCTTTTGCCACTTTGACAAAGTTAGAAATATCCGCCATATTAAATACTCTTACTTCGATATCTTTATCTTTTAACATCTCTAAAGCCTGCCTATCCATAACCTTTAAGTCTTTATCAATCATCTCTTGATAGGTGATACGTTTATAGAAGATAGCGTCAGGGTTTTTATCTGGATCATCAGAGTAGACTCCATCAACATCATTTTTAGCCATTAAGATAGCATCTACTTTTGTGTCTATAGCGAGTTCCGCTGCAGCGGTATCCGTAGTAAGTAATGGTTTACCTGTTCCTCCTGCAAGGAATATGACATTACCTTTTTCTAGCTCTTCTATCGCTTCCTTAGGATTATACGCTCTTGTTACCCCTTCGATTGGACTAATTGAAGAGAAGACTACACTTGGACAGTCGAGGTTTTTTAGGGCGCTAGATATAGCCACTGCATTAATTACTGTTCCTAGCATTCCCATGTAGTCTGCAGGGATTCTCTCTATTCCTATTTGATCTGCTAGTTTACCTCGCCAAATATTACCCGCACCAATAACAAGGGCAATCTCTAGACCTTGGTCATAAAGAGATTTAATCGTTAAAGCGGTTTCTTTAAGATAGTCGACATCGATTATTTGACTTTCTTCTTCTTGTCTTAAAGATTCACCAGATAGTTTTAAGAGTACTCTTTTATACATATATCTCCTTAGAAAAAAGGAAAGACTTTTAGGCTTTCCTTATTAAGAATTAGCTTGTGATAATACTTCACTAACAAAATCGTCTTGACGCTTCTCAATTCCTTCACCCACTTTATAACGAGTGAAGTTAATAACATCATTATCGTTCTCTTTTAGAAGTGTCTTAACTTTTTTTGTTTCATCCGCAAAATAAGCTTGTTCATATAATGTTGATTCTTGGAAGGTTTTACTGACTTTACCCTCTATTGCCCTGTCGATAACCACTTGAGGTTTACCAGCGAGTTTCTCGTCGTTTTTTGTCGCTTCTGTTTGAATCTCACGCTCTCTAGCAATCTCTTCTTGTGGGACATCTTCGAGTTTAACATAGGTTGGAGAGTTAGAGGCTATATGCATCGCTACATATTTACCAAACTCTTCAGTTGCCTCTTTTGCTAGAGTAACCGCAACGGCAATCTTACCACCCATATGAATATAGGTATAAACCGCTTGATTCTCTTTTGGAGTGACCACTTTAAATCTTCTTAAAGATAGTTTCTCTCCTAGTTTAACAGTGGCGTCAGTAAATAGATCTTGAGTTAGACTAATTGCCTCATCTATCGATGATGGCTCTTTTGTAAGAAGTGTTGTGGCAACAGAATCAACAAACTCTTTAAAAGCATCAGATCCAGAGACAAAGTCTGTCTCACAGTTAACTTCTAAGATAACGACTTTACCAGATGTAGGATCCTTTTTAGTAATTGCTAAACCCTCTGCGGCAATTCTATCCGCTTTTTTTGCGGCTTTTGCGAGTCCTTTTTCTCTTAGCCAGTCGCATGCTTTATCTAGATCGTTATCAGATTCTATAAGGGCGTTTTTACAGTCCATTAGACCAGCGCCAGTACGCTCTCTTAGTATTTTAATTAAGTCAATTAATGATTGTTCTGCCATAATTATTCCTCGGGTTTTGTTTCCACTGGAGCTTCCTCTACAGGTTTCTCTTCTTTTGGAGCTTTTGGGGCTCTTGGTTTTTTCTCAATTGGCGCCTCTTCAGTAGTCTCTTCTTTGGGGGCTTCTTCTACTGGAGATTCTTTAGGAGCTTTTGGGGCTCTTGGTTTTTTAGGGGCGGGTTTCTCTTCTTCCGATTCTTCACCGTTTCTTCTTGCCTGCTCTTTTTCATATTGTTCTTGACGTGCTTTGCGCTCCGCTCTAATTTTAGCGAGTTTCTCAGCATTTTCTTTTTCGGTTTGTTTTATCACATCTTTCATGGTGACTGATTCACCCTCGTCTTTTACATAGGCGACCACTGGTACACCGCCTTTAGACTCCACTATTGCATCTGCCATAACGGCAAGGATTAAGGATACTGATCTAATCGCATCGTCGTTAGCGGGGATAGGATAATTGATTAAGTCTGGGTCAGCATTAGTATCAGCGATAGCAAAGACTGGGATATTAAGTTTTCTTGCTTCTTTAACAGCGTTAGCCTCTTGTACTGGATCCACCACAAAGAGAGCGTTAGGGATTTTTCTCATCTCTTTAATTCCATTAAAGTTACGTTCGAGTTTTGCTTTCTCTCTTCTTAGTTTGACCGCTTCGCTCTTTGGGAGGATATCGATTTCTCCATCTTCCTCTCTTCTTTCTAGCTCCGCTAAATATCTAATTCTTCCTTGAATTGTTTTAAAGTTTGTTAATGTACCACCTAGCCATCTATTGGTAATGTAGAATGAGCCAGATCTTAGGGCTTCTGCTTCTACTGCTTCTTGGCATTGTTTTTTAGTGCCAACAAACAATACTTTACCACCTTGATCAACAATCTCTTTTAAGGCTTTATAAGCTTCTTCGACTTTAGTGACAGTTTGCGCTAGGTCAATAATATAGACACCATTTCTTGCCCCATAGATATACTTTTTCATCTTTGGGTTCCAATGTCTTGTTTGATGACCAAAATGAGCACCTGCTTCTAATAGTTTTTTCATGGTGATAACAGGTGCGTCTTCATCATGAATAAAGGTAGCCATGCCTTCTTCTGGGGCCGCTTCTACTGAAGTCTCCTCTTCTTTAGGGGCTTCAGCGACTTGTTCAGTCTCTTCGACTTTACTTTCTTCTTCCATTGTTTTTCTCCTTATTGTTTTTATCCTCCACTGCTTAAATACCAGCCACCCTAACAGATTAGGGACAAAAGGGATACAAACCACAGTGTGTGTAGTCTATGTAATAGTTTATTACATAGCAAAAAGAATTATATACTAAGAGCATTGTTATTGACAATAGTTTTTATATTATATATAAAAAATTATTTATCCTCTTTATGAGCGCGGGGGAAGTAGTTTGAATATGTATCTTTCATCTCTTTATCGGATATATGAGTGTAGATTTGGGTGGCGTTTAAAGAGGAGTGACCAAGAAGCTCTTGGATCACTCGAAGATCCGCGCCATTCTCTAAAAGATGAGTGGCAAAAGAGTGACGTAGTGTATGGGGATGAAGTCCATAACATAGACCACATTTTTCTTCAACGGTTGAGAGAATATGTTCCAAACCACGGGTTGTGAGTTGTTCTCCTTTATCGTTTAAAATAAAGTAGGGACTACTCTTTCCATTTAAGAGTTTTGGTCTAAGTTCTTCTTGATACTTAGTCATAGCCTCAAGGGCATCGGTGGAGAAGGGTACCATCCTCTCTTTTTGCCCTTTACCAAAGATTCTTGCTAGACGATGTTTAAAATCAATATCTTGGATTTTAAGATTACATAGTTCACTCGCTCTTAAACCCATGTAGTAGAGCATCTTTAGTATAGCTTGGTCACGTAAGGCTAGCTCATCCACTCTTTCTCCATTTAGGGTAAAGAGTTCGTCCACTTGATTTTTATACAAGACATCAGGATACTTTTTATCTGTTTTGGCGGAGCTTACAAATAAAAAGGGATTATCTTTAATATATTTCTTTCTTTGTAAAAATGAATAGAAAGAAGAGAGAGATGATCTTCTTCTATTATTAGAGCGTTTGTCTATCCCAGACGATATTTCAGTGGCTAAGAAGTTTCTAATTGTTTGAGGGCTAACACTTAAATAATCAATCATCTCCTTATCTAGAAACTTAAAGAACTTCTCAATATCAGAGGTATATGACACTACTGTTTTATCAGTGTAGTTTCTCTCATATTTAAGATAGTCTATAAACTGGTCTAATGCACTGTCTCTATCAATACTAGCCATACTTATATTTTGCCATAATAAATAAAATAACTAAATAATAAAAAGGTAGTTCCTTATGAAAGAAGGGATATAAAGGAACTACCTCCCAAAATGGCTAAGTAATAATAGATAGTAGATTACCTACTCCAGGTAAATGAGTAATCTTCATAATATATCGCATAGGCAATTTTTAATGTGTCATTATCAGCGTTATATGTGCAGGTAACGGTATCATCGTCAAATACATCAGGGGCTTCCGAGGTATCTAAAGTGAAGGTTGAAGCCAAATCACCTGACCAATTACCAGAGATTGTATTATATGGCATAACAAGAGTGAATGTTCCGTCCTCGTTAACGGTAAGGGTGTAGGAGTATCCCATCTGGACAGACCCTGACCAGGTACCCGCAGCATTTGCGGTAGCGGGACTCTCTTGGACATAAACACTAAAGGTAAGATTTACTGGATACTCACCATCATCATAGGTTCCTGTTAGTGTTTGAGTTTCAGCGTCCCACTCAAGAGTAACATCAGCATAGTTGACCTCAAATGTGACATACGTACCATCGAAGTCCCAAACAATAGCAATACCATCATAGGTTCCTGTACCATCCGCATTTAAGACTAAAGTAATAGAGGCTCCACTCGTGGTGACATAGGTATTTGCAAGAGGTGTTTTATCAGGTGCTACCCCTTGTAAAACAAGATTAGATCCTTCCACTAAATAATTGTTATCAACAATAGTAATGGTTTCTCCTTCTTCTAATGTGCCTTCATACTCATAGGATGTTAAAGAACCATTAATAACAATATAATAAGTCTCTTCAAAGATATGAATATAGACTGATCCATCCTCGGTATTATAGGTTGTAACAAACTCGCCAGCGTTAGCGGCTAAAACAGCGGATCCATCACTCTTTGTAAGTGTTTGGGTGTCCTCGTCATATGAATAGGTACCGCTTATCCCCATAAGGGATAGAGTTACTGTGGTGCCACTTAAACGAATCGCGCCTGTATCGTAAATTGATTCAGGACTATTTTTATGCCACTCAATATTACCATTTGTAGAAATGGTAATAAATCCATCGATATTTGACCCATAATAGTCACCTGCAATACCTTGCTCTGTATAGTCAGGAACTTCTATCGATGATTGACTTGCCTTTTTGTAGTTATAGACATAGTCTTCATCATTCATATCAAGCCAGGTAAAGGAGTTACTTGCTTCATCCCAAACAGCGACAAAGTAGTTATCGTATAAATAGTGATACATAAACACGATGTGCTCTCCGTCACACCACCACCAACCATCACTAATATAGTTATCATTAAAGAGAATAACTAATGAGCCATCTGCCCTAAATTGGATGGTGGGGTTATAAGATGCTTCTCCAGTATAGACACCAGCGAGTCGAGATGTCTCAAACCATCCAACATAGAGGGTGATACCATTTGTTGGTACATAGTATCGATAATCGATTTTACAATCACTATCGTAATATAGACCACACTCCATATATCCTTCTCTAGTTAATTCAATAGATATATTTGTATATAGATTTGGACTTGCCTTAACCACTGTGGTCTCACTTGTGCCATCGTTATGGACAATAGTAACATCTACTTCATCACTAGATATATCACTAAGAGGTTTTAGACTTAAAAGACCATCAGTGTAGTTCCACGCTCTAACAAAAGATAGAGACTCATATAAATCTTCTGATAACGCTCCTAACTCCGCTTGCCCATCATTAACAGTTTGTCCTGTTAAAGTGGCATTCTTTAAAACGATGTTATTTGCAAGCGCAGTGCCAAGTGTATCATCGTAGTTATCCCATTGATCTTTATATTGATAACCGGTGATTTCACCCGCTGACGAGCTATAGTATGAGTTAGCGCTATTAGAAGCGCTGATTTCTCCGACACTAACAATATTATTTAGGATAGCGGTTTCATAAGATGAATATCCTGCAATACCACCAGCATAGTCTCCATAGGATGCACTTGAATCGGTTGCTTCTATTGTATCAGCATACACTACGGAGTTAGTGACACTACCATAAGAGAATAGGTATCCAAAAGCACCACCTGTATATTCACCACCGCTAATTGATGTCGCGTTAACATAACAGTTTGTTAAGGATAAACCTGTTCCGTAGTTAGGTGAAACTCCAACTAATCCACCGACATAGGCGCCAGCTATATTTGTATAGATAGAACCAGTAAACTCTAATTCTTCAAATACTGTGTATAGGCCTGTATCTAGACCATTGCCACCGACAATACCACCGATATAAGCGGTTGCTCCAGAGTATGTTGATCGAGCGTGTATTTCAGCATCCGCTCTAATCCCTTTTAAGATAGAGTTATAGGTCACACCCGCAAAAGCTCCTAAATACAAATCTGTATCAGATACGACTTTTAGTTGACCTTGAATAGTTAAATCTTCAGCGTAGCCTTCAAAAGCTCCAATTAATCCATAATAACCAGTATCGTTTTCATTAACATCTAAGTTAGAGATTGTATAACCATTACCATAAATAGTGGCGGTTACTGGGTTATTTAATGTTCCAATACTATCCCAACCACTAGATAGACTAATATCGTTTTCAATACTGATATATTGAGTGCCTTCTTCTAAAGCCGCATTTAAGGCATTTTTTAACTGTGCCCCATTAGTAATTAGGTAGGGACTATCCTGAGTCCCAAGTCCGTTTAAAGCGCCATCTTCTTCAGTCTCAGTCTCTTGTGCCTCGCTATCATTAGTGGTGATATCTTCTTCTGTTTGACACGCACCAAGAGAGAGAGTAAGCACTAAAGCAGAACAAATAGTTAATAATTTAGTACCTTTCATAAAAGTTCTCCTTTCGTTTAGGCAATAGATAATTTTCTTCCCTTGATAATCTATAATTTTATAGATTAATAAGCAAGTTAATTTATTAAAAGGTACCTGAATAGGCACCTTTTATATATGTATGTAAGTATATAGATGACAATTATCCAGACACTAACCCGCTCTAGTGTAAACAACATTAGAGTAGTCGTTATAATCATCATCTTCAAAGTTAATAATGGCAGTATCGTTAGCTGCGTTATATGTTAAGTTGAAGTATTCAAGAACTGTACTACTTACATCAAGTTCAATGGTACCATCTAGTGAACCTGTCCATGTGCCAGTGTATGTGGCGCCAGGTAACACTAATTCATAAGTACCATCAGCATAAATTGTCACTGTGTAAGTATTACTATATGTACCTTGTCCAGTCCATGTACCAACAAGATTAATGACTTCTTCTTGTCTATCACCACTATCAGCATCATCTTTAGTGAGATTTACGGGAATTTCATATTCACCATAATCTTGATAATAGGTACCAATAAGAGTTCCAGCCTCTGCATCCCAAGTTAAGACGACATCATCTCCATCAAGTTCAAAGGTGACCGTAGTGCCTTCTAGTGTCCATGTAATATCACGTGGAGATGTACCCTCATAGTCATATATGCCTGTTCCATCCTCGTTAAGAAGTAAACGCATAGAGTTTGTACCAGCAGTTGTTCCTGTATAGGTACCCGCTAAAGCGGCTAATGGATTTTCTTCACCTGCACCAGTATCTGGTACATACCAATCAGGAGTGGTTACAGACTCTGTTGGATAGAACTCTACAAGATAGGAAGATGTATTAGTGCCGTATGAATAAACAAGATATGTAATTCCGCTTTCATCATATGCAGCATAGAGTCCCACCATGGCACTATAATCTGATGCATATGCATAAAGATAAAGATAATCATCAGTTATAACATTATCACTATCAGTAAGATCAGCATCTTCTCCTAATGAATTTAATTGTGCTAGGATGGTGTCGCTATCAAAATACATTGAAACCATAAGTTTATAATACCAATAACCAAAGCCACTGCCTGCATTTTCAATATCTTCTCCATCATAGGTGTATGTATTATCACCATCGGAGTAGAATTCAGAGGCATAGTAACCACTGGAGACATCATAATGTCCTTGACTTGCAAAGCCAACATTATCACTTAAGGCTTCAATTTCTAAGGAATCATATTCAAGCCCGCTAGACATATCAAGTGTTTGCAAAGAGAAAGAGAATCCGTCACCATAGTTCAAATTAAATCCTGTTGCGTTTAAAGCGGAGATATAATCAGAAAGGGTTAATCCTTCCTCTTGACTACCTGCTCCACCTTCATCTCCACCTTGCTCACCAAAGAAGTCATCAGGATCAAAGTCTGTTTCGCTTAAAGCGTATTCAACATCTTCAAAGTCGAGACCTTCAACATAGGACCAGTCAACAAAATCAGATGAACTGCCTACTAGTTGTTCTCTTTCTAGAGAAAGTAAGTTATAGGATGCATCCACGATAAAGGTATATTCAACATAATTATGCGTGACCGCTAAGGAATAACCATCATTAACTTCACTAAGTTCATAACTATCTGTAGTTAGATTAAATGAAACTGATAGACCCGAAATATATAGTTCAAGTTCTTCCTCAAAGGTTGTAGTAATCTCTTTTGGTTCTTGAGCTACATTATAAGCATTATACACACAACGGTATCCGTTATAGAAATAATAGGTATAGGTTTCATCGTCCCAATCATCACTATCGACATAACCATAGAGATTACCATTAGCATCTAGAGCAAGATATGAGGTTAATTCACCACCATAGGTATCTTCTGCATTACCATAGAAAGCAGTCCAGTTTGGAGTGCTTCCTTGAACGGCTTTGAGGATATCACTAGCGATTTCTTCCTCACTTGATTCTTTAGGGAACCAATATTCATCATCAAAGAATGGTTCCATTAAAGCATTAAATGTTTCTTCTGATTCTTCCTCACCATAATAGATTTCGTAAGATGTGGAACTTGTCCAGTTAATAGCGGATCCCGCGCCTACGAGTTTGCAATCAGCAGTGGCTTTATAACAGTACCATGTATTATTGTAGATAAAGGTTAATTTGTAATTGCCATTTGCTTCAGTAGTTAACTCAAAATCAGTCGCATCTGCTAAAACAATTGAGGAAGCATTATCAAATGCTGCATCATAGTTACGACTGCTAGTTAGGCGCCAACCTAAGACACGATTTACCCCATTATAAGTGTTAGAGGCAGCAGCGGAGTGTGTATTTGCACCAGTTGTGTTATTGATGTCATAATAATACTTTTCATAATAGTATCGGGTACGGAATTTTGTTTCATCATCACCATCTTCATCGTGTCTAATTTCACGACCAAATACGTTACTATTATCGGTGGTTAAATCAAAGTTGTAGTGGTCATAAGCACCACCTCCACCATTAGAATATCTTGCCTGTACATTTACATACTCAAAATCTTGATAACCATTTGTTTGTGCCGCGGCAGCATCTAGGATTGCTTGAGCGGTTTCAAGGCCTGTATCCTCTTCTTCTGCTTTTGGATAGACATATAAATCAAATTCTCCCCATTCAAGATTAAGTTCAACTGTATATCCATCTTTTACAAATGTATAAGTTTCATTGTAACTAGTTGTGTGATCAGTTTGCTCCCATCCATCTTGTGTGAGTATACTAACCCATGTATCCATTATGCCAGATGGGGCTGTGTTGTATTTTATGATTAATCTATCCCCTTTAACAGAACTACCAACTGTAATCGAATCTGGATCAGTATCACCAATATAGAATGGGAGGATTTCATCTAGAGCCTCAACACTACCAAAGAGATTAGCAATTTGGGTTCTATCATAGTCATTGGTAATATACTCATCCCAAGAGGTTGGACCATAAACAGTAACATCTGTAACTGTTACACCGACACTAGCGGTGGCATCATCGTGTTCAGACCATTTAATAGTAATAGATGTTTCTCCTCCACTTAATGGAGTAACTGTTAAACCAGTGACTTTAACAACAGTGGGATCACTAACAGTGAATGTTAGATTATCCGCTGTTGCATCCACTTTTTCTGGTTGACCAGTTGATGGTGTTGTAACTAAC
>JAJQAP010000061.1 GCA_021203745.1 Coprobacillus sp.
AATAATTTCGGTTGGATCACCAATCTTTGCATCGTAGTAGGCACTTCCTCCATCTAAAACTTCACTGCTAATAGAGAGTGTTAGGGCGGTTGACTTATGATTCCATGTTGGTGAAGAAACATTATCTTCAGTGTATTCAAAGAGAATCTGATAATCTAGAGTTGTATCAAGTAAGACACTATCAAAAGTAGCTTTATAGTATGTTTTTCCGCTTACGGTTGTTGTGTCTTCGGTTAACTTGGCTGTAGTCCAATCATTACTACCATCAGCGAAGTTATTACCAACATAGATTTCAGCATATGTAGGACATGAATATTCTGTATTGGTGTCCGAACTTGTTAAACGGAAGAATAAGGTAATGTTTGTCCCCACTGTTCGAGGATCAGTGACTGTCACAGTTAGGGAGGTCGTTGCTCCATCCGCACTAGTGAATGTAAGGGTGGCATTACCTGCTCCTACAGCACTAATGGTATTTCCATTAACACTGACAACATCACTATTAGAGGATTCAATGGTGTAAGAGGTATCAGTTGCACCTTCTGTTACACTGACACTGATATTACTATCAACACCAAAGGTATAATCATCACCAGTAGTTAAAGATAGAGACTCACTACTTACATTTATAACCTCAGCCTTTACATAAGAGGTATTAATTGTAACATCAAGTGTATCATAGGCACCATAAGTTGAATCGGCGGCAACAACATATAGTGTTGCACTGCCACTATCTTTTGATGCTTTTGCGGTAATGTTATTCCCACTATCGACATAGAGGATAGATGGATTAGATGATGTTACAACATACTCTTTATTTGAAGCGTATTCAGGACTAATAGAAACACAAACCCCTAAACTTGCTAGTGTAGCATTGCTATCCTCAGTGCCTGTAACGTTCATCGTTACTGAATCGATATCGTTACCACTACAGTCCACTAGTGTGAGACTCTTTACACCATAATCTGTCGTATCATTAACGACAACGTTAATTGTGGTAGTAACACTTGTGTTTGAAGTTGATTTAACAGTAACACTAACACCATCATCTCCTGTTGGAAGGAGAGCGGTTATTGTTTTATAGTCCTCTCCTATTAAAAGATAATCACCTGTATATTCAAGGGTAAATCCTTCATTCTCTACGGCCACTGGTCCTTTACTAGACCAATATGTGATCGCACTATCTTGGATATAAGCACTTGAGCCTTTAGGAGAAGACTCTTCGTTATAAGTTAAAGTAATCGATGTTAATGAGCAAGAGATCTGTTCTACATCATAGTACTGTTGACTGACTGTTACATTAATCTCTTCATAGATTGACTCGTTATCAGTAGCATAGACTTTAATAACTCCAGTTCCTGGGTTAGAGCCAGTGGTAATCGAGAGTCGATCTTCACTGCCATCCACTCTTGAAACACTATCAAGCACTCCAATACCGGAAGCAGTTGTATCGATACTAGCCTCCCAACTTGCTCCTTCTAGAACCTCGTTATACTGGTTATAAATAGAAACAGAGAAATCGGAGTAATTTGTATCATCTCCTAAAACAATAGTTTGGTCAGTTAACATACTGACGCTATCAATAGAGGCATTAATAGAGGCGGTATAATCTTCCGCTCTTAAGATATAGACCGCTAAATGGGCTTCTTTGACTGGAGTACCCATTGATCGAACAACAAGATCAGTCATCACGGTTTCAGTGATATCAGGTTCAAGAGCGGTTATCACAAAAGAGAAGGCACCTGTTATCTCATCAAAATGAGGGGTAACAGAGAGGAGACTTTCATCATATCTCACAAGGTTCCATCCTGTTTCATAGGCATCCTCGTTAACTGAAACAATAACATCAGCATCGTTAACATTATCACCACCTAGAATGAAACTACCACCATTAGAAAGAGTGATACTTCCAGTAGAGAAACCAATTCTAGTAACAGGATTTGTTAATGATTCTTCTGTCCCAATTGTGACATAAATTTGTCTTGTCGCGCTGCTATTTACATCGTTAGAGGCAATAGTTAAAACATAGGAATGTAGTGCCGCCCCAGCATCAGTTGCATCTGCATTAGCACTAATTGTATATGTATTTATGTCATCTGTTGGCCCACTGATTGTTAAATACTCATCTTGTGTATCGACAGAAATATTAAATGTTTTATCATCAGCATCTGCTGGATAAGGATCTACAACAATAGTAGGATTAGAAGCTTCGTCCGCCGCGGCAAGACCAATTGTTGCAGACTCACCAATTTTAAGATCAATGTTTGTGCCGGTAAGTCCAAAACTTGTCACAGGATTGAGAGCTTTTTCTACAACGACGGTTGCCGTTCCTGCAGGAGCGGTGTATCCACCTTCGTATGTTTGATCGGTGGCTATAACATGGATTGTCGTAGTGCCTATTCCTTTAGCTGTAAGATATCCATCGTTGATTTCAACAACATTAGAATCGTCACTTGTAAAGGTCCAACTTGGATTTGTTGGAGTCTCTGGTTCATAGATAACCTCTAGTTTAATGGGGTCTGTTTCTCCATAAATCATGTTATATGTGTTCTCACTAAAACCAATAGAAGTGATATATACATTTGGTTCTGGTTCTGGAGCGGGCTCACTGTATCTTGTTACACTAACATTAATGAAGAAGGATAAATCACTAAATCCTTCTCCCCCGCCATTTAAGGGATGATCATACCATTTAACCTCGATAACTGTCGAGCCCTCTTCTTTAGGAGTAACAATGAGCCCACTGGTTGTCACAACCTCACTATTGTAGGAGATAACTTCTAAATCAGAGACTGTATTATCCGCTTTATATGAGGTGTAGTATTCACCATTTAAATATGTTGTTAAAAGAATATCTAGTTCAACTTCATTATCAGTTTCATAACCATATCCCACACCAAGATTAGAGAGAGCTTCGGCATTTCCAACCGTCATCTCATAGGTATAGACTGGCTCTGGTTCTGGTTCTGGTTCAGGTTCAGGAGCAGCAGTCACAGTTATTGGAGCGGTAGTTATACCGTAAATCTCAGATACCGCAGTTAAAGTAATTGCTTCTTTTGCCGCTAAAGCGGTAATTGTTAAACCTTCTACTGATAGATAATCTGAATCAGAAGAGATTAAGGTAACACTACTAGAATCTAGAGAGACTTTACCGGTTTGAATGTCATCTTCATATGTATAACCAGTAACCTCTACTAATCTCGTATCACCTGTTTGAATTTCTCTTATAGAGTCAGCATTAGTAATTTCTAGTTTATAGGAGATTGTGGGTTCATATTCTGGCTCTTCAGTACCTCCAGAACCACTACCAGTATCTCCACCCTCTTCTGTAACTTTTTCACTTACAGAGACTGTTAGGGCACTAGAACTTACATTGTGTTCATCCCATTTTGCGGTGATATTACTTGTGCCTTTTTTTAAGGCGGTAAGCTCTAAACCTGAGACACTGACAATGTCTGTCGCGCTTGAAGAGAGGGTAACATCATCTGGCGAGGCCACTACACTTGTAGATTCCACTCCATCTTCATAGGTAATTAAAGAGACGCTAACGGTTTTTGTATCTCCCTCTGTTAAAGAGGATAGTTCACTCTCATTAGTGATTGATACCCCATATGTATACTCATGGGTAACTGGGGGTTCTGGTTCTACCTCTTTGCCAACCTCGATAGGAACACTTGAAGAGGCTACACCACGCTCAGTCCACGTAGCGTATATAGAAGTACTACCTTCATTTAAGGCAGTTATTCTTAATCCTTCTATCCCAATGATTGATGGATCTGCACATGATAGTGTTACCTCACTCGCACTCCCATTAACACGCTCATCCACTCCATCGGTGGTGGTTATTAGACTAACGGCAACCACCACACTATCACCAACAGTAAGACTAGCAATCTCATTACTATTAGTAATACTAACAGAGTATGATACGCTAGGAGTAGACTCTTGGCTACTCGTCTCCTCAGAAGGTGATTCACTTGGGGAGTCGGAAGGGACAACCTCATTCTTACAGCCACTTAAAAGGAGAGCGACCATTGGTAAAAGGACAAATAATTTTGATTTTTTCATAAATCTTATTCTCCTTTCTATATATATATATATATATATATATATGAGTCTAAATATAGACTAAAGGATAAAGATTTATCCTATGGATAAATATATATACTATATATAGATAGAAAATAGGTACATACAAATAC
>JAJQAP010000084.1 GCA_021203745.1 Coprobacillus sp.
ACTGGAGGTTCTGGTTGAGAGGCTTCATTTTCAATAGCTTCTTCTTCCTCTTCGATTGCTTTAATATGAGCAAGTCGAGCGGCTCTTCTTTCTTCTGCTTCTCTTTCTCTATCAACAGTTCTATCAACACAGATAAGAGCGATAGCAATACAGATTGCTCCAAAGGCAAAGAGGATAACTCCCCACCACAAAGGAGTGAGTCCAAAGTATTGCTTAATGGCATCGTTAAAGCCCATCATTGGAGTGTTAGAACTTGTCGCAGGATAATAGGTAATAATTAAACCGAGAATTAAATAGACAAGTCCCCATAAGGCAATCGCACCCATAACGGTGTAGAATACTATTTCAAAAATATGAATAGGCGCTAACTTTTTCTTTTGTTTTTCTTCCTTTGCCATAGTGTACCTCCTTAGGCTGAGACATCTTCCTTAGGAAGAGCTTGACCCGCTCTTTCCTTTTCGAACTCTTGACAATCTTTATACATTTCATTAAATAGTTGCATCCATTTATTCTGGGTAATACCCGCTTGTTCATCAATTCTTTGCGCGAGTTCTTTATGGATATCATCGAGATTGGCGTTATTTGGTCTATCTCTTCTACCTTTCACCATTTCAATAAACTTGGTGACATCCTCTAAAAGATCTAGGGACCTATTATCGGTAAATCTCGCTCTTGAATTAGAGAATCTCATCGTGTCTTCAATCTTGTTTAAGACATTGATGACGATATAGTTTGTATCAGGGGTAGCTTGTCCATTATGATCACGAAGGATTTGCTGAACTTCACTATTCCCTTTTTGATATAGGGTTAAACCGACAATATCGACGATAATACGATACGCTCTTTCGTCAGCGTCTACGAGTCTTTCTATACGATCATCCTCTAAGAGATTTCTCTGCTTATAGGCTCTTATATGTCCATAAAGGACATCTCTAATCACTTCTCCTGTTTGAACGACGAGTTCAAATAGATGGGTGGTTTGAGCTTCATCGACGTGGATATGATCTCCTTCCACCCTTAAGATAATAGAGTTATCGGAGTAGACTTCATCGACAAAGTTTTGAAGTTTATCTCTAGAATGAGATTTTGATTCCGCTTCGACGTTATCGTTAAAGAACTTATCGAGGTAAGAACCATCCGCTAAAACATTCTCAAGGAATTTTCTTCTTTCTTGATATGGGGCTAAGTCGAGATTTGGGGTACGAGATAAGTAAGAGAGGGTTTCTCTTACACAAAATGTAAAGTAATAAAGTGTGAATAATAGGTGTGTGTTACCGTTCATTTTAGTTTTCTCCTTTCAATAGATACTTTTCGAGATTAAACACTCTGTTCACTGTGTGTTTCGCATACTTTTTGACGACACTTGGGGTCTTCGTCATGGCGAAGGAATTTTGGTAGTATTCTTTAAACATTGGGATATCATTGCCTCCATCACCGATGACATAGATATCGTCATGACTAATTCCTTCTCTCTCCGAAAATAGTTTAAGACTTGTTCCTTTGTTGACATCCTTTGGGGATATTTCATCCACAAGTCCAGACCAGACGGATTCAATCTCAGGGTACTTTTCTCTTATGTATCTATTTACCTCGATAGCGTGGTTACGTTTCTTTTTGGTTACACCAAAAAAGAAAGTTGCTTTGTATATTATACCATTTTCTAATTCATTGTCATACATATCATTGCTTAAAACATAATTTTCTTTTCGAGAAAATTGAATGCGATTAGCAAACTTGTAAAAAAACTTGAATAGTCCAGGTAATCTTCCTTTATCGGTAATCACCATATGATGATCCTCACAGTAGAGTAAAAACAACTTTGGTTTATACTCATTATCAATACTTTCAAGAAGGTTCTTTATCTCTTCTCTTTCAAATGAGATGTTTTGATAAAACTCCCCATTCTCATTAATAACTTGAGAACCATTACAACATATAAAGGAGCAGGGTCTATCGAGTTCTTCTTGGAGTTTTTTTGAAAATTGATAGGAACGAGAAGAAGCAAAAATGACTTTGTTTCCCTCGTCGATAAAAGACCTTAAGAATTTAAGGTTCTTTTTAGGGATTAATTTATGTATTCTTCTTGGAACAAAAAGGGTTCCATCTAAATCAACAACTAATAACTTACCTGTCATAACGTAGTTATTATATAGATTATAAAATAATCTAACAAGGAAAAAATTTTAAAAAGAAAGGCATAAGTTTCCTTATGCCTTATAAAGTAGGATTTACCAAAGATTATTTGATGGGGTTTTCCGCCTCAATGACACCATATCCACCATCTTTTCTTTCATAGACGACGGATATACGATGATCGTCTTCGTCAAGATAAAGGAAGAATGTATGTCCAAGAGCTTCCATTCTGGTGATTGCATCATCGATTGACATCGGTTCTAGGTCATAGGATTTAGTTCTAACGACAACCTCTTCTTCTTTCTCCTCTTCTTCAAGCTCTCTGATTGTGTTTAAGGCGAGCTCTTCACCGAGTTTGATCGTACGGGAGTTAGACGCTCTCGTCTTTAACTTTCTCATCTGATCTTCGAGCTTATCGATAGCTTTATCTATCGCATTATAGAGGTCTTTATCTCTAACCTCCGCTCTTAAAGTCACCTTTGGGAGAAAGATGGTTGCCTCTACCTTTTGGATAGAGGAATGAACTGAGCAAACAACACGACAATTGATATTGTCAGTATCCTTAAAATACTTATCCATTCTTGCGAGTTTCTTTTGAACGGTCGAAGAAATAGCGTCGGTAATTTCAATGTTTTTTCCGAAAATTTGGTATTTCATTACTATAATCTCCTTTCCAAATTTTATCGTTTAGAAAGCAACTACCTTTATTATATAGGATTTTGTTTCCTTTTAATAGTGTAAAAAAGAAAAGCGATTTAAAAATCGCTGCAAATAAATAGATGGGTAATAAAATTACTTAGTTTTTGGGATAGACTCAAGATATTTTTTAATTGCGTCCACTTTATCAAGCCTTTCCCAAGGAAGATCAATATCGTCTCTTCCAAAGTGCCCATAAACAGAAATGTCTGCATATTTAAATGAGGGCTTTGTAAGCGAGAAGTTTTTAATAATTTCTGAGACTCGACAATCAAAGAATTTGTTGATGATATCGAGAATTACATCATCGGAATACTTCGCTCCACCATAGGTTTTAAAAGCAAGGGAGAATAAATCAGAACAGCCAATTGAATAAGATAGTTGAATTAAGATTCTATCACTCACTCCTGCAGCGACGAGATTTTTAGCGATATAACGCGCCATATACGCTCCAGATCTATCCACTTTTGTGGGGTCTTTTCCAGAGAAAGAACCACCGCCGTGTTCCGCTGCACCACCATACGTATCGACAATTATCTTACGTCCAGTGAGTCCAGTGTCAACACTAGGACCTCCTTTTGTGAATGGCCCGCCGGCATTAACAAAAGTATCAAAATCGGTATTTAATCCATATCTTTCAGCGACTGGTTTCATGATTTTTTCGACGACATATTCATTAAACTCTTTTTGGTCGACATTTGGTTTTTGTTGAATTGACATGAGCATCTTCTTAATCACGACATGATCGAGGTCAATATATTCTATTGTGACCTGGCTTTTCATATCTGGGCATGCCGAATCAAAAAGACCAAGTTTTCTTTGTCTAGTCGCTTCTTTAACTAAAGCCTGGGCTAGGACTGTCCCAATAGGCATATATTCTTTACTTTCTCTTGTGGCGTAGCCAAACATGAGACCTTGATCACCCGCACCTAATTCTTTTGGATTATCTCCAATAACTGCGTTATCAATCTCTTCAGATTGATTCTTGATAAGGTCTTTAACTCTCACCGAGTGATAATCGGTTCCTAACTCTTTTGAGTCATAGCCAATATCACGAAGGGTGTCTTTGACGATTCTTTTAACATTGAGTTTTTTAGGGAGTGGGGTGATTTCACCACCTACGAATATCTTATTATTTGTGGCCATAACTTCACAGGCAACATGGGAGTGCTCGTCAAAAGCTAGACATTCGTCTAGGATTCTATCTGCAATCTGATCACAGACTTTATCGGGATGTCCTTCACTTACTGCTTCTGATGTAAAGATACGATTTGCCATAATTCTCCTTTAAAAAACGCCTTCCAAGTTAGGAAGGCGATTTTACCTTACTCCTAACTTATCGTT
>JAJQAP010000015.1 GCA_021203745.1 Coprobacillus sp.
GATGGAACTGAAGAAGATTACGAAACAATTAAAGCAGCTTTAGCGTCTTTATAATAAAATTATAATATATAAAAATAAGAGATGGGTTTTCCCATCTTTTATTTGCCTTAAAACCACTATTACGATAGGTAAAAATATGCTCCAATCCTTATTTATCAAGGCATTCAGAAAATTTTTTTCTTGAAAACTCTTAAAAATACATTTATTGTATATCTAACAGCCTAACAAATAGGCAATCTACGAAAGGAAAGTTAAATATAATGAACAAGAAAGAATTAGTTACTGCTCTAGCAGAACACGCCGAAGTTTCTGAAGCAGAAGCAGGCAAAGTCCTTGATGCTCTTCTATGCGTTGCCACCAAAGAACTCAAAGCAGGTGGTGAAATTGCTTTAACTGGTTTTGGTACTCTCAAGACCACCGCAAAAGCTGCAAGAACTGCTCGTAACCCTCGTACAGGCGAAGAAGTTCGTATTCCAGCTTGCAAAGCTCCTGTCTTCAAAGCAGGCAAAGGCTTAAAAGAAGCAGTCAACGAGTAATCTACTTTACTTGCTAACTAATAAAATCTCCGTCCATCAGGGCGGGGTTTTTATTAGGACGCCTTTTATTGTCTTTTGCGACAATAAAATTTAAAATATTTAATATGGCACAAGACGTTGAGACACAGATTTTAGAGCCGATTGATGAATACCGTCACACTTATAAACAAAAGGTTAATGATGGAGCGGAATCTACTTTTGATGACCTCGTTCAAAAATCTGGGGTTAATCTAGATGAACATAGACTCCATGTCAAAAACTATGAGGGCGCCAAAAAGCAATTAGAGGCTTATAAAAAGAAACAAAATAATAATAAGGGTCTTAATACTTTTCTTATTGTTTTGGCGGTTATAGGTGGTGTAGCCGCGGTTATCGGCCTTTTTGTCCTTCTCTTTGGTGAGTCAGTTGTTGGTGGGTCAGTCACAATGACCATTGGTATTGTCGTTTTAGTGGCCTCTTTATGCGTTAAATATTTATATTTAAATAAAAGATCAAGGGCTCACAATAAGAAGCTTGAAGAACTTCAAAAGAAAGTTGCAGAACTCTATAAGATATGTACGGACGAGGTTAGAAGGGTGACATCGCTCTTTGACTGGAACATGCCGGCTAAGATAATAAGAGAAAACGTTCCACTAATTCAAATAGACGATCACTTTGATATGCAAAAATATGACTATATGATGCATAAATATAAACTTGGAGATAATAAGGATAAAAACTGCTCCACTCTATTTGTATTATCTGGTTCTATTGTGGGTAATCCCTTTCTCTTTATGAGAAACATTTATACCTATATGGGAACAAGAGTTTATACAGGTACAAGAATGGTAACATATCCTGTTAGGGTGCCAGACGGTAGAGGCCGTTGGCACACAGTTATGCAAACTGCCCCACTTGTGGCAACACTAGAAAAACCATGTCCTCAATATGGGTATGAAACATTCCTATTATATGCAAACGATGCTGCTCCAGATTTAACCTTCACTAGAAGTCCTACAATTCAAGGTAAAAATGAAAAGCAAATCGATAGCTATGTTAAAAGCGAAACAAAAGCCTTACATAAAACCGCGAATAAAGCGGTGAAAAAAGGAACGAATTTTACTCCGATGACAAATTACGATTTTGAAACGATTTTCCATGCTTGGAATCGTAATAATGAAGTGCAATTTCGTTTACTTTATACCCCTTTAGCGCAGGAAAACACTTTAAAACTTATTAAAAATACACAAGGTGTATCATATGGGGACGATTTCCAATTTAGGAAAGCAAAGTATGCAAATTATATTATGTCAGATCACTCTAAAAACCTCGATATTTATATGAGACCAGATAGATGGGGTGAGTACTATTCTCTCGATATGTTGCGTAAAGATTTTGTCGATTATGTTAACACATATTTTAAGTCATTATATTTTGATTTAGCCCCTATTTTATCTATCCCAATCTATCAACAAAATAAACCTAGTGAATATATTTATCAAAAGAGTTACACCCAAAATTACACCACTCTCGAAGATGAAGTTTTAGCTAACTCATTCCCTCTTTCGACCTTTAAAGCAGAGGGGACAAAAACCAATGTTATTTTAAAGACAAAAGCCACCAAAAAGGGTAAGAATAGAGATGTTGTACAAGTCACCGCTAACTCATATAGGGTGGAGCATCATGTCGAGGCAGTTCCTATGCCTGCTCCTAATGGAGTGGTTTACCCTGTTCCTGTTAATTGGGATGAATACTTCCCAATTAGTAAAACAACAGAGATAAATGTCACTGATACAAGAGGATCTTTACAAGACTATAAGTCTAAAGCGGAGAGCTTTTCTAATAGCACAAGCGGTTCCTTAAAGTCTCCTCATATGTATAGGCATGGAATGCTCGCTATCTTAAGAGCCCTAGATTCCGATAATGAACAAGATTTAGATAATGCAATAGACACCTTTTTTGGGTATAATAGAAAAGAGAAAAATAGTTCTGAATCAACTAGTGATTCAGACATTAAGAAATAAATTTAAAAAGGAGGTTACATACTATGGCCAATCAACTAGACGAAATGAATCCAGTCACCATGGAAGAAGGAAGAGATGCCTCAGTCATCGCCAAACAAGTTCCTATTAAAGTAGGATGGGGATCTGTTTTATTTGAAGTTATCCTTTGGGTACTTGCGATTATCCCAGGACTTGTCTTCCTATGCATGAAGATCAGTGCAGGCAATCACTTACGTCAATTAGAGCAGAAGATTAATGCGAATGCCTCTGAGATTGATAACTACCTAGAACAAAGAGTCCAGATTTTATCTAACTGCGCTCAACTAGTGGAGAAATCAATTAAACTCGATAAAGAGACATATACTCAAATTGCCGCGTTAAGATCAGGTGGTAGAGTCAATGACAACGATGATACTGGAAGAAATGAACTAGCCTCAAAGGTTGATGCAGCATCCAGAGGAATAAATGTTGCCCTTGAAAGATATCCTGAATTACAGGCTCATCAGCAAATCAGAGATGCGATGCAACAAAACTCTTATCTCCAAAGAGAGATAACCGCTGCAAGAAGCGTCTATAACGATTCTGTTAACCAATGGAACCACGATGTTAATCAATGGCCGACAAAGATGATTTATGCGGCAAGACATGGTTATACCACTCGTGTTCCATTCATCGCGTCACAAGAAACCAAAGAGAAAGCTAGAAGCACCTTCTTTGATTAATAAAATAGTCAATGTCTTAGTTAAGGTATGTCTAATTGAGACATACCTTTTCTTTAAATTAAAAGCAAACGAGTGTATATTTAAAGTATGCCGAAAATCTTAAAGACTATATCTCAATATATAAAACTCTTAGTGGCCTTAATCGCTGTCTTTTGCATATGTATGGCTTTTGGCGATCAAGTAAAGGTAACCGATACAAGTCCCTTTGAATGGTTAGAGATAGGTTCATATAATCTATCCTTTAATGAAGTGTTCTTTAATGGGAGCGCCACAGTGTTTGGTTTTATTGGATACCTATTAATCTTTGCCGCGGGAATATTCGCCCTACTTTCTTTCTACTTTGTTTCTCTTAATAAAGGTAACAAGCTAATTCTTACGATGAATTCCCTAATGGTGGGTTTAATTCTTGTCGGAGTGCTATTAATCATTAATCTCCCGTTAATGGTGTCCTCACTCATGAATCCAGAAGTCTGTGAAGAAGTAACAAGTATTGAAGATTTAACCACTAGTACCGTTTGTTATCCAATGGAGATTAAATATAGCGGACAACTACTATCAGCGATAGTCGTAGGTATTATCGGTTTTGCCGCTTCATCATATATCTTTATCGTGGAATTCCCTTATCAACAAAATAAAGAAACTAATCAAAATGAAAACGAATCTTCTGAAAATACAGAGGATTTATCATAAATATCAAGGAGGATATTATGGAAAAAGAAATTACAACTAAAGACATTGAAGGATTTCAAAAGGCCTTCAATAAGAAAGAATCTAATCTTTTATTAGAGGACACAGTGATTAAAAATGGTGTCACTGGATCCGCGACTAACCAAGAGGAAAAGAAGAAGTTTGTAGATGCCTTTTCAACAGAGGTAGAAGC
>JAJQAP010000009.1 GCA_021203745.1 Coprobacillus sp.
CAAAAGAAAAACTTAAAAAAGAGTTTAATCATTACTATAATATGTATTTAGATAAGTACAAAGGTTATGAGTTTAAAAAAAGAGTGAATGAAGCCTTACTAAGAAAAGGGTATAAATACGAATATATTAACGAAATGTGGAAGGAGAAAGAATAATGCTTGTCAGTGAACTAGAAAACGGAATGAAAGTTAAAGACCAGTTTCTAATCAACAGTGTTACCAAGAATAACACAAATAATGGTCTTACTTATTTAAATGTTGAACTAAAAGATAAATCCGGAACAGTGTATGCGAAAAAATGGGATTATAAAGATGAAGACGATGATGTCATTGTCCCCGGAAACATCGTTTTAATTGAAGGAGAGACAAATATATATCGTAATAATCTTCAAATTAAGATCACCGCGTCCTATCCCCTAAAAGAGGATGAAATAGATTTTACGAAGTTTAATAAGGATTCTCCAGTCTCTTTAGAGGAGCTAGAAACTAAACTTAACTACTTTATCGGTTTAATTAAAGATAAAACCCTCTCAAAAGTGGTGACTGATGTATTAAGTGAATATAATGATAAGTATTTAAGCGCTCCCGCAGGACGTAATATCCATCATGACTATCCTCATGGTCTATTAACTCACACCATCTCAATGTGTGAAATCGCCGAGTTTTTTACTCATCACTACGACGATGTCGACGCGGATTTATTAATAAGCGCCACCCTATTACACGATATTGGTAAAACAATTGAGCTTGATGGATCTCTTGTTTATAACTACACACTTGAGGGTAAACTTATCGGTCATATCTCAATCGGTCAAAGAATAGTGCATGAAGCATGTGTTAAAGAAGGGTTAGACGAAGTAAGAAGAATCCTTTTAGAGCATATGATTCTCTCTCACCACGGAGAACTCGAGTTTGGCTCTCCAGTTACTCCACTTACAAAAGAAGCTCTTCTTTTATCGCAAATCGACTTAATCGATTCTAAGGTCGCCGCGTTGACGAAAGCCCTTGAAGTGACCCCAGATGGTGATTTTACCCAAAAGATCTTTGCCCTCGATAACCGCACCTTCTATAAACCAAAGAAAAAGGAATAAGAGATATATAAAAAAAGCACATTGTATATGTGCTTTTATTTTTTAAACTGAAGTTTTTGCTGTAAGGTGGGAAGATTAAGGTCTTTTTCATCCGCGGGTTTCATCTCTATAACTAGTCTATCGCGGTTATCGGAGTATCTAGGAATCACATGGACGTGGAAATGCATGACACTTTGACCAGCGGCCTCATAACAGTTTGTAAGAATATTTACTCCTTCTGCGTGGAGTATTTCAATTTGAATCTGGCCTATCTTTTGAGCAACATCCATCACATCGTGCATCTCTTTTTGGGGAACACTTAAGAAATTGTCGTAGTGTTTTTTACTGACCACTAGGGTGTGACCAGGAGTAACTTGAGAACTGTCAAGAAAGGCTAGGACATTCTCATCTTCATAGATTTTATAACATGGGATTTGCCCATTAATTATTTTACAAAATACATCGTCTTCCATATATAATATTTTATCATTTATTGTCCTATTGTTAATAATAAAAAAGAACCATTTCTGGTTCTTTTTATCTTTATCTAATTGACTTATCAGTCATCAAATAGATCTGGGTAATTAGAGTAGAAGTAGTCATACACAACATCATCGTGGTATGTGAGAGTGGCTTGTTCTAGCCAGTACTCTGTCGATAATGAGCTATAAGAAGAGGTTTGAGCAACGAGTTTTGCGACGTTATTCACCGCATCCTCCATGACATCATTACCTCTCGTATTGGCATATCTATTATCGGATACCTTTGATAGTTTAGAGGAGGAGACTGCTTCTTCAATCTGGACGATATAATAGGTAGATGTATCTCTATCATAGAAGAGAACATCGCTATCGGTTTCATCGTAGATTGTGGTGTTATTCTTTAGGTAATACTTACCATTGATTTTAGCAACATAGTTGTTTGGATCTTTGCTTGTATCGTATTCCCAGTTACCATTATCGTCTTTTTGCCATCTATCGTATTTGATAGCACCCTCATCATCCCCTTCTTGAATGGCGTTAGCCACACTAATATTGAAGAGTCTACTTCTAATGTTATCTGGTAGTTCAGATAGACCACCATTTTTAATATACCAGCCATCGGTGGTAAATGATTCTAGTCTAATCTGATCTTCTGCCATGGCAATACCAGTTTCAAGAGGATAGGAATAACCACCAGTTAGCTCAGATTCAATCGATGTATCAGTTAAGAGTAGATTATCGTCAATCTTATCGATTTCTTCTTGAAGATCGCCGTATTTGGTGCCTAGATAATAAGTTTCCTCGTCTTCTGTTTGGGCTTCTTCAAAGCCACCAGACGCTACAAGGAGTGCTTTCTCTTCATCTGTTAGGTCCACACCTCTCCAAGCATTCGAGAGCATCTTAAATGTATCTAGATCAACCTGGTTGGTGGATGTTAAGACATCATCCCCTTCTGGCTCTGCGTTAATATAATCTTTAACGAATTCATTCATGAGATAAGAAGCGGATTTAATATGATCTTCATTATCAGAGATAGAGATAATGTTTACTTTTCTTGCATAGCTTCTACCTAATGTATTATAAGATTCATCTAAGAGATATTGCTCCACAAGTAAGGTTCTATAAATATCTGGGATAATCTTATCTTCGATATATGTATTTGTATTTGCGCTTACTGACTCACTCTCGTCAAGTCCGTAGTTAGATTGATAGTACTCTCTATGGAGGAGTGTTACTTCTTCTTCACCTATTGTGATGGTGTCAAAGACTTCTTCTTCTTCAATATCAGGATAGATAAGAGATACTGTTAAGTCCTCTTCATTAAGCTGTAATGGATTTTCAACATTGTTAAATCCATTTAATAGACTCATTAAGTAATACTCTTCATGGAAGTAGTTTCTATCACTGTAAGACCCACCTGAGATAGTGGAGTATAGTGTTTCACTAATTCTCTCTTCAATGGTGTTCCATTTTGCGGTTACTCTTGCATACTCGTTTTGAGATGCGTCCGCTTGTTCGGGGTTCTCAACAATATCGAGATTATCGTCTAATCGATTATCTTCACTATCGAGTGACCAGTAAGCTTTATGAGTTTTAATAAACTCATTGGCAATAGAAGCGCCACTCACTGTACCATCAGACCCTGTGTGGTCTGCGATATCTTTAACCGCTGCCTTTAAGGTTGTAGAATCACTTGATGGATTCACAAGTTCGTTGTATCGTCCAAAGACAGAGATTGAGAATTGATATAAGACCTCATCGAGAACATCACTAGCGAGTGATCCATCTCTAATCGCATCATATATCACACTTAAAACGTTATTATAAATTTCTTCATCATAACCAAGGATGGTTAGGATTTCATCATCGTAGTCACTTGGTTTTGCAACAATTTCATCACAAGATGCAAGACCAAGCACTCCAATGGCACATAAGGTTAGGACCTTCATTCCTTTTTTATTCGACATAGCAAGCTCCTCCTTTTTGCCACTCTTCACCACCATCTGTATTCGCGGTCTTGAATCCAATCGCACATGTTTCTCCGAGTAGTCTATCCTTCTTTGCTCTTTCTTGTTCTTGTAATTCTATGAGCTCAAGGTATGTTCTCCACTCATCATTTAACTCTTTTTCAGCGTTCCACTTATTATAGGTACGCTTATTAGCGATTAGTTTATCAATCTGCTCACCAATATCAGTGCCGGCAACAGACTCAGAGAATGTAATCATACCCTCTTCTACAAATTCTTCATATAGACGATAGTCATATGTAGAATCAAAGGAGTTGATTAATGATTTAACGGAATCCGCTCTACCTTTAGAAACTGATTGATCAGTAGAGGAGATAAATGATACATATGTATCTTTATTTACTTTATTACCACTTGCATCGGTATAGGTTGGATAGTCATCATCACCAGGAACCGCAGTAGTGTAGTATTCACTTAGTGATGTAGTTGCAGTATCTTCTCCACCTTCTGCATAGTCATAGATAGATTTTTGAATAACCATGAA
>JAJQAP010000029.1 GCA_021203745.1 Coprobacillus sp.
CATGAAATCGAGAGAATCTTTATGCCACAAATGAAAAAGATCCTTTTAAGTATGGATCCTAGTCTAAATATAATCTGTATTGACCATGAAGTCTTGCCCACATTAATATGAGCCATAACTATTGGTGTATAAATTAGAAGCAAGATATCGATATACTTCTTGAACAACTTCTTCTGGAGTGGCCGCCCCAGATGTTATTACTATATGCTCTTTATCTTTAAGGGCATTAATATTAATACCTTCAGAGTTAGACACCATGATTGAGTAGCAGTCAGGATGGCTAGACTGCGCTACTTCGTAGAGTCTAGAGGTATTAGAAGAGTTTGTATCACCTACGACGATAATGGCATCGACATCACTAGGTAAGTTTCTTATATTATCCTGTCTTTCTTTAACGATAGGGCAGACTTCTCTTTGGACCCTGGCATCAGGGTATTTTTCAAGGAGTTTCTGATAATCCTCTTCGATTTGAAGAGCATTCAAAGAAGATTGATTTGCTATATAAGGCGCTTTATCAGTAATTATATAGTCGTTATTTAGTAGATATTCACCATATTGGTAAACTTCATTTGATAGGGACATTACCGCCTTAGTTTCGGCGTGATTCTCGTGTCCAATCCAAATAACTTGATGGCCAGACTTTAATTCCTTTTCGATTTTCTTAAAGTTCGTTTTTACCACATTGCACTGTGTATCAATTGTGGTGTATCCCTTTTTCTTGAGGTACTTTTCTACACTTGTTGTGTGACCATGGGCGGGATAAAGGATAATATCTTCACTTGGATTGAAGTGCTGATCGATATAATCGATCACTAAATCACCTGGATAATTAGAAACATCGATATTATCAATATCGAGATTATTGGAAACGAAAGTATTATGGACAATTTGTCCTAAGATATGGATTTTTTTATCGGGGTATTTCTCTTTTGTCTCATACACTAAAGAGATAGCCCTTTGCACTCCTGGGCAGAAACCATATGGTTCAAGTATTTCAATCTTCATAACTGCATTATACCTATAATAAAGAAAAAATACATTTATAAATTCGTTTTCGCTATAATATAAATATGGACAAAGACAAAATTATTATCGGATCGCATTGTTCTTTAAATGGTCCTGATTATTATCTTCAGACTGTTAAAGACGCATTAAGCTATGGGGCAACAACCTTTATGTTTTATACTGGCGCTCCCCAAAATACATATAGGCTACCAACCGATAGATTTAAGATTGAAGAAGGAAGAAAGCTCCTTATCGAAAATGGCATCGATGAAAAAGATATCGTGGTGCACGCTCCATATATCATTAATCCCGCTAACACTGTAAAGCCAGAAACAAGGCAGCTTGCTGAATCGTTCCTTTTAAGTGAACTTAAAAGAACTGCGGAGTTCCATGTTGGACTTATGGTCTTACATCCAGGCGCTCATGTAGGAGCAGGAAAAGAAGCAGGTATTCAATCGACCATTGATGTTCTAAATAAGGTTTTAGCGGTGGATGGCACAAATGTCAAAATCGCTGTTGAGACGATGGCGGGAAAAGGTAGTGAGATAGGTACTTCATTTGAAGAGATTAAAGAGATTCTTGATGGAGTTAAATATCCTGATAGAGTGGGAGTGTGTCTAGATACATGCCATATAAACGATGCTGGATATGATGTTAGCGATCCCGATAAAATCCTCGATGAATTTGATCGAGTGATTGGTCTAGATAGATTACTCGTCGTTCATATTAACGACAGCAAAAATCCAAGAGGCGCTCATAAAGATAGACATGAAAATATCGGTTATGGAACAATTGGCTATGATGTTATTGAGGGCTTTTTAACTAATCCAAGAATAAAGGATGTTCCTAAGATTCTAGAAACCCCATTTGTAAATGAGAGACCTCCATATAAAGATGAAATTTCAATGCTTGTTTCTGGAAAATATCAAAAAAACTGGAAAGATAAATATTAAAAACTATGCATAAATAAAAACCTCGCTTGTAACTGCGGGGTTTTTATAACTTTAAGATTTCTTCTCTTAAGGCATTAAGGGCGTCTTTTTCTTTAACGCGACGAATTATCTTATCTTTTTTAAAGATAATGTATTCATCTTTATTACCAGTCAAGCCAATGTCAGCGTTTTTTGCTTCTCCTGGTCCATTAACGACGCATCCCATAACCGCGACAGTAATAGGCTTATTTATTTCCTGAAGTAGATCATAAACTTGTTTAGATAAACCGATAACATCGACTTCTGTTCGTCCACATGTTGGGCAAGATATAAGAGTGGGATAATCTGGATATAAATCTAGGTCGTGGAGAAGTTCTTTTGCGGCGATTATTTCATCTTTACAACTTCCAGTGATAGACACTCTGATGGTGTCACCAAGTCCTTCTAGAAGTAGTTTACTTAAAGCCGCACTTGATCTAATTAAAGAAACATCTTTAATTCCCGCCTCGGTTAAACCGAGGTGAAGTGGATAGTTAAAATCTTTTGCCACTCTCTCGTAAGCTTGGATTGTTTCTTTTACTGAAGAGCATTTTATTGAGATACAAATATCGTAAAAACCTATCGATTCTAAAAGGCCTACGCATTTTTGACAGGATTTTAGAAGTTTATCAACCTCGGAGAGTCCTTCAATGTCGCATTCTTTTTCAATTGATCCTCCGTTAAGACCAATTCTAAGAGGGATACCTTTTTCTTTTGCGGCTTTTCCTATTTCTAAAATATCACTCTCTTTAAGATTGCCTGGATTAATCCTTACCGCATCCGCGCCATATTCAAGAGATAAAAGTGCCATTTTTGGGTCAAACTGGATATCAGCAACAAGGGGTATACTCACCCTCTTTTTAATCTCTTTTAGAGCTTCAGCATCTTTTCTATCGATAACGGCAAGACGCATTAAATCGGCACCGAGTTTTTGACACTCTTCTAATTCTTTTACCACCTCGTCAATATGCTCAGTTTTTACTGTGCACATCGATTGAATTAAAACCTTATTCTGTCCTCCAAGAGTAAGGTTTCCCACTTTGATTTGTCTTGTTTTATCCCTTGTTATCATATCGATTATTGTAGCATATTTAACACTCTTTGAAAGAATAAATAAATACTTTTATTTATTGTCTTACTTTGGTAAAATTATACACGTTGTAAAAAGGAGAATAGTAATGGCAAAGAAAGGTGATCGTTATTCATTTACCCTCAAGTGCACTGAATGTGGTGAAGAGAATTACATTACATCAAAGAATAAAAAGCATAATACTGAAAGACTTGAAGTAATGAAGTATTGCCCTCGCTGTGGTAAAAAGACCCTACATCGAGAAAAGAAATAATGAAAATAAAAGCTTTTTTTGAAAGTGGAGATTCCTCTAATTCCTACCTACTCTATAATGAGAAGGAATGTGTCGTTATTGATCCAAGCGAGGATAAAAAAGAAATTGAGTTTATTAGTGATAATAATCTTAAAATCAAAGCAATATTATTAACCCATGCTCATTATGACCACATTTTAGGAATTAAAGGACTTCAAGATATCGATAAAGATATCCCTATCTATCTAAACCATAATGATCTTACCCTTCTCCAAGATGGAAGAAATAACCTTAGTTATTTCACCCTTGGAAAGAATGTCACAGTGGATGGAAATATAAACTTTGTTAAAGAGGGTGATATCTTAACGCTACTTGATGAAAGAATAGAAGTTATTGATACGCCCTATCATACGATGGGCTCAGTAACATATAAGATTGAAAATCTTAAGGTTCTCTTTGTGGGTGATAGTCTCTTCCATCTCAGTATTGGAAGAAGCGACTTCCCTCATTCTGACCCAAGCTTGATTGAATCCACATTAAAAAAGTTTCAAGACTTAAAAGAAAATTACACTATCTATTCAGGACATGGAGAGATAAGTGAGCTAGAGATAGAAAAAGAACATAACCCATATTTATTAGGAGGTAACTAAATATGATTAATGTCACAGAATTAAGACCAGGAAATTACTTTGAAGAAGATGGAGCGAT
>JAJQAP010000049.1 GCA_021203745.1 Coprobacillus sp.
CTTTTACCTGTAGTGGCTCTAACTCTAACGGGATGTAATAACACTATTGTCAGTGAGACAACAAGTGAAGCATCTCAGGAGAGTGAGCAAACGAAAGATACAGGATATTCATCTTATACTTTAAGTTTCTCTTTTTACTATCAAGGCATAAAAGAGAGTGCCCCAAGTGGATCAACTATCTACTATGCTGGAGAGACAAATAACTGGGCTTTTTCTCCCTTAAGTGAGGCAAACGGGGACTATGAGATTACTCTTAGCGCCCTAAACTACGGCACTTACTCTTATAAACTACTTATCGAGTATGATGATAAAACGGTAGATTGGGACAGCGAGAAAGTTGTTTGGCCCGCGCCAGGCGGAGAAACAAATGCCTCTTTTACTGTCAGTGAAACTGATGGAGGGAGTAAAAATGAAATCTGTACTTTACAATCTTCATTAAGTGAAATACTAGGCACTGAGTCTGAAACTGAGCCAAACCCTAATCCTAGTGAGGACACTAGTGAAGGAGGAAATAGTGGAGCAAGCTCAAGTGAAAACACTAGTGAAGGAGGAAATACCGAGGCAAGCTCAAGTGAAGGGTCTAATCCTAATGAAAGTACAGGGAGTGGATCTTCAAGTGGTTCCGGTTCAGGAGGAGACCTAGGCGGGTCAGAAACCTTTACCTACACTATCGTGTTAAATAATGCTGACGCTTTACAAGCAATGGAATATGATGCAGCCCTTGAGGAACAACAAGGTGTTATACTAGATATTAGTCTAGTGACAACCTCATCTACAGGAGAGGTTACCACACAGGCCGCAACAGTGGACGAGGTCCAATTTGAATGGAAGGGAGTGCTATTATACACTTTGCTGATCTAACTGTTTATCCTGATGCTTCAGGAGAAACATCCTTTTCAATCTCTTGGCCTGAAACTACTGCCACCCCAATAAGTGTGTCAGTAAAAATAACAGACGTTACACAAGAAGTGGTTACAAGTCTATCAAATTATACCTTAAGATTTAACTTTACATATGAAGAAACACAAGAGACTGTTCCTGATAATGCGGAGCTAAGAATTCTTGGCTCTTGGGATAATGAAGGTAGTGAATGGTCTAGCTATCATGTTTTAACTGCAGAGTCGGACGGATCATATACATACACAATCGACAAGATTGATGTTTTAACGGATGATGATGCTTGGTATACCTATGTCCTTGTTTTAGGTTATCCTGATGAAGAATATGTTAACTGGAGCTATGAGCTTACATATGTAGAAGATACATCTCTATCCTTTGGTGTTGCCGGAGAGGAAGGTGATAACTACACAAATAATATTGTCCTAAAACTATCCGCGCCTATGTCTAGTATTATCTCTGACTTAATTAGTGAATATACACTTACACTAACTATTACTTATGATGGTAATAATGAGACACTCCCCACTTGGGCGGATCTATATATTGCTGGTAGTTGGATTAACACTGGAGATGTTTGGGAAACCTTTGAACAGTTAACACCTAATGAAGATAGAACAGAGTTTACTGTTACAATCCATGATGTCCATCCTGGATGGTATAACTATGATCTTGTTATGAGTGCGACAGGAGCCTCGCCAAGTTGGACTAATCAGATAACAAGTAGTGGTGATGGTTATTTTGAGATTACAAGTAACACCACAAGTGGTTCTACCTCTTATACAAGTTCTAGTGCTCTAGAGACAATCTTCCCTAACCCTGATACTGTAACTAGTGCGACTAACTACACAGTGAGTTTCACTATTACATATAACAGTACTACAAACTATAAATTAAATGATTATGTTGCACTTTATCTCCAAGGTGATTGGGATAATTGGGGCACTCCAGTGGAGATGACTACATCTGATCATATTACCTATTCCTATACCTTTGAGACAATAACTGAAGTATCTCATCAATGTACAATTTATTATAACTACTCTGGTGTTACAAACTTTGATGGTGATGACTGGGCTATGAAGGTGGAGAACATCTACTTCACTCCTAATACTACATCCTTACCTGTTGCAGTCTCTACTGAGGTAGATATCAATACCGCTTTAACTGATCCAAATCAAGGTGGTGATACAGGAGATGAAGGTCAAGGTGGTGACACTGGAGATACAGGTGGAACAGTATCAGGAACCTCTATTACCCTATATATTACATTCCAACTCGATGGTGGAACTGAACAGGTTCTATCTGACGCTAATGCCTCACTCTATGTCATTGGTGCATGGGATGGTGATGACACTAACGGACGGCAAGAATCTGATGCCGCTCAGTTAGTGTATACCGATGGTAAGTATGTTGCGGAGGTCTCCTATGATAACGAGACAAATGTTATGGAAAACCACTATTATAACTATGATGTCTACCTTGTAAGTGGAACAACCTTTAGTTGGAACGATTCACCAATTTTAAAACTAAATGGTGATGAGCATCTTTGGTGGAGCTATGAAAGTGGATCACTATCTAAAGAAGAAACAATCACTCTTTCTGATACCTTTGAAAATCTTCTTGCCGGATTAGTGGATACGAATACCTATGTAGAAAACTATACAGTTGTCTTTACCATTAAAGACAGCAACGGACATGTTAAAAAGTGTCCAGATGGTGGTAGTCTATACCTTGGTAGTGGTCTAAATGGTAGTTGGAACCCAAGTGGTTGGTGGGAATGGGGCGAAACATACGCTCAGTTAACTGAAACAGTGGATAATGAAGGCAATGTTGCTTACTCATATACTGCCCAAAAAACCGCTATTGGTGTGAAGTATGAATATAACATTGAATACGCCGCTTCCGGTAGTGAGGCAAGTTGGGGCACTAGACTAGGAGATAGTAACTTTGAGTTTACAACCGATTCTGTAGAATTAAATGGTTATGCTGGTCACACTCAATATGTCACATGTACCGCGACAACGGATGTAGTGAATTCCTTAGAGGAT
Source organism: Coprobacillus sp. (assembly GCA_021203745.1). Lineage (GTDB taxonomy): Bacteria > Bacillota_I > Bacilli_A > RFN20 > CAG-826 > JAJQAP01. The sequence goes on from JAJQAP010000049.1 coordinate 2,949, forward strand.
GCTAATGACTATAGTGGTGAAACAACCTATGAAGGTAATGTGAGTCTATATTTCCTAGTTGTGGATACCTCAAATGCCACTTCTACCGAGAGTATTACTAATTGTTTTAACTTTAACCAGTCTGACGTTCGTGAAGCATATCAAGGTATATTCTCTGGTAATGGTAATGTTGATGGTTGGTATAACTACTCTAATGCCACGTTAACTGTGGGGACAGTAAATAGTGCCACTCATGTCGGAGCCTATAATTCCACTGTAGGTAATGCTAGTACTGGTGATTCTATAAGTATTGAAATTAGAAACTGGGCTAATGGTGATAACGCTTGGCAAACATATGCATTTAGTGTTACAGTTCCAACCAATCGTGGCAATACAGTAACATGTGTTGTCTATGCAGATCTATCAGTCTTTAAGAGTGCACTTACAGATAGTTCTGATCGGATTTATACAACTTTATCAGATGTTACGTATTACTCTGGAACACCAACAGAAATATTTGCTGCGGGTTTAACACATTAATAATTTTTAATCTATATATCAGCATTGGACACCTACTAGGTGTCCTTTGCTATATTTTGTCTTTTTAGGTGTTAACTGATATAATACTAATATGGAAGAAGATGATATAAATAATAAGAGTATAGATAAAGGGAGTGACTCTAATCTTACTAGTGTATCTAGCTCCTATACCGGTGGCTCCTCTAAAGAGATATCCTATGTTGCAAGTAGTCATCCCGCAAGAAGAGAAAGAAGTGTCAACTTACAGATCTTTACCTTTATTATGGTAATAGACGCTTTACTTGCCTGTTTACTTATTGGGGTATTTTGGTATCTTAGCATGTGGGTTCCTATGTATATATCGATTGGTATAGTCTCTTTAGTGGTCCTTATTGATCTTATCTTTTTAATCTACACTTTAACGGTCTACTCTAAAAAGATTAGAAGAGAGGATGAGAGATTAAAAGAAGAAAGATACCAAAAGATGAAAGAAAAAGAAGAG
>JAJQAP010000086.1 GCA_021203745.1 Coprobacillus sp.
CTTACCTTTAATATACACTGCATCTATCCACGATAGGAGTAGATGTAATAGCTAAATAACTAGGATAGTGTAACGCTCATATTGGAGACGATTGCAAATGAATAGTCATCTGTATAGCACCTAGAGAAGTCGAAGGTAAACACAATCAAGAGATTTGTGTAGTTATCAAGTGCTCCATTATAAGAAGTTAAATCGAATGCCCATTCAGGAGCAGACCACTCATTATACCAGCAATATGCAGCATTTTCTCCCCATGTTGGTGAATATGTCCCTGGGGTAATGACATTCCAAGACCACCATACATCATATTTACCAAAGAAGAATCTCATATCCGCATCACGATCCCAATTAAAGGTGTAATACTGATCATATGACTCGTTACCACTTGCAGCGATAAATGTCTTTCCACCACTCCATTCATCTAAAGCGGTACCAGCAATAGCAAATGTTATATTAGATCCACTACTAGAACTATTCTTTAATCCAACAGTAACGGTAAATTGTCCTAGTTCAGTATTTCTTTCATGAATAATTTCGGTTGGATCACCAATCTTTGCATCGTAGTAGGCACTTCCTCCATCCAAAACCTCACCGCTAATAGAGAGTGTTAAGGCGGTTGACTTATGATTCCAAGTTGGTGATGTAACTCCATCTTCAGTGTATTCAAAGAGAATCTGATAATCGAGAGTGGTATCAAGTAAGACGCTAGCGAAGGTTGCTTTGTAGTATGTAGATCCACCCACAGTTGTTGAGTCTGCAGTTAACTGAGTTGCAGTCCAATCAGAACTACCATCAGCGAAGTTATTACCAATCCAGATGTCCGCATATTCAGGACATGTATATACTGCATTGCTATCACCTGTTAGACGGAAGTATAGGGTAATATTATTGCCCACTGTTCTTGGGTCAGTAACAGTAATGGTAACTGTTGTACTCGCTCCATCAACTGTAGTAAATGTTAATGTGGCGTCCCCTGCACTTTCTGCAGTAATTACATGTCCATTAACACTGATGACTTCAGGGTTAGAGGAGCTAATTGTATATGTAGTATCGGTTGGAGTGCCGCTTGTAGAAGATACACTAACTACACCCTCTGTATCAAAGTCATATGTATCACCCGTGGTTAAGTCGGTATTAGTGTAGTTAACACTGATCGAATCGGCCTTCACATAAGAGGTAGAAACATTAACAGTTAGGCTATCACTTGCCCCATACGTATTATCACTTGCAATAACAAATAGGGTTGCACTTCCACCATCTTTAGAAGCTTTCGCGGTAATGTTATTGTTACTATCGACATAGACAAGAGATGGGTTAGAGGAACTAACTGTATAGTCTTTGTTTGTCGCGTATTCTGGGCTGATATTAACATATACACCTAGAGCCGCTAAAGTGGTCGTAGTGCTATCTTCTGTCGCGCTGACAGCTAAATCAACACTTGTAACATCATTGCCGCTACCATCGACAAGACTGAGTGTCTTGACGCCATAGTCTGTTAAATCGTTGACAACGACATTAATTGAGGTGGTAACACTTGTATTAGAGGTTGATCTTACGATAACATCTACACCATCTTCTCCGGTTGGGAGTAGGGCGGTTATTGTTTTGTTATCATCCCCTCCAATTTCTAGGTAACTGCCACAATAGATAAGTTCAAATCCTTCATTCTCCGAGGCAACTGGTCCATTAGAGTTCCAGTAGGTCACCGCGCTATCTTGGATATAAGCGCTTGAGCCTTTTGGAGAGGACTCTTCATTATATGTGAGACTAATCGATGTTAAGGAACATGAGATCCTTTCAACATCGTAGTATTGTTGACTGACAGTCACACTGATATCTTGATAGACTGATTCATCATCATCCGCACTAATTCTAATAATGCCTGTACCGGTATTAGTGCCTGCACTAATGGATAGTCTATCAGGACTGCCTTCCACTCTTTCAACACTACTTAGAACACCAATTCCAGAAGAAGATTCAATAGAAGCACTCCAAGAGGCTCCTTCTAGGACTTCTCCATATTGGTTATAGATATTAACAGAGAAGTCACTATAATCACCTTCTCCTAAAACTACTGTTTGATCAGTCAACAAATCAACGCTTGATGTGCTGACGTTAATTGAAGCGGTATAATCTTCCGCTCGTAAGATATAGACAGCTAGTCTAGCTTCTTTTACTGGTGCGCCCATTGTTCTTAAAACAATGTTTGTGACAGTGGTCTCTGTTATATCTGGCTCCGTAGCGCTTACTCTTAAGAGTCCAGTTTCATAGTCAAAATCAACAGAGAGTAGACTGGCATCATAATCGACAAGGTTCCACCCATCTTCATAGGCACCTTCATTAACTGACACTGTGACATCCGCATCACTACCTACGTTACCTAAGGTAAAGCTACCATTATTGGCAATTGTCACATATGGTTCAGATAAAGTAATACTTGTGACAGGATTAGCTTTTGCATTATCTGTTAAGATTGTCACATAGACAGTTGTAGAGGCATCACTATATTCGCTGTCTGCGCTTATAGTAAGAGGATAGACGTGGTCTGTAAGACCAGCACCCTCTCCCTCAAGTGCGGTAATTGTATATGTATTATATCCATCAACACTTCTCTCACTAATTTGGAGATACTCAGTATCGTAATCACCAGTTAAGGTGAATGCTAAATTCTCCGCATCACTAGGATTAGCGTAAACTTCAACGTCAGGACTAATTTCACACTCTGAATTCTCATAACCTAGAGTGACAGACTGTCCAATACTAAGTTCAATATTGGTCGTGCTGGTTCCAAAGGAAAGAATTGGGTTACCAGTATAACTAACAGTAACATGAGCGGTTCCTGCCGCGGGATCTTCTTCCTTGTCGAGAGCCACTACATGGATATCGGTTTCACCTACTCCAACTGGGTAGAGATAATTACCCTCTCCCACTTTAGCGATACTCTCATCATCAGAGAAGATTGTATAAGTTGGAGATGTTGGTTCTGCTGGGTACATACATACCTGTAGTTGAGTTGGACTTGGATATTCAGTTAATTCAAAGGAGTATGAATCTTGTGTAAATCCAATCTTTTCAATATAGACAACGTCTGGTTCAGGTTCTTCATACCTTGTCACTGTAACGTTAACAAAGTAAGAGAGATCACTAAATCCTTCACCACCACCATTTAATGGGTGATTAGACCACTTAATTTCAACAACACTGCTACCTTCATCTACCGCGGTAACAGTTAAACCGCTTGTAGTGACAATAGAAGTATCCCAACTTATAACTTCTAGGTCAGTGACAGTATTATCTGCTTTATAGGAATAAGCATATTCTCCATTAATATAGGTTGTAAGTGTGATATCTAAATCCACACTGCTACCATTTTCATATCCATAGCCAACACCAAGATAGAGTAATTCCTCTTGGTTATTGACACTCATTTCATATGTATAAACATCTGGTTCAGGTTCTGGTTCAGGAGCAGCAGTTACTGTTATTGGGGCGCTAGCAACACCATAACCAGTCCAAACCGCGGTTAATGTAATTGCTTCTTTTGCCGCGAGGGCGGTGATTGTTAAACCATCCACGGAGAGATAATCTGGATCAGAGGAGATAAGGGTTAAGGTTTCATCACTAGATTCACCATTATATGTTACACCAGTTTCTACACCATCACTAAGCTGGTAGGCCACAACTTGTACAAGTCTCTGGTCACCAGTTTGAATTTCTCTAATCTCTTCAGCATTAGCGATTTCTACCCTATAAGAGATAACTGGATCAGGTGTTTCTGGTTCATCACCAGGTTCTTCACCAGGTTCAGTACCAGTATCTCCACCTGTTGAAGGTACTTCACTAATTGATACAGTAACAGGATCACTTGTAACATTTTGTTCTGTCCATGTCGCAGTTATATTAGATGTACCTTTACTTAAAGCGGATATTGTTAATCCAATGACACTAACAACATTTGTATCAGAACTTGAAAGAGTAACATCACTAGCTGTTGCAGAGACTGATTCAGGAACACCATTTGTGGTGGTTATTAAAGACACACTGAGAGTGGCACTATCTCCCTCTACTAAAGAAGAGATTTCACTAGTGTTAGTAATCTCCACACTGTAATCTATGACATCTGGTTGGTCGTCAGGTTCAGTTGGGGTCGAGTATTCTGACTGGACTAGTATCCCAACAGGGACGGAGTTTTGACCTCGTTTAGTCCAGGTTGCATATATAGAAGTATAGCCTTCTTTTAAGGCGGTAATTCTTAGTCCTTCTACACTGACAATATCAGGGTTTAGGGAAGTTATAGTGACATCAGACGCATCGGCTTCTTGGCTACTAACTTCTCCCTCTATTGTGGTAGAGAGTAAAACATTTACAACTGCGCTTTCCCCCTCTTTAAGTAAAGAGAGTTCTTCTCCATTTGTAATACTTACCGAGTAAGAGGCATTTTGAGTGGTCCCTTCATCTTCATCACTTGGGGTATACTCTCCTAATGGTTCATCCTCATCATCTTCTGGGGCGTCCCAAGGAGTAATCGAATAGCCACATGAAGAAAGAAGTAACGCCACAAGTGGTAAAAGGACAAATAACTTTTTCTTTTTCATAAATCGTTTTCTCCTTTCTATATATTTGCATATATAGATAGATATAGTGGAAAAACAGGAAAAACTATCTACAGATGAGTCTAGTATTGCCTATTTCCTTTTCGTCTTTTTTATTATATAGAGGCAAAAAATAAATTACAACACCCTTTTAGGGTGTGATAAGATAAGAGTATGAAAAACTATGACGATATAAAAGAAGAAATTGAAAGTAAAGAGAATGGTAATCTTCATCTAGAAGGAGCGCCTTTAAGGTGTAACTACTTAAAAGAGATAGCCTCAATTACCCAGAGGAATGTTATAAGTTATTACTCCTCTTTTTTAGAGGATGATGATAAGACAATATCTGAGATTGAAGATGAAGACTTAACAGGCTTTATTAATGCAGTCTCTAGTATGGATACTAGTGTAGGACTAGACCTAATTATCAACACACCTGGAGGGAGTGTAGAAGCCGCAGAATCGATTATTAAATACTTACATTCAAAGTTTAATGATATTAGGGTTATTGTCGTGGTGGCCTGTTTAAGTGCGGGCACTCTTATCGCGGCCTCTTCTAACACTATCTTAATGGGACCTAACTCGTTTCTTGGTCCTACTGACCCACAGTTTTTCTCTGGGATTCCCGCGTCAAGTATTTTAAAAGAGTTTGACAGGGCTAAAAAAGAGATAGAAGAGGATCCATCAAAAAAAGAGTACTGGGAGATGAGACTAAAAGGATATCCTATTGGTTTTAATGAATATGTCAAAGATTCAATAAGAATTGTTAAAGATGATTTAAGAGAATGGCTCTCATCTTATATGTTTGTAGATTTAGATGATGGCAGTAAAAAAGAAAAAACGATAAATAAAATTATTAACACATTAATAAATCCTAAAAAGACTCATTCCTACCACTTCTCTTATAAAGATTGTCTCGATATGGGTTTAAAGGTTGAGAGTCTAGAAGAGGAGAGATACTACCTTTTATATCAAAATCTTCTATGCTTACATTACTGCTATGTCCTCTCTTTCCAAGATGGGAAACCTGGTAAGTTAATTGAAGCTAGTAACGGGGCTACCTACTATGTAGGGGCAAAGCATAGAGCCTAGTCTAGATTAAAAAAATTGCAGTGGGGATCCACTGCTTTTATATAACCAATAAAAAAGTGGCTTATTTATAACCCGTATAGCCACGAAGCGGATTTCTACAAAGCCTCACTCAAGAGACATGATTATATTAACATTTTTTTATCTTAGATTAAAGAGAAATTTTATTTTGTGAAATCATTATGTTTTTAATCTTCTTATAATTAGGTTGTGTCTTCATAAATTTAAATCCATTTTCCAGAAGCTTGCAAACTCGTTTTGCTTGATTAATCACTTTGTCGATTTCATTAGGTGTGAGCATTTCAATGGTGCCTTTATTGTCTAAATATGGTCTGCTCACATATTTTAGATTTATTGGATACATGTTTTGCAATAAAATGTATCCATCAATTCCATTAATAGAACTCGGTATAAGTCCTAATAATTTATTAGATATTTCTTCTCGCTTATCTAGATCTGTTTCCTTTGATAGTTGCGCTTCTAGTCGCTTTACTATTAAATCATACTTATCTTTTTTTGTGCTTAAAGGTGCAAACACCCCAAGGTCATCGGTTAAATCAATAAACAAAAAGACATTCGGTCTTGGACCTGTTTTGCGATTTTTCATTAAATAAGGATCCCTAATTCTTTTGAAATAGGAATCTTTTATAACATAACAACCACCTGGAACTAGATCTTCTTTATTCATGTTACCTCCTATATAAAAGAGAAATTGTTCTCTATATATATAAATAGCGGGGTAACGAGAAAAACTTCCGAAATTATTTTAATTATTTATTAAGGGCAATAAAAAAGTGGCTTATTTATAACCCGTATAGCCACGAAGCGGGTGTCGAAGACGTTCGTATTAACGAACATTATCATAGTAGCATACTTTGCCTTTATTTGAAACTTTTTTTCATCGCATAAAAAAATAGGCTAATTTATGACGCGCATAGCCTAGAGGCGGGTTTCTACAAAACTCTTTTTTAAGAGCAACATTATAATAACATATAACTATTAGAAGTTAAACACTTAGTTAATGTTACTATCTATATTACTGTTTTCTTTTTCTTTCATCCTTTGGTAGCGTTCCTCTTTAATGCGTTCATCCTCAATCTTTATCTTCTTTTTATAGACGATTAATGTGTATATAAGAAAGACTAGATCTCCTAGGGCCACAAGAGAAACCACTCCAACAGATATATACATAGGGACACTCATCCCTAGATACATAAACACCCCAATAAATAGACAAGCACATAAGGCATCAATGACGATAATAAAACTAAAGATCTGGAGATTAGTACTTCTTTCTCTTCTTGCGGGATGAGGGGTAGCAACATAGGTAATCTCTTTATCAGTGCCACTGGTATAACTAGTTTGTTTACTGACTAGATTACTAGTAGACTCTTCCTTTACACTATTATCATCTTCAGTGTTATTTATATCTTCATTTAACATATATTTATTATAGCAAATTTCATAGTTAATGACAAAGGATAGCAAAAGGACACCCAGAGGGTGTCCTAATGCATATATGAATGAGAAATTGTTTGTTATAGACTTGCTAGTACTGTGGTAGGTGTACCTGCGTAGTAGAAAATACTGGAACTAGTAATTTCTGTACTGGAATTAGAAGTAATAGTACTTGTAAAAGTCGTCATATCAACATAAACGACGCATGTTACTGTATTGGTATAATTTGCCGGCACATCACATTCAAACCAATAGCTTTGCCAAACATTGTCACTATTAGCCCAGTTTTCAAGGTTCATCCATAGTGTAGTTCCGGTACTTGTTTCACCCACTGTCGTGGTATAAACAACAACATGGGTGGAACCAGCAATGGTTGCGGTGGTCATTGTCTGTTGCGACCAGTTATACCATGGACCACCTTCAGTATTATCACCATTTTGCTTAAAGATTCCATCAGAACCATTTTCAACACTTTGGGTAATAGAGAAACCTTGAATATTGTTTGCGTCTGTTGTGCTTGAAGTATCGATAACTAAGAAGTACAAACTTACATCACCAGTATAGGTTGTATCTCCAGTGTCACTGCCTGTATCGCCGCTATAATCAAAGGCATCTACCATTGAATCCACTACTGAACTAGTAGCGGTACATGTAATGGACTGGGTGTAGTTATCAGTGGCATTACTATCGACTGTAAATGAGAAATCACTTGATCCAAGTTTTTCATTGTCCCAGTCAAGCTCTGTGTCATTAGCAGCATAGAGAATGTTATAGCCATATGATTCACCAACTACTACAGAATCGTATGTGCATGTAAATGTAACGGATTCATCAGTGGCATTTTCAGTTAACTTCACATAGTCACCCCATACCCACCAACCAGTAGAGGAACTATCCCAGTAGCCATTTAAGGCACTCTGCATCCATAATGAATAACCACTAGCACATTTCTTAATGTGTCCACTGCCATCTTTGATAGTGACTTGTAGGGTGTAATTACTGACATATGTCGCGTCTGGTTTTAGACCCTCGTCTTCACTCTCGCTTGATGGGAATTCACTTGCTAGTGTATAGCAACCAGTTAAATCTTGATACTGAGTACCATCATCTGTTGCATCGCTACTAATTGTGCAATAGAAGTCATACTTTTCATATGTATCTGCGGGGTTGATTGGACGCCACGTGCTTGTACTTTCGTTTTCATAGATGAAGCAGATATCAAAGGCATAGGTCTCTCCAGGGATGACTCCACTAAAAGTTGCAGAGTAAGCAACATGAGAATCATATGTTGTTTCATCTAGTTTAATGTATTGATCAGACCACTCATAATATGGATCACCTTCGGTTGGAGTAATTAGATTACCACCGAAGTTACCATGGACATATAGTGATCCATAAGATGGACATTGTTGAACGTCTCCATTTGTATCATAGATTGTAAAGACGATTGTATAGTTATTTACAGGGGTAGTTTCACTACCTGTGTCACCACCTTGACTTGGATCATCACCACTTTCTCCTTGATCACCTGTATCAACAGCGTTTTCCATAAATTCATCAAGAGTGCTATCAATAGAGCAAGTTACATATTGGGTGTAGTCGTCTGTAGCGCCACTATCCACTTCAAAGTAGAAGTTTTCTGAACCAAGTTTGTTGTTCCAATCAACTTCTGAACCTGTTTGCGTGTAGTAGATGTTAAAGTTAGGATAGCTATTTGCTTCGACATAACCAAATGTATATGTATAAGCTAAATTATCATTCTCGTCGGTGGTCTCTTCTAATTTAACAAGATCGCCCCAATTGTACCAGCCTTCAGAGTTGTTTTCTTCATCGCTCCCATCATAACTTTCATTAACTGTCCATTTTCCATCCATATCTCCACTGATATATAGATCATATCCTGATGGTGCTTTTTTCACTGTGGTGCCATTACTATCATATAAAGTAATGACTAAGGTAAAGTTATGGATATAGGTAGCATCGGGTTTACCACCATCTGTAGTGCCACTGAAAGAGCCATACTGCTGTTCAAGGTTATAACAGCCAGTAACATCTACGTTTTGACTGCCACCATCTGTTGCATCACTACTTATTGTGACACCAATTTTTTCTCCATTCTCTTTAACGAGATTAGCCCAGTCGTCACTGGCGCTATCTCCTGTTGGAACAAAGATGATATTGCATTCGTAGTAAACTCCAGGAATGACATTATTTACGGTTATAGAGTAAGTTGTATTTTCTGCTGTCTTACTCTCGGTTAGGGCTTCCCAATTACCCCAAGTATACCAACCATTACCATCCGCATCTTCGGTCCATTCACCACCGAAGTTACTTTGAATGTATAGACTGCCATTATCTGGGCATGTTTGAACGGTATTATTAGAGTCATATAAAGTAAAGATAATTGTATAGTTATTTATAGTTGTGGTTTGTTCTTCACCTGTATCACCACTACCTCCACCACTACCTGAATCTGTTATGTCTGTAACTATGACATCAATTGATGTAGGAGTATAATCTGTTGCACTTATTGTAAGGGTAGTAGTACCTGCACCTACCACTGTTACTGTTAAACCACTAATAGAGATAACATCGTATCCAGTGGTTGAAATAGAAACATCATCGGCACTTGCTTCTTGTCTAGTAGAACTACCATCTGAACCTGTGGTTACTAGATAGACCTGTAACTCTACACTTGTCTGTGTTTGGCCGTTACCATCATATGTAAGAGTGGTTAACGCTTCAGTGTTATCCACTTCTATTGTATAGGTATAGGTTATATCCTCTCCTGAACCTTCACCTTCTTTTTCTCCAAGTAGTTCGCTTAAAGAAGAGTCAAGGAATATATACTTATCTCCTCCAGACGAAGAATTACCATTAACTGTCTCTAAACCACTATAGACAAGAGGGGACTCTAATGAGACATCTTTATCGGTGTACTCAATATAAAGAGAGTACTCATAAGTCCCGTATTCGATATCAGAGATTGTCGTTTGATAGTTCCCCTCTTCATTAACAGTTAAGGGAGTAAAACTATCTCTTACTAAAGAACCATAAAGGTATAAAGAGGCCCCTTCTGGGATAGACTCTAGATTACCTTGGTAGTAAAAACCATACTCCACAAGATACGAGGAGTAAGAACTAGGTTCATTAACCTCTTCACTCGATGAACTTCTGTTATTCGATCCACTTGGTCCCGAAGTAAGGGACATGTCACATGAAGACATCGATAAAGCGATTAAAGGTAAAAGGATCAATAATTTACTTTTTTTCATATTGAACAAACTCCTTATTTATATTTATAAGTAAGTAGATAGTAATGATTAATAAAACACTAAAAAAGTAGTTGCCTAAAATAATCTATACTATCTTATTTATTTGTATTTATCTTAAATAGATAAAAAGCAAAATACAACACAATTAAAAAAATAGGTGGCACAGAGTGCCACCTATTTAATTTAAGAAAACCTCTTTGCTAATCCTTATAGTGATTGGATGAGTGTTTCAATGCTCGTCACATTAGTGTGCCACCAACTGGCATTGTAACTTGGTTTTGTATTTGTACTAACATCACAAACATAAACAGCATATCCAGACGTATTTTCAACAATAGTAATTGTATTTGTAGAAATGTCTAGACCACCATCTGTACTTTCATAGATATAGAAGTAGTCGGTTGTATTGGCGGCATATGTACCTACACCAGAATATAGGCATGTTGCTCCAGTTCCTGTTGTTGCCTGAGTGGCCGCTGAATAGTTATAATATCCATCTGTATTTGTGGTAAATGGATTACCACCACAATTAATGTAATGGGTCTCAGTAGATGTAGTAGAAATCCCTGTAAAGAGAATATAGAACTGGACATCTGAACCCTTTTGAGGATATTGAGTAGCAAGGGTGTAACAACCATTAACATCAAAGTATGAAGTTCCACCATCTTCTGCATCAGCGGGAAGAGTGAGAGAGAGATTACCACTTCCGTAGACTGGGTTCCAAGAACTTTGGGCATCATCACCTTCGTAGTTAAACATAATCATGTAGGTATATGAAGCTCCCGGGGTTAAACCAGTAAAGGTTACTGAATAAGCTTGATTACCGCTCTCATCTTCAGCAGATGTTAATTGTAAGCGAGTCCCCCAGTTAGTGCTTGTATAGTCGTCAAAGGTACCACCAATATAAAGTGATCCATATTCTGGGCAAGTCTGCACTGCACTTGAACTATCATAAAGGGTAAAGACGAGTGTATAACTTTCGGTTTCTTCTTCACCTTCATCATTATTTTCACCATCTTCTGTTGGAGTGGTATCTGTGGGTTCACTAGTTTCTTCACTAGTTGTGCCACTTTCAGTAGGAGTTTCTGTAGTTTCAGAGCATGCCCCAAGGCCTAATACTAGTGCTAGCGCGGCAATACTTGTTAATAATTTAGTTTTTTTCATAATTAAAACTTTTCTCCTTTTAATTAAGATTAAGTATTTAGATATAGATACACACATAAAAGACGAATACAGGATCTTAAATAGAAGTACCTTATCTTACGTTAGGTAAAGCGTACTCCTAAAAAAAAAAAAAAAACAAGTTCTGCCGTACCATCCAACAAGAATAGGTGGTACGAGTACCACCTATTTAATTATGAGTTGGATGTAAATATAAGTTAAATTGTGTAGTAACTACCGAGATTATTGATAACTGTTTCGATGCTATCAACGCCTGTTACCCATTTACCACTATTATTCCAGACATTTTGAGTACCGGAGTTACTAGCCCAGTTGGTTAATGTTACTTCACCAATATAAACAGCATATGTTCCTGTTGCATTTTCGGGGACTTCAATTCCATTTGTTCCTGATTGAGGATTCCAGCTGCCACTATAGAGGGTACACCAGACATTAGCGTGTGAGGAGGCAGTAAAGTAGCTACTACTATAAATAACTGTCTTGCTGTTGCTAGCGGTTGTAGCGGTAGCACCGGAACCATTATAGGTAATGCTAGCACCTTCAGCTGGACTATTGACTCCACACCCCCAATTAGCAGCAGCTACATTGGTGGAAATGCTGTCGACACTAGTGGAACCACTATCGACATAGAGCACATAGAAGTTTGTGTCAGCGCCAATCGCTTGAATGACAGTATTTAGATCATCATAATTTGTTTGATGAGTAATTAAATAGTCTTGATTATCTGAAGTTACTGTAAAGGTGGTTTTACCTAAACTATGACCCCAGTCAACAGTGCCGGTCTCACAGAATAAGAACTCAATCTCATATTCACCAGTGGTGATCTGAGAGAATGTATATGTATAAACATATGTGCCACTTTTGCTTTCATCTAGTGTTAACTTATAATCAGTGCTTGTAACCCACTGACTCCATTCATCAACATCAAATGAACCCGCAAAATAAACGGTATCGCCTTCTGGCACTGCAAGAGCGGTTGTCCCGGTTGTAGCATCGGTAAAGGTTACACTGATGGTGAAATTTGAGACAACTTTTTCTTCACTAGATCCACCTTCGCTAGGTTCGGGAAGGATGTTTGCAAGAGAATCTGTCGCGGTGATTGTGGCTTCAATTGTCGCTCCATCTTCAGTTCCTTCTGCAATAGTGAAAGTCTCGTTAGCGCCATTGACTTTATAAGTATTGTAGTCTGATGGAGTTTCACCAGTGTAATAGATAGAAACCCAATACTCATACTGAATTGGCATTAACTCATCAAATGTATAGACATAATATCCTTCTTCAATAGAGCATTCGACAAATCCCCAGTTAGAGAATGTTCCTGCCACACGTAGTGTAGCGTAAGATAAAACGCTTTCTGGACTTTCATTATAGACGACATTGAATTTTACTTTGACGTTTTTTATCACACTACTAGGATCAGGGATAATTGAGTCTAATGTATTAGAAGCGGTTAGGGATACTTTATTTACATAACCATCACCCTCTTCACCTGTTATAGTAAAGGTTTCATTTGATTGGGTTATACGATATGAATAAGATCCTGCTGTTTCAGCATCATATCCAAGGCATACTTGATACTCATAAGTACCCGCTTTAATAGTGGCAAAGGTGATTTCATAACGACTTTCGTTTTCTGTAAGCGCTTCAAAAGTCCAGTTATTGAAACTACCGGTAATATAAGCATCTGCGTATTCTGGAACGCTTTCCACTTCTTCAGCATAGATAAACTCAATACTTAAAGTGTAATTAGATAATGTTGTTACTTCACTACTTGTTTCCTCTTCACTTGAAGATGTGCTTGTAGAGCTATCTGAAGAGGCTCCTTCACATCCTGTAAGGGTCAAGGCAAGTAAAGGAAGAATAACTAAACATTTCTTTAGTTTCATAATTTCTTTTCTCCTTTTATATAATTAGATATTTATGTAATACACATATATAGTTAAATAGATAATCAATTCACCAAAAAGGTTATTACTAACTTTCTTAGATAAGGTTAATTACATATGTGTATTTTTGAATACATTAGTAAAGATAAACCAAAAAAAAAAAAAAAACAAGACATAGTTGTCTAGAATTACCTTGCATTGTCTTTAGTAGTCGTATCCCACAATAACGGCGTAGAAGTACTCTTCGTGCCCTTCTTTTGCTAGCTCTCTAAGGGCAACAAATCTTATATTCCCATCTTTAATTCTTCCGTCTGCGTGGACACATCCAGGAGTGGTCTGACCATGTTCTAAGATATCTTTTTTCATTTCACTAACGGATAAGGCTCCCTCTTTTTCTAGGGCATAGACAAAACCTTCCATTTTCTCGTTATAAGCTTCACGAGAACCGCTCCAAATGTCACAAAGACTCTCTCTATGACTGCTATTATAGTTATTTACATACTCGATAAATCTCTCACTATCATCATCTAGATATAAGATATCTAGGGGTATTTTACATACCTCTAAGGTCTCTACTTTTCCTTTAACTATAACTTGTACTTTTTCACCCGTTCCATAATCTTTAGTGCTTACATGATAATATGGCATATTCTCTATACACTCTCCTTTATATATGTATTATATCATAGCGGATATTATATCACCTAATGACATTAAAAAGATCATTAAGGTCTTTACATTAATAACTATTAGATTTTAAAGGACTTCTTATCATCACTATATAAACTATAGAGAAACAATCCGTATCCTTATATATCTTAATCTGATTAAGTCCATAGGTAAAAGATTAACTATAGATAGGGCATTTTAGGGTAAAGTATTTTCTAGGTTTTTAGAATTTTTTATATAAATAAAATAGTTAATAATATAACTATATATAATATAAAATAAATTTTATTTATATAACTAGTAGAGTTATTTTCTTTTTGTTGTCATATTAGGTTAAAATAAGTAAACTAATATCGAGGAAAGAAAATGATTAGTGAAAGACTAGAAAAAGTATATGGAAGGGAAGTACCCATCTTTAGTGAAGAGATACTTAATGAGTATCCTAACTATTCAAGGGTATATGTTTTTCGTAAGCTCAAAGAAGAGGTAGAAAGCGGAAGCATAAAACAATACGTGAGGGGAGTGTACTACATCGCTAATCGTAAAAATCCTTATTCCACAATCAATGCCTACAAGATTATGGAAAAGAAATATGTTGGTACAAAGAAAAATCCAATAGGGGTGTATTCGGGAGCATTTTTAAAAAATCAATTCTATGTTTCAAGAAATGTCGCTGCAGTAAGAGAAATAGTATCCAATAATGAATCCTCAAAAAGAAGAGAAATAGAAATCAATAAAACAAAATTTGTTGTTTCTAAATCAAGAGTGACTATTACAAAAGAAAACGTTAATCAATACACTCTTCTAGAACTATTTTCTAAAACAAAAGAAGAAGAATTTAATGAAAGATCACTTGAATATGTAAAAGACTTTATGAAAAAAGAAAAAGTCAGTAAAAAGTCCTTGCTTATAATGTCAAAATATTTTCCAGATAAGGCAATAGTAAACATGATTAAATTAGGGGTGGTATAAGGATGTATTTGCATGAAGACAAAAAAGAATTTGATATGTTAATCCAAAATAGTGTGGACACTCTCCATATGGATCCATGTGCAATTGAAAAAGATTACTATGTGATAACTATCTTAAAAGAGCTAGATAAGAGATTAGATAATCTTCTCTTTAAAGGTGGGACATCGCTTTCTAAATGCTATCATGTTGTAGACCGCTTCTCAGAAGATATTGATATAAGTTCAATCCAAGAGAAAGTGACTGAGGGGGAGCACCACCACTACAAAGAGGCAATAGTGGAAGTCTGTAAAAATCTTGGTTTAACCATCGCTAATCTAGATAAGACAAGATCAAGGAGAGATTTTAACCATTATGAACTAGATTATAAACCGCTTTATAAGGAAGGGTTTATTACCCCATATGTAAATGTTGAAACAACCTTTTTAGTTAAGTCATATCCATACGAACTCAAAACGATATCAACATACCTTTATGATTATCTAAAAGAAACAGGGCAAGATGAGCTAATTAAAAAATATGGACTAGAACCATTTGATGTGAAAGTACAGTCCTTAGAGAGAACATTAATAGATAAAATTTTTGCCCTTTGTGATTACTACATTAATAAAAGAGTTAAAGGTCACTCAAGACATATATACGATATATACAAAATCATACCATATGTAAAACTAGATGAGAGTTTTAAACAGCTCTTTAAGAGGGTGAGAGAGGATAGGATAAACTCTAAATCCGATAGCTGCACGACATCCTCATATATCTATAATATCGATGAAATATTAAAGACAATAATTAAAAAAGAAGTCTTTAAAGAAGACTACAAAAGTATAACTCAACCTAACCTATTTGATAACCTACCATACGAAGAGGCAATCAAAGGTCTTGAAACGCTTATAGATTCTGGACTTTTAAAATTAGATAGATAAAAAGGAAAAAATGCCGATAAATAAGGCTTTCTAAAATTTTAACTATCGTTTTGGTGTATAGTTTCACTCTCAAAAGGTGCGATTTTGGTGTATAGTTTAACTCTCGAAAGGTGCGATTTTGGTGTATAGTTTAGACAAATTTAAGTTGCATTTTCGTGCAAGAGTCCCTAAAATTATGATTATAAAGAGAGATAATTATGGAGTTAAAAAGAAAAATTACTGACAAGCTTATAAAATGGAAAGAAACATCAAAAGGAAGTACCGCTCTTCTAATTGAAGGAGCTAGGAGAGTGGGCAAAACCTATTCTTTAACTTCGTTTGGGAAAAACTACTACAAGTCTTATATACTCGTAGATTTTTCCACTAACGGAGAAAATAGAAATCAAATATATGATCTTTTTGAAAAGCCACATGATTTAGATATGCTTTTTAACGAATTATCCCTTATCTATCAAACCCCATTATATAAAAGAGATACTCTTATCATCCTCGATGAAATCCAACTATGCAAAAAGGCAAGAGAAAGAATTAAAGAGTTTGTGGCGGATGGACGATATGACTATATTGAATCGGGTTCGCTTCTTTCGATAAGTGAAATGGGAGAAGGTATGGTTTTACCATCTGAAGAGGAGAAAATTAAAATGTACCCTCTCGATTTTGAAGAGTTTTGCTGGGCAAAAGGTGATTATGTTTCTATCCCCTTTATAAAAGATTGTTTTGATAATCTTAGACCTCTAGGAGAAAACTTACATAAAACCATGATGTCACGTTTTAGAGAATATCTGATTGTGGGTGGTATGCCTCAAGCAGTTCTAAAGTATATCGATACAAAAAACTTTGAACAAGTAGATACAGTAAAAAGAAATATATTATCGCTATATAGAGAAGATATAGCAAAGTATGCGAAAAACTATAAGAATCAAGTAAGAGCAATATTTGATGAAATGCCCACGCAACTAGCAAAAAAAGAAAAGAAATTTACACTCTCTTCCATTGATAAAAGAGCGAGAATGAGAAACTATGAAAACTCCTTTATGTGGTTAATTGATTCTCAAGTGGCAATTCCTGCCTATAACTCGACAGATCCAAAATCTGGTTTAAAACAATATAGTGATAGAAGAACATTAAAACTTTATATGATGGATACTGGTTTACTTATAACCCACGCTTTTAGTGACGAGTCTATCTTTAAAAACGAACTTTATATAGGTTTATTAAATGATAAGTATGAAGTCGACGAAGGAATGATTATGGAAAACGCTGTCTGCCAAGCCTTAAAAAATAACCACAATGAGATATACTTCTATTCAAGAAATTCAAAAAAGGTAATTGATGGCAAGGAAAAACAAATAAAGATGGAACTAGATTTTTTAATTAGAGATGGATATGGAAAAATCTGCCCTATTGAGGTTAAGAGCGGGAGAAACTATCAACATCATAAATCCATTAATGAGTTTAGAGATAAGTTTAAAGGACAGATTGGAACCTCTTATATCCTATACACAAAAGATGTGATGGTGAATGAGGAGGGAATCGTCCATCTTCCCTTATATATGGCAATGTTTTTATAAACATAAACAAAAAAGAGGATCCCAGGGTCCTCTTTTTTTGGCAAGACAAGAATTATTCGTTTTCTTCGATTTGTTTTTTATTGTCTTTTTTAATGAGATGCTCAAAGTGAGCGG
>JAJQAP010000067.1 GCA_021203745.1 Coprobacillus sp.
AAGGTCAATCTTTAAAAAATACTATCAAATTATTAAAATATATAAATAATTAACCATTTTAAAAAAAAAAAAAAAAATGGAATACACTTATATCAGATAGAAAGTTATGAACACATTTTATCTAAACATTAAAAACATCATTATATAGAGTATTATGTGTACGATATCTATTCGTACACATTTATTTATTATCTCTATATATTTAAGATTAAACTAAAAGAGAAAAGAGATTTATGAAAAAAGGAACAAAAGCCTTAATGCTATTACCACTTATCGCTATCTGCTTAAGTGGTTGTTATGAGATTATCCCTGAAGACGCTCCTGAAGAGATAGAGGATGAGTTTACCCCTGAAGGTAGTTATACACTACCAGAAGAGAATAGTGACTATACTGAATCTAGCTCTATACCCTATGAATCTACAGGAGGAGATAGTTCCTCCACTCCAAGTGAGACCCCAGGAGGAGACACCTCTAGTCCAAGCGAGACCCCTGGAGGAGATAGTTCCTCTGATTCCACTAAACCATCAGAACCTGATGATCCCACTGGTCCCTCTGAATCAAGTAGCTCATCTAGTTCCACTCCTAGTGAAACCCATGAGTATAGTTACTCTTTAGTAATCGAGAATAAAGAAGATCTTGCTTCTTTAACCTTAGATGAGAATAACTCAAGTTCAAATACATATACATTATCAATTAGTCTTATAAGTTATGATTATGATATCCAACTATCTTGTGAAGCCGCTACAGAGGATGTTGTGACAATTACATCTTCTAATGAAGCTGCTGTTATAGTGGATGGTTTAACTCTTATCCCTCAAGTTGGAGGGGGAGAGACAACCATAAGTGCAACATGGAACCTCCATAGTGAAGCCACTGACTCATTTGGTGTTAGTGTGGACTATATTCCTTACACCCCAGAAGAATCCTATGAGTATAAACTTGTCATTGAAAATAAAGAAGAGTTAGGCTCCACTTGGAAAATAACCGATACAAAACAAGAAGTAGATCATACCTTAATAGTAAAACTCTATGAATATAAATATTTAGATGGTGAATTAGCGGATGATTATCCTTTAACTAGTGAGGCCTCACTAAGTGATGTTGATATTGCCTTTACTGATGATAGTGTATTAGGGATATCTAACGATAGTATTAGCTTCTATCCTACTGGGGTGGGCTCTACAGATGTCACTCTAACCTGGATTGAACACGAAGAGGCCACAGATACCTTTAATGTGATTGTCGAAGAAGTAACTTATGAATATAACCATACATTAGCTATCACTAACGCCGATGAATTTGCTTATACTGATGATGATAATGTCTGGCGAGTGGGTGATAGTTATAAAACCCTAAGTGTATTATTAACTAGCACTACGTATTTAGGAAGTACGGACACAAGTATAGAATCCACAATCGTGGGGGATGCCACAAACGTCAGTGTTTCTATTACCCCAGAAGAGGGTTCTCCAGAAGATGGTCTTACAGTTTTTGGATTAAACCTTATGGCTAACTCTGCAGGTACATACACTGTGACAGCGACCTGGACTGGTCATGAAGAGGCAACAGATTCAATCACTGTACTCGTTAAAGAAAAGACCTCAGAATCATACACCATGAGTGTTTCTAGTGAGGATGTATCTAGTATAGAAGCACCTTGGTATGTTGAAGATGAAGAGTCACGTTCGTTTAGTATTAATATTGACGCGGATGATGGCGAGGCAGTAGATCTTCCATATAACGACGATGATATTATCGTTCTCCACTCATCCTCACAATTACAGATAGACTCAAAGGTCAGTGGTGGGATAATTACCATTACCCCAGTAGGTATTACAAGTGATGCTACTATTACTCTATTTGTCTACTGGAGTCTTCATAGTGAAGCTCATATAACACTAACCTTATCATTAAATCAACATGCTTACGAAATAAGTATCACTAATGCTGATGAACTAGCCACAGACTGGTCAGTAGAAGATGGATATAGAACTGTAGCGATACAAGCCACAAAAGATGGTACTACCTATGAGCAAGACCCCTATATTGAGTTAATCCCAGGTAGTGATGATAGTGATTCTATTACAATTGATGGTTTAAATATCACCCCAGTTAGTGAGGGCAACCCCACAGTGACGGCGGTGTGGTATAAGTATGATCCAAGTGATCCAACCTATGCTGATAGTAATGTAGTGTATGCAGTAAGCAATACAGTGCAGTTAAGTATTGATGAAAATATTAAACCTGTCTCTATTAGTCTATCTGAAGAGTCTATAACCTTAAATGCCTACTATGACACTGAAACATTAAGCGCAACAGTACTTGGGGCAAGTGGTGAACAAGCAACTGAACAAGGTGTAACCTGGAGTGTTGATAACACTGGTATCACTATATCAAACGCTAGTGATGATAACTCTATTACAGTAAGTGTTACTGGATATAATATTGAAGGTACAATTACCTGTACCTCTGAAAAAGACCCAAGTGTCAGCGCATCGTGTACTGTTAGTATTGGCAGTCAGCCTAATCCTAACGGACCACAGGTGGGTGATACAACCTATAAACTAGGATGTAAATCAGGTGATTCATACCTCTTCTTCGATGGTACAACTAGTTCTAGTCATTTACAGACGACTGAAGACTGGGACAGTGCTGTCGATGTCTATATTACCCCAAACGTATACGAGATTGGTGGTAATGGTTGTACATTAAGTTTCTATGATGGTAATGGTACTTTGCAATATATTGCCTCCTCTGAATCATCTAGTAATAAAGGAAACATGAAATTAAGTACCACTCCATATCGATGGGTGTGGGATTCATATAATGGTCATAGTTTCTTTGCTACACCAGCATTTGAAGACCGTTATATTGGTTATTCAGGTAGTGACTTTAGAACCTATGCACAAAGTAATCTCTCATCTTATGCTCCTGCTTATCCATACCTAGAGGTACCTGAAGATTATGAACAAGAACAAGAACCAGAACCTGAACCAGAACCAGGAGACGATGATCAAGAAGAAGGTTTACTAGGTAAATTTGATTTTACCGCCGTTAGTGTTTCAACTGGTACTGGCGCTAGTGCAAGTGATATAGACAGTTTCTGGACCGGAGATACATCAATCTATAGTGGCTGTCAAACCGCTAACACCATCTATCTCGGCAATAATAATAGCGGAGGTTTAACGGGTAGCGGCTTTATTAGAGCAAGCTCATCTGGTACTAATGGACAGCTTGTTTTCAAGTTTGTCGTTGGAGTAAAAATCCAAAAAGTAGTAATCAGTGCCCAAGCTTGGTCTGGCGATTCAAGTAGTATCAGTGTTAATGGCAGCGCGTCTCAATCTGTTAGTTCTGGCTCCTTTAGTGATTTAACCTTTGATATTAGTGATGACTATGTCTATAAACTCACTATCGACTTTACAAAACGTTCGTTTATACAAGATATTAAAATCTATGGTGAATATGATCCAGATAATCTCCCAGAAGTGACCTCACTAACAATAAATGCAGATAAGACCACTATCAATGTTAATGAAGAGGTAGAAGTCTCTGTAACTTGGGAACCAACTGATGCTGTTATTGATCCTGATAACTTAATTTGGAATAGCACTGATTCAAGTGTTGCCATTGGAGAGAGTACCGCTAATGGTACATTCATTAAAGGAATTGGAAGTGGTACCGCTTCAATAAGTGCGACAACCGAAGATAATAAAGCAACAAGCAATACTATAGAAATCACTGTTGCGGATACATTAGAGGATAGCGAAACATTTGTTTCTTCAGAATTGGGATATGATAATGCAACCGAAGTTCCTAGCATTGAAGGGCATCAGGTTACTATTACATTTGCATTAGGAACCCAATCAACCGCGAGCAATGTTCCAAA
>JAJQAP010000022.1 GCA_021203745.1 Coprobacillus sp.
TTTTATAGATGGTGGCCCAGGGCGGAATCGAACCGTCGACACAGGGATTTTCAGTCCCTTGCTCTACCGACTGAGCTACCGGGCCAAAATCTTTAAAAAAGTGGCGGACCAGACGGGGATCGAACCCGCGATCTTCTCCGTGACAGGGAGACATGTTAGCCACTACACCACTGGTCCACTGATAATTATCATAGATTTTGCTTTTAAAAGCAATAATTTATTGTTCATTATCTAATTGTGGATCGGGTTCTTTATATACGTATCTAATATATTCGTATGAATTAAGGGTTTCCACTCTATTTTTCATGCAATCATGAATCTCGTCTCTAAGTTTATTAGCGGCGTCTTTCATAAGTAATGTGTTATCAGGATAGAATGGACCATCAAGATATATTTCAATTCTTGGTTTTTTTCTGTGTTTTCTTTTTACATATATTGTTGTAGCACTTATACATGGGGCATTTAGACTTACTGGATATCTAAAAGTATCACTAGTAAAGTCTCTTATCCCGTTAAAGTAAGGCCATATATGTTTTTCTGGATAGATGAGTATCTTTCTCCCTTTTTTATAGTAGTACTCAATCCCTTTTAGGTAATTAGCATACATCTCTTTACTACTTGGCGTGGGTCTTGCCCCAAACCTTGTTACTAGGTAAGTAACAAAAGGATTTATCTCGAATGTTTGATGACTAGCAGGGACAATTGTTTGTTTTCCTGGATTGACATTACAAAGATGAAAGATAGGATCCCATCCAAAGGTGTGGTTAGCATAAAGGAAATATCCTTGATGTTTAACACTCTTTAAAACTTGCTTGTTTTTTACTTTTAAGCCATAACCAATTCTTGAGCATATATTTAAAATGGGGATAGCGATAACTTCAGTCCAGATAAAAGAACCGATTCTAAAAAAGATATTCTTACGAATATACTTATAATCATCCTTAAATACCTTCGTGTCTTTGACGTTTCTGCTTATCGCAAAATCATCATGAAACTGGTCGGTATAGTAGACTACTTTTTTTTCTTTTTCTTTTTTAGCCATGTAAGGTTTCCAGGTTTATAGTTTTCTTTGACGTCGATTAAGAAATCGTTCATTTGTTCCATACAAGCATTAAAATCAAACTGCTTACCAAATTCTGCATATTTTTCACTCATCTTCTTTCTTTCCACAGGATGGGAGATCCACCAATCAATTCGCTTTGCTAGATCTGTCGGGTTCTTTGATTTAAAGAGAGATTCAGGGCAAAGAGCAAAGTTTTTAGTGGCACTCTTAGGAGAGTTAGAAATAATAGGAACGGTGCCGCAGGCGATCGCTTCTAGACATGATATAGCCTCTATCTCCACATTAGAAGCATGGACATATAGATCAGAGGAACGGAGAATCTCATTTAACTCTTCATGAGGGAAATGCCGAATAATTGGTTGATAAGGAAGAGATTTACCCGCTCTTAAAAGTTTAACATCGCATGGTCCATCACCACATAAAATGACTTGTATAGAATTCTTATATTTTGATTTTTTAATTGCTCTTATAAGGGTTATTTGATTTTTCTCTTTCGTTAATCGACCACTCATGGTAATGACAAACTTATCTTTAAGATAAGGTGGTTTTTTATGATCAGGCACTGGATAGAATAAATCTAGTTGCACACCATTTGAAATAACATATGGTTTTGGCCCTCGAATATGTTCTCGCCATGCAAGATCTCTAATAAATTCAGTGGGGAAATGGATTGCGGTGCAATATCTATAGTATAGACGCCAATAGTAACGATAGACTAAATGGTTCACACTTCGATATCGCATGATAAAGAAGTGAGAAGAGAAGTTTTCCGCTTGAACATGGAAACCACTTGTAAAAGGAATATCGTGGTTATAACAATATCTAGCGGCTTCTTTTCCGAGTCTAAATGGGACCATAGAATGGACAATATCGGCATCTTTACAAGCTTCTTCTATCGTAGATAGTGCTCTCTTAGCAAGGACGACACTATTTCTGGATACATAATGGTTAAAAGGACCAAAAGAGCGGATATCAACAACGTAATACCCCTCTTTACCCTGGGATAGTTGGTCACAGCAAACCACTTTAACGTTGTGTCCATGGGCTTTAAGAGTGTTTATAAGATTATAGGCCGCTAAAACGGTTCCGTTATTTGGTACACCATAAATATCAGCAATGATTGTTACATTCATAATATATTTATAACCTACTGATACTTAATATAACAAAAATAAACGGCATTGAAAAGAGATAAAAATAGGGCAATTACTATTTAATAGTAATAAGTATTAAAAAAAATGAGATTTCTCTCATATTGTATTCTTGGTTGCGGGGGATGGATTTGAACCACCGACCTCCGGGTTATGGGCCCGACGAGCTGCCAAGCTGCTCCACCCCGCGATAGCAATATTAAATATAGTATTTAAATTTGGTTAAGTCAATTATTTAAAGATAATTTAGTGTGCAATTTTAATGGGGGGGGTAAAAAATTGCAGGGTTTTAGAGCGTTTCATCGATAGATATATCGCCTTTTTCATCAAAAACGAGAAAACGGACTTCCTCTAAATCCCCTGGTTCGTTAACAAAATCGCTGCATTTGTATTTATCTCTAGCAATTTGTACGGCTTTTTCTGGAGATGAGGCGTCCACTTCAAAAGTACCTGAGATAGTTTCTTCAATTATTATTTGATATCTTTTCATTTTTTCTTTCTCGATCCGATCCTAGACCAAAATAAGTTCTAGTTCAAATAAAAGATTAAGAAAAAAGAACCTTGTCGGTCCCTTTTTACTTATTTTCTATTCTTACGACGTGCTTGTTCACTCTTTAGTTTACGTCTAACAGATGGTTTAACATAGTATTCATGACGTCTAGCATCTTGTAAGGTTCCGGCTTTATTGACTTGCCTTTTGAATCTTCTGATGGCGTCATCCAATGTTTCGTTGTCTCTCACAACCGTTTTAGGCACTATAAACTCACCTCCTCACTAAAACGAAATTATTTTATTCACTTACCTTGATAATATCAACCCCTGAAGATGTTCCAATGCGTGTAGCACCCGCTTGAATCATGGCAAGCATATCTTCGTAGGTCTTAATACCACCGCTGGCTTTAACTCCCATATTGGGTCCCACTGTATCTCTCATAAGTTTAACAGCGTGGATTGTGGCGCCCCCACTAGAGAATCCTGTGGATGTTTTTACAAAGTCTGCTTTTGCGGCAACCGCAAGGAGACATGCTCTTTGAATTTCTTCATCTGAGAGTAGACATGTTTCTAGGATTACCTTTAAAATATGTGATCCACAGACTTTCTTAATTTGTTCAATTTCTTTTTGAACGTATTCATTTTCACCGGCTTGAAGCATACCGACATTAATCACCATATCGATTTCATCGGCGCCATCTTCAAGGGCTTTTTTTGTCTCCGCAACCTTGATATCAGTGGAGTTCATCCCAAGAGGGAAGCCTATCACTGTACATACCTTAACTTCACTATCCTTTAAGCATTTTTTTGCAAGTGGTACATAGCAAGGATTAACACAAACAGACATAAAACCATATTTATCTGCTTCTGCACAAAGTTTTTCTATCTGTGCGGGGGTAGCGGTCTGTTTGAGTAAGGTATGATCAATGTAACGGTTATAGGTCATTATGAATTAGCCTTCTTTGCTTCTTTTTTAGTACGTACACTCTTTTTACCAGAAGATTCTTCAATCTTTTCTTCTTCTGGAGTGTATGGTTTGCCATTCTTTAAGACTTGTTTGCCAGCGTAATAACCACAATATGGACAAACGTGATGTGATTTAATCATCTGTCCACAATGAGGACAAGTCACTAAACCTGTAACAGTAAGTTTAAAATGTGTTC
>JAJQAP010000062.1 GCA_021203745.1 Coprobacillus sp.
CATAAAACATATCAAGAGAATCGTTAGAAGCGGGTCCATCCGTTCCTATAGCAACAGGTATACCCCTATCTAGTAGTTCTCTTACTGGGCAGATTCCAGAAGCGAGTTTTGCGTTAGAACCCGCACAAGTTACAGGGATAATACTGTGTTTTTTAATTATTTCGTAGTCTTTTTCATCTAAATAGTTAGCGTGATAGATAACGCCACCATAATCGAAAAACCCTCTAGAATCTAGGTATTGTATAGGAGTTAATCCGTTATGTAATTTCTTACAATCTTGCACTTCTTGTTCTGTTTCACAGGCATGAACATAGAAAGGAACATGGTTCTCTTTAATATACTTTTCCCTAAAATCAAACTCCTCTTCTGTTGGGGTATATACCGAGTGAAGAGCGATATCATAGTTCGCATATTCAGAGTTTAACTTATCGATATTTTCTTTTGCTCCAAGATACTCAGTAGATCCTATAACAAGGTGGAGTCTATATTTCATTTGGTCTGCGACAAGAGCGATGGAATCCATATAATAATACATTTCACTAGACGCAGTTATACCGGAGGTTAGATACTCTAAGACAGCCTCTTTTGTAAATGTATAACACATCTTTGGAGTTAGATGGGCTTCAAGAGGAAAGATATTATCATAGAGCCAGTCATGAAGTGACACTCCATCGGTTAAAGCCCTACCAAAAACCATCGCTCCATGAGCATGTGCGTTTTTAAATCCAGGCATAATAACATTGTTTTTAATATCGATTATCTTATCAAATGGGGAATATTTTTCATAATTATCACCGATATAAATAATCACCCCATTATCTATAACTAAAGAGGAAGAATAAATGTCTTCTCCCTCTTTCATTGATAAAATCTGTGCATTTTTAAGTAGTGTTTTCATTGCAGTTTTTTTGACTGTTAATATTTCTGCGGGGTTTTTAATCTCTCTCTAAGAAGATTCCTAGACCTAACGCTCCATTACCAACATGGCATCCAACAATTGGGGAACATGGATTTTGCAAGGAAACATTTAACCCTGCTTCTTCAGACTTGCTCTTTAAATATGGAAGTCTTTCATCTGTTGTATAGACATAGTAGGCAAAATACTTGTGTCCTTTGGTATATTCAACTCCTCTTTCGACGACAGCATCAAGTGCTCTTTGAATTGATCTAATCTTTTGAGTGGCCACTATCTGTCCATCATTTTGAACTTCTAGAAGTGGTTTGATGTTTAAGAGATTAGCAAAGAAACCTGAAGCATTAGATAATCTGCCGTTCTTAATTAAGAAATCAAGGTGCTCTACGGCAAACATAATGAGGTTGTGGTCTCTCATATAATCGAGTTCTTCGATTATCTGTTCTATCGTAGCACCTTCTTCTGTCATCTGCGCGGCTTTTAGGGCAAAGATACCCTCATTAAAACAAACGGTCTTTGTGTCGTAGGAGACAATTCTCATTTTGTCCTTGAGTAGTTCCGCGCAAGTATCAATTCCGTTGATTGTGCCACTCATTTTCCCAGAAATTGTACAAACAAACACTTCATCATAGCCTTCTTCATAAAGTCCCTCAAAGAAGTCCATTAATTCACCAACAGGTGTTTGAGTGGTCTTTGGTATAAGTGTTGGATCGTTTTTTAGTAGCTCATAGAATTTATCCGCGGGCATTTCGGTGCCGTCAGCATATAACTTTCCATCGATCTCGAGCTTGATTCGCACACTCCTGATGTCATACTTATGTGGATAGTAGTCTAGACAACCAGTGGATGTACAAGCAATAATTCGTTTTCCCATAAAGACTTTGTCCTTTTAAAAGTATTCTTATTATAGCATAGTCAAGTAAAAATACTTCTCTTTTTAAAGTTATAAAGAAAGAACCACTATGTGGTTCTACTCTTTAATCACGCAGCAAAATATTCAAATAAATGATAAAAAATATTAGAATAATCTTGTGGCAGAGCAAATATTAGAACCATTAGACATGTATGAATCAACATACAAGGATGCTGTGCATAACGAAGCACAGAATGTTTTTGATTCAATCATAGAAGAGTCTAAATTTGATAAAACCGCTAACGAAGTAAGTTATACGTTCTATGAAAAAGCAGAAGCAAAATATAAAGCATCAAGTAAAAACTATGAGAAATCTAAGAATATTTTTGTGGGATTAAATGTTCTCTTAGGTTTTTCTATCGCATTTGTTATTGTTGGTATTCTCATTATGACATTAACACGACAAGTTATTTTGGGGGCAGTTTTATCAATAGTTTTTTTAATCGCTTCAATTGTCCTACCTATCATTAATTTTCAGGTAATAAAACCAAAGAGAGAAAAATATAAAAAAACAGCGAAAAAAGACAAAAGAGAACTAAATGCAAGAACAAAAGAATGCAAGAACGAGATGACGGCTATTGCCCCACATTTTGACTGGGACATGCCAGTAAGAATTGTTGAGAAGTGTGTTCCTGTATTTAAGTTTTCAAAATACTATTCAATGGAAGACCATGACTATCTAACAACTAAATATGGGGTGGGTTCTAGTGCGGATCCTGACTCCTCAATGTTCTATCTTTTGAAAGGGGAGATATTAAATAACCCATTCTTATATGAAAGATATCTGAATACCTATATGGGCACAATGGTCTATGAAGGTGAAATAATAATCTCTTATCAAGAGAGGGAAAGAAATAGTGATGGCAATATGGTAACAACCAATGTAACAGAAACATTAACAGCAGAAGTAGAAAAACCATGTCCATATTATAATTCAATAACAAAACTAGAGTATGTAAATGATGCTGTACCAAATTTGGTATTTTCTCGTGAAGCAGATGATGATAAAAACGAAAGAGAATTGCAGAGATATGCACAAAAAGAACTTAAAAAGGGCAATTCTTTTACACCGATGGCAAATACAGAGTTTGAGACTAAATTCCACGCCTGGAATAGATCAAACGAACAACAATTTAGATTGTTATTCACTCCACTAGCTCAAGAAAATATCCTAAAAATTATTAATAGTAAAGATGGCTATGGAGATGATTTTAATTACTATAAAGACAATAGAGTAACCACAATTATATCTAAGCATTCTCAATCCCTTGATATGTCAATGAGTCCTTATTCTTATGGCCAAGAACTTTACTATAAAGATCTTGAAAAGGATTTCATAAATTATTGTGACAATTACTTTAAGTCCCTTTATTTTGATTTGGCGGTTTTAATCTCTACGCCTTTATACCAACAATATGTGGCAATGGACAAAACCTGTGAAAAAAAGAAGGATAAGAGAAATTACCCCAGTCTTACAGTAGAGACAATAGTCAATTATCTTCCTATTGAACAGTTTAAACCTATTGGAGCGGGTACAAGTGTCATATTAAAGTGCCAGTTCCTAGATGCTATAAAAGATATTGACCTATACAACGTTTCCGCATTTGCCTATCAGATATTTAAAGAAGTTGAATATGTACCTGCACAAGGGGGAGATGGTCAATTACATGATGTCCCAGTTGAGTGGGACAGATATGAACCTATAAGTGATGATTCTCATAATATTATTGTTTTATATGTGGGCTGTTCAAATCACGAGTTTTTAGATAAATCGTTTGAACTTGAAAATAAATTACCAAAGTATAGAGTGGGTTATAATTACATATTTTATAAGGGATTTGTCGCCATAATCGTAGAAAAAGACGATGATATTGAATCAATCGCCTCTACCTTAAAAGAAATATTTAAATAACAGTTATTATTCTGTTTTGTTATTATCAGAAGACTCATTGTCTTCTTTTTTATCTTCACAGCAGCAGCACTGCCCACCCGTTTTAGCGGCTTCTTTTGCTT
>JAJQAP010000046.1 GCA_021203745.1 Coprobacillus sp.
ATGAATGTTTATGGGTATAACCTAGGCGCTAGGTTATACCCATTTTATTTTATAGATAGGTAGGATGTTTTATTCCTATTACATATATATTCAGTACTAATTAATACATGTATTATTATAAGGAGGGATGTATTAAATTATGAAAAAGAAAAGATTAGGGGCGATATCACTTTTATTTGTCTTAGCGTTATCCCTTGGCGCCTGTGATGACCTAGATGATATCCTTTCTAGCACCACTGGTGGAGATACCAGTGGCGAGCAAAGTGAAGATATAGGGGGAGGCGCGCAAAACCCAGGTGATGATGAAGATCCAAATGCGGGTGTAAATCCAAATGACGATGAAAATGACGATGGTAATAATGATAACGATGATGAAGACGAAAATGATGAAGGTAATAGCGATGATCCAAATCAACCAAGCGGTCCTATTGAAGTCATTTCGTATGAACTTGCTATTACTAATAAAGAAGATCTCGCTAGCGAATGGAAAGTCACCGGTGAGAGTCAAACATTAGAGGTTTCTCTTTATACAGTTACCACTATAGATAACGTGGAGACTAGTAGAGTTAGTGAAGCTGGAGATGCCACTAGTGTTACCTTAGAAGCAACTTCTACTGATGATGGTAGTGTTACCACTAGTGGCCTTACAATTTATCCCGCTACTACTGGTAGTGTTACCATCACTGCGACTTGGAATGATCATATAGAAGCATATGATACCTATAGTGTTCTTATTACAGAAGATAAAGAATATGAATATTCATTATCAATAGATAATAAAGATAGTTTCACCTTCTCTGGAGAAGAAGAAGACGTTTGGAAAGTGGGTGATAGCGCTTTGCCTTTAAGCGTTAGCCTAACGACAAAGGAATTAACTTATACCGCTCCTACGGATCCAGAAGAAACTACTAATTCTATTGATGCAGAAGCATCTCAGGTTCTAATTTCCGCAATTAACACTGATACTGGTGTTAGTGAAGATGTTGTCAGTGTTAACGGCTTATCACTAACTCCTGTAGGAGCGGGAACCGCTCTTGTGACTGTCTCCTGGATTGACCATCCAGAAGCTAGTGATTCTTTCACAGTCACAGTTAGTGAAGCGGATAGAGTAACCTATAAACTTTCTATTTCTAATAGTGAAGACTTACAGGCTAAGTGGTATATCGATGATGAACCACGTAATTTAGAAATTGCGATTACTCCAAGTGATGAGTCCACTACTGTGGACGTGACTAGTCTAATTCAAGAAAGTAAGATATCGGTTACTCCAGTTGTTCAAGGGGTTGTCGATGTTAGTATCGATATCACTAGCGGCACCATTACTTTAACTCCAGTTAGTAGTGGTACAACTTGGATTAATGTCGCTTGGAGTGAATATACTGAAGCCACAGCAACAATTAAAATTGATATTAGTTTACATAGCTATGTAATAGCTATTGATAATATAAATGAATTAACTTCTACTTGGTATATCGAAGAAGAAAATAGTAGAACTGCTACTATTAGTCTTACTAAAGATGATGTTAGTGTAGAGATATCCACTCTTAGCGAAGGACATATTGGTCTAGTTGCTGGTGGAGATGACGCTAGCGCTGTCAATATTAGTGATTTAACTATTACCGCCGTTAGTGAAGGCGCTCCTACTATTACCGCAGTTTGGTATAGTAGTGATGAAGACGTATTAGCAGAATCCGAGCCAATCACTCTAGATTTAAATGGATATGTCAAAGTAACTGGTATTACTTTAGATAATAATGAACTCAATCTAGAGTATGGCGGAACCGGCACTATAACTGTAACCTTAACCGGTCAAAATGATAAGACCCCCACTAATACAGAAGTAAGTTGGGAATCTTCAGATTCAGCAGTCACTGTTACCCCTGATTCTACTGATAGTAGAGTGGCCACTGTGACTGGTAATAAAGAAGCTACTGGTGTTACTATTACCGCTACCGCTTTAGGCGGAACTGATATCACTGCGACCTGCACTGTTAGCGTGGCCGCTAAAGAACTAACAGCCTTTAAAGTTATTGATGGCTCGGCTAAACCAACAGTCGTAGATACTCCTGATGATAATGGTGTCTATGTTATAGCTGACGAATCATTTACTAGTTATATCGGCTATAGTTCTAGCTTTAGTATTGTCGAAACATATGACGATGCTATTGGAGTGAGAACCATTCCCACTGATAGTGAGGGATCATATATTCTAGAGATAAACGGACAATATCTAAGTTCATCTCTTAGTTTAGTTTCTAGTATTGATGAAGCCGAGGCATTTGCGGTTACTAGTAGTGGTATCACTGGTCTATATGTCACCACTAGTGGACTTGACTCTTCGGGAGATATGCCCGCTCACTTAATTGACTATACATACTATGAACATGAAGATACCACTACAGGTGGAGAGTACTACCTATATGGCGTTTATAAAGATTATGATTACAATAGTTATATGACTGGTGCTGTAGCCAGTAATAAACTTTCTACAACCGATTTATTACTCGAGGCTGCCAAAGTTACAGTAACTCAAGAGAATGATGCCATTTATATGACATATAATGATAAATATCTTTCTGTGAGTGGTAGTGATCCTAATGTAACTTTTAATACCACCAAGGCACCAACCTATTATGACTCCACTAATGATGTTTGGCAGTCAAGCGATGGGAGTAGATATTTAGCCACTAATTTAGGTAATTCACTAGTTGTCTTTGGAAGTTACCAATATAGTAGTGGGAGTTTAAATAGTCAATATGCGGGTGTCTATCTATACAATATGGATAAGTTACCAATTGAAAAAGGTATTAGTTTATCCGCAACCGAGTATGAACTAGTAGAGGATAGTTCAACTGCTACACAGATTAAATATTATCCTTCTTGTGATACTGATTTCGAACCTAGTGATATAGCTTGGTCTCAATCTAGTGTAGATGGTGGAGCAGTTACCATCAATGAATCTAATGGCGTTATTCTTGCTACCTCGGCGGGCACTGTTGTGGTTACCGCAACATTAGGACATACCCCGGCACTTTCTCATTCAATCACACTTGAAATTAAAGCTAATGAATCTGGATATAAGACCTTAACTTATAGTTACACATTTGTAAAGGACGACTTATCCAATATTGGTGGAACTAAACAATTTGGTAATCTTACATGGACATTTGATACATTTAGTGGTGGCCAATGGGATGGTTCGAATAATAGAGGTTATCAGATTGGAACTTCTAATACCGCTCAAACTACACCTGTAACATTTACCACTGATTTGGGCGAAGAAGTTACATTAACAAGTTTCACGCTTGGGGCCTGCTGTGCTAGTAGTGGATCTGCTTCATATACTATTAGCATTGGGTCTAGCAAGGATAATCTCACTAATTCTTTTGGCGGAAGTTTAAGTGTTTCAACTAGTGGCCCACTTGATAACACACATACCGATTTAGATTACACTGGGCAAGTTATTCAAATTAGTATGGTGGCTTCTTCAAAAGCTATGTATATTAGTTCCATTTCCTTTACTGTTGTGGTTAGTGTAGACTCCGCGCTCGTGCTCTAATTTCTAATTACAATATTATTAAAAGGCCAGTTAGACTGGCCTTTTATATTGTCTATTGAATTCCCCTTTTATTTAAAACCACACCGGAACTGCGTGGTTTTTACTTCTATTCTTATATATATCTATATGACTCTGGTGCCCTTTTTATTCCTAGCTCCTTTAAAGATAAAGGAGGATTATATTCTTTTACTTTTCCTAGTTTATAGGCGTAGCCTATTTCTTTTCCTTTAA
>JAJQAP010000092.1 GCA_021203745.1 Coprobacillus sp.
ATTACTTTAAGATTGATATAAAAGATATACTCATTATCTATGATGATATGGCGCTCCCAATTGGCGAGATTAGGGTGAGAGAAAAAGGATCATCGGGCTCTCATAAGGGAATGCAAAATATTATTGATAATCTCCACACCGAGGATATAAAAAGAATCCGCGTTGGTATTGGAGAACCTAAGTCTAAAGAAGCCGCGATAGACTATGTCTTATCTCGGCCAAATAAAGAAGAGATGGAACTAATTTGGCCTGCAATAGATAGGGCTAGAGACTTAGCAATTAGATTTATAAATGAAGATTTTCATGTGCTTGTTAGCACATATTAAAGAAAAGTAATCCTTGTTTTATTCTCCTATGCGCATATACTAACAAATATGACAGCGAGTGTTTTATTTTCCATTTTAATGGCCCTATCGTCAATTCAATCTTCAGGATGTTTATCTGTAGAAGAATCAAATTTTGAGGAGTCATTTTATTCATATCAAACCGCCATTTTGAATGACAACACCTTTGAATTTTCTCAAAAATATGATTATGAAATTGGGACATATTCATTTGAATCCAATGATTTTGAAATTGTAGGAACTACTATATTTAAAAACAAGATATGGCTCGATTTGCTTTCAAAAAGGGAGCAAGATTTTAGTCATTTTACTCTTTTGGTTTACTTTACTAATGGATTATATGAATTTGATTCCTACTATGTATACATTAACGATAACAGCCTATTTATTTCTTCAAGTTCTGATGAAGAGGCCTGGTTTTTATGGGCAAAACAAGTCTATAAAAATAATCTTTACTCTGCAGCAGAATTACAAGATATATACCACTATTACTCATCAATTTTTTTAGACGAAAATGATAATGTTAGAAACTTTTCCATCTCACATGATGGTGGTTCGTATGGTACTTGCCCCACAACGGTTGTATGCGGATCCCTATCTTTTACTGAAACAGATTCTACATTTGGAACCCAATGCAATCATCCATTAAAAGAAGTTAAAGTTTCGCTATGCGTGGATGGTTCAGAGTCGTTTAGTGATGGGCCATTATCTACTTATACAAGCGAAGATGGTTCTTTTAAATTTATATTAGATAAAGGAAATTATCCATCCTTATATAATTCCTCTTTTCATAATTATTCGGTTATTTTTTATTCTCAAGGACAAACATATAAACTTGTCAATAGATTATCCAGTTTATATTCTTATGAGTCGCAAACTCTCTATAATCAACAAAACGAAACCACTATAGATTTAGAGGAAACAGTTATTTTGTATGATAAAACTCAAAATACAAAAGCTTTTTCAATTTGCTGTGCATTAGGGTACGCGGAAGAGTTTATTTTAAATTACAGCAAATTCCCATCTAGTTATGATACCATCATCTATCGTTATCCTGCTTGGTTAGATACATCATGGACATATAATTTGCATGGTGCTTTCGTTGACGATAAGGCTTCTGAATATTCCACAATTATTCACGAATATGGACATTATGTAGCTCAGACCATGGGGATATTTGGGAGAAAATGGTATCAAGCGATTGGAAACAATGGCATGCACGACGAGACTCAAGATAACTTTGATAGTGGTTTGAACAAAAATGTTGCAATGATGAAAACATGGGACGAATCAGTTGCCGATATTTTTGCAATGCTTGTTTGTAGTCATTATGATGACTTAATGGATAGCAATTGTCATTTTGCAAGTGGCATTAGATCTTTGATTAATTCTTCCAACTGGTTAACAGGTTTTGATGAATGTAGTGGAGAGGCACAGCAACACTCGGTTACATCTTATCTTTGGAATTTATATAGTAATGCCAATAAATGTGAACAGATAAATCTCTCGGAAAAGCAATTTCTTGATGTTTTATTAGTGGAAGGAACATATACCTTATCGACTTTTATCGATATCTTTACATCTACTTATCCTGAATATGCTTTCCAAAGTGGCTCTTTGTTAGAGATATGTTGTATAGGACCAAAGATTACCGCAGCAAGTTATTCAAATGTTACTAAAGAATTTTGTATATCTTTTATTCCTAACGGAAGTTCTGTAAAACCAAACAATTCTTTTAATGTTTTGTTTTATTCCGAAAATTATTCTCTAATTGGTAGCATTTCTAATATACAACCAGAAGTAGGCTCTGGGAGAGAAGAGATTACTTATTCCATTAGTAAGTTGGTAATTGCTCAGTCAATATTAAGCAGTTTCAATTCAACCATTTATGTTTCTCTTGAAGGATATCAAGATGACTCACCCGTTTCTGGTCCGTATTGTTCCGGATTATTTAGTTTTGAAATTTCAACTGGAGTTATAGGCAAAGTAATTGTATGACATAGATTAAAGGAGGAAATAATTATGAAAATTTTTTGGCATTTAAATATAGTAAGTTTTATGTTAATGACTATTCTAACTGCTACCTCTTGCTATTATTATAAAGCACCAGACCATTCATATGGTTATGTCGTTGACCAATCAGATTACACCACACCCGTTCACATGGCTTATCGTAGAAGCAAGATTAACTATAAAACATCGTATAGCGACGATGAAGATATACCTTTTATATTAGCATATGGTTTTGACATCCATAATGCCGATTCGTATCATGACGATTATTATACAAGTAATTTTTCTCAATATGAAAAAATTGTTTTTTATTATACAAATGATCCCTATGGTGGCATTTTAACATATGGTGGTGAGCCTTCTTTTATTAACTCAATTTATGGAGAGGAAAACAGTCAATATAAACACCTCGAAGAATATGGCTATTATTTTATTGAGGAGTATGAAGGTTATGAATTTTTCTCAGAAAATTTTATTATAACCCACGACCACAACCTTCTCGAATTTGCATATGAAAAGGAGACGTTTGTTCCTCGTGATATATTAAATGCCCTTGGTTTAACCAATGGTGTGGGTATTATGGCAATTAGTTATGCCAATAATGGAGGAAGTGACTATGGTCCATATTGGGCTGCTGGCACACATATTACTATAGAATTTTCTGAATTATAAAAAAAACAATTCGTGTCTCAAATTCCTAACACTTTGTATTATTGTTTGTTTTGCTATACAATAAAAAAGGAGGATGAAGAATATCGAGAAGGAAACTTTGTTCTCTTTTCTAAAAAGTAGTGCCCCCCCATATAAAAATGAAATGGGTCTTTTTGTCATAGATGAACTTAATGGATTACCCCTATATGTAGCCTCTTACTTTGAAACTTATGATAAGCCATTAGTCATAGTTACCTCTAATCTCTATAAGGCAAATATTATCTTTAACTCTTTAGTGAGCTATATGCCCACAAAGAAAATACTTCTCTTCCCTTCAGACGATATGATGAAGAGCGAAGTCTATTCCACAAATAAAGAGTTTATGTCTTCAAGAGTGTATGCCTTAAATGAGATACTTAATGGTCATGTGGATATCATCATCACTAATGTATCCGCCCTAATGAGAAAATATCCATCCCCAGAACTCTTTAGAGAAAACTCGATTTCTTTTTCTGTGGGCCACTCCTATAACTTTGAATCTATTCGAAAAACCCTAGCAAAAATGGGATATATTAACGTATCAAAGATTGATCAAACCTTTCAGTATTCTGTAAGAGGGGATATTATAGATGTCTTCTCTTTAAACTATGATAACCCTGTAAGACTCGAGTTTTTTGATGACGAGCTCGAGTCAATTAGGTTCTTTGATATCGCCACTCAAGAAAAGACAAAAGAGTTAAAGAAAGTAGAGTTT
>JAJQAP010000059.1 GCA_021203745.1 Coprobacillus sp.
TATAATAAAACCCATCAAGAATATATTTATTAATTTCAGAAAGAAGGTAATAATCTGTTTCGCTTGCTATGATGTTTTTATCTAGGATAAAATCCCACGCTCGTTTTAAATTAATTATTTTTAATATGTCTGGCACACTCATGTTTTTAACTTTGCCACCTTCAATTATTGCTTGAGTTTGGGCATGCGTTGTATTAACTCCCTCAAGTAAGGCTTGTTTATATATTGTATTAACGATTTCTTTCCTTGCAAAATCAATGTTTTGTTTGACCTCATCCGCTAAATCGATTTCCTGATAGTTAATCGTTTCCAGTTCCTTTCTTAGCCTCTTTATTTCTTTTTTAATATCTTTAGCTCGTTGATTATTTGCCTTTATTTCGTTTAATGTTGCTTCACTATATTCTCCCACAAAGGTGGTGCTAGTCTTTTTGCCATACCTATTATGAATATAGATATATTTCTTTTTTGATTTTTCTCTAATTTCTATTGATCCATAAATAAAGGTATTGAGGGTTTGTTCTAAATCATCAATTTGACATAAGATTTGTAATGTTTCAAATTTTGCTTCCACACAAGTATCATAATCTATTTTAATTAAGATGTATAGTGTGAAACAAAAGTACTTAAATAAAAAAGAAAAGTTTCACACAACAAAAAATGTTTCACACTGAATCAGCGTGGTTTCATCTTGATGTTTTTGAGAAAAACGTAAAAAAATGACCAAAAACATTGAGAAAAACGTGATTGGACCCCCTGAAAAACGCAAGAAAAACGTAAAAAAATGGCAAAAAAAGCCAAGAATTTCGTAATCGATATATTAAAAAGCCCCATTGAATGAAAACTTTTTGAATATGTCATTTTCACTTATTATTTATTATCACTAATTTAGGGTCGTCAAGAGATACTCTCGTATTGGCGGATATTGATTTATCCGCGATAAAAACATTACCACCGATAACGACATTCTTTCCTATTGTGACATCACCAAGAATTGAGGCTCCTGAATAGATAGTGACATTATCTTCGATTGTGGGGTGACGTTTTACTCCTTTTAGCTCTTGACCTTTTGCAGGAGATAACGCCCCAAGTGTTACCCCTTGATAGATCCTAACATTTTTACCAATAATTGCGGTTTCTCCAATCACCACCCCTGTCGCGTGGTCAATAAAAAATGGTGAATCTATTTTTGCGCCTGGGTTTATATCCACTCCCCAAAGGGAATGAGCCTCTTCTGAGATCATCCTCGCCGCTATCTCATACCCTAACTCTAGGATAATATGAGCCACCCTATAATAGAGGATAGAGTTAAATCCTGGATAAGAAGAAACCACAATCTCGTTAGAGTGGCAAGCGGGATCGGAGATATAAAAGAACTCTATATCTTTATTTAAATCTTCTCTTACTTTATGAAGTTTACTTATAAACTCTTGATATACTTTTTCATCATTAGATATCCCTAGTTTAAAGTATCTTTTCATCTCTCTATTATCTTTTTTCTCTTCTTTAACTTCCGAAAAGAATCCAGGAAATAGGGAGTTTTTTGTGTATTTTATAAATCGAACAACATATTTTCTATTAGGGATTTTATTATAATCTAGTTCCATTCGTATCGATCTCCTTTATCTGGGAATAAGGTCACTATTGTTTTATTCTTTAAGCCTTTTTGTTTGATGTAGTTACGCACCGCAAGAAGCGCCGCGCCACTAGAATACCCACAGTAAATATCTTCTTTCTTATATATTTCTTTTGCCATTCTAATTGAGGCATCACCTGATACACTAATGAAATCATCAATTAATGAGGTATCCACAATTGAAGGTATTTCACTAGGCCCTATACCTTGGATCTTATGAGGCCCTGATACTCCTTTTGTGTATAGTGGGCTTTCTGATGGTTCCACCCCAACAACTTTAATATTTGGATACTTTTCTTTAAAGTATTTAGCGAGTCCCATGATTGTGCCCCCAGACCCAATACCTAGTATAATATAATCAATATTCTTGAGTTCTGCATCGATTTCTGGCCCAGTTGTTAAATAATGTGCCTTT
Source organism: Coprobacillus sp. (assembly GCA_021203745.1). Taxonomy (GTDB): domain Bacteria; phylum Bacillota_I; class Bacilli_A; order RFN20; family CAG-826; genus JAJQAP01. The sequence continues at coordinate 2,049 of JAJQAP010000059.1, forward strand.
ATATTAGAGGGGTTATTAAACTGATCTAACCATAAATTCTTCTTTGGTTTTTTATTTATTGTCTCCTCTACTTTTTTCTTCCCCTCAGTCATTAAGTCACCCTCTACAAGAGCGAGGTTGCCCCCATGTTTTTGGATAAGTTCTCTTCTTTGGTATGACATGGAGGTAGGCATAACAATTAATGCTTTGCATTTAAAGTAAGGAGCAAGTTCACTAAGCGCTATCCCAGTATTACCAGAAGTAGACTCCACGATATTCATATGAGGTTTTAGTCTACCCTCTTCTTTATAGTCTAAAAGCATCTGAAAGACCGCTCTATCCTTAACTGATCCTGTTAAGTTAAAACCCTCTATTTTAGCGTATACCCTATTCTCTTCAAGTCCTTTAATGTTTTTTATTCTGACTAGTGGGGTATGACCAATCTTTGTGTATAAGTCTTCTATTCTCTTTTTTGCCATATCTTAATTATACCCTTGTCCTTATTTTTTACCAAAACTAATGAATATATTTTAATATAATTAAAATACTAGTATATTAAAGATATGAAATATTGCAGAAGTTGTGGAACAGAGTTAAATGATGAAGCCAAGTTTTGCCCTAACTGCGGGGCGCCTGTCTCTCCTGACCAGTATAAGGCTAGTACTGGTGGTGGTTGGCCTAATGCCAGTTCAACAGAACACAAAAGAACTGGACTAGAACTAGCTATTGAGATCTTCATGGTTTTAGGTTGCGTTGTGGTGGGTTTTTCTATCCTTGGCCTCCTTTGGGCGGTTCCTATGACAGTCCATGTCTTTAGACAAATAAAAGATGGTAAACGAATTGGAGTGGGTTTTAAAGTGTGTGCCCTTATCTTTGTCTCTATTGTCGGTGGTATTCTCCTACTATGTCGTAAAGAAAAGGATAGGAGTATGTATTAACTAAATACCCTCTATTAAAATTAGGTCGTCTCTATTTGAGGCCTCTTTTTTTAAAGTCTCATTAAAACCAGATAAGGAATATATGATGTAATAGACTTTTGTGGCGCTAGTTATTTTCTTTAAAGAGGATGCTCTTTTCTCTAGCTCTTCTAATACATCGAGTCCTTTTGGATTCTTAGAATATTTACATTCTCCAATTAAAAGATTTTCTTTATCTAAGTCAAAGGCAACGATATCGGTTTCAGGGCATGCCCTACCCCAATAACGACCAACTTTATTTACTCTAAATGGTAATTGATCCTTTTCGCTTAATTCGTAGATGTTTTCTCGGCATACATCCTCGTAGATATATGATAAATAGTTTTCAACATATTTATCTTTTATCTCGTTTAAGACATATTTGGTGTTTCCTCTCTCTAACTCATTTCTATATGGGTAGATAAACTTAAAGTAGAAGTTAAAATAGTTATCCTCTAGTTTATAGAGGCCTTGTTTAGATAGCTCTTCATTATCAACGGTGACAGGTACTTCTTTATAAACGAGATCTAAATCCCTTAATGTGGAGATATATCTATTAACAAATGGTTCACTCATGTTCATCCTGCTAGCGATATTCCCTAGTTTATGTTCACCGCTTCCAATTATTTTAAGTATCGTTAAATAGTTTCTTGTTTCTTCCACTTCGCCATTTAAGAGAAACTCTACTTCATTATATAAATAAGAATTAGGATTTAAGACCTCGTTTTCAATTGCTTCATATACATCTTTATATGAATTGATTGTCTCTATATATTTAGGAGTGCCTCCACTTACTCCATAAAATGGTAGTGTGTCAATTTTATTCATACCATTAAAGAAGTCAGAGTAATATCTAAAGGGGATTTGTTTTAGTTTTATCTGCATTGTTCTTCTGCCATATAAGGGAGAAGTATAATTTAAAACATTAGTTTCCATTAGATGCACTAAAGAGCCGCATAGGACTAACATGACATTACTCTTACTTAACTGTGTATCCCAAATTCGCTGCATAATGGAGCTAAATCCGTTATTTACCTTGCATAAATACTGGAACTCATCTATAACGATTATTTTCTTTGTTTCATTATGAATAGATAATATTTGAGAGAAAAGATCATCCCATGATAAAGAAGGATTATTCACTAAATCATTGCCTACATATTTACTAACAAGGCTAGCAAAATTCTTTTTATTTTCGTTCTCGCCCTCTTGGCTTGCTAGATAATAGATATTATTTGGATGAGACTCTAAGAACTTATTGATTAATGATGTTTTTCCTAGTCTCCTTCTTCCATAGATGACGACAAATGAAGGAGTGTCTTTTTCATACTCTCTTTCAAGATCATTCAATTCTTTTTCTCTATCGATAAATCGTTTCATTTTCACCTATTATTATACTTTAAATTATTATACTTTCAAGTATAAAAACATTATTCTACAAAGTAGAATAAAAAGATTTTATTTTTATCCCTTGCAAATGTATTTATATATAGTATAATAAAATTAGAATAATTCTAATAAAGGATTAAGGAGGTATAATGACTAACTACGAAAAGCTAATCCTAGATATTGTTAGAGCCTCTCACTCCCATCCAAATGCTCAAGAGATCTTCTTTGAAGCAAAGAAAAGAAATCCAAAGATCTCTTTTGCAACCGTCTATAATAATCTCCATAAGTTAGTGGACTCTGGAGAGATAAAAAAGATTAATATGGATGATGGAGGAGACCGATACGACGATACAACACCCCACGCTCATCTTCACTGCGTTAAATGTGGAGAGATTAAAGATTACTACTATGATGATGGAGGAGATGAAATCCGAGAAATCATAGATAGACACGATGGTAATGTCTTATCAATTGACTTAAAAATCGATTATATATGTGAGAATTGCCGTCAAAAAGAAAATATAGAAAAGGAGAACTGATTATGTCACTAATCAACAAAGAAATTACAGATTTTACTGTAAACACCTATTTTAATGGTGAATTTGGTACCCTCACAAGAGAGGACATTCGTGGTAAGTGGGCAGTATTTTTCTTCTACCCCGCAGACTTCACCTTTGTCTGTCCAACCGAACTAGAAGACCTTCAAGATAAGTATGAAGAGTTTAAGAAAATTGGATGTGAGATTTTCTCTGTCTCATGTGATTCTCATTATGTCCATAAAGCATGGCATGATGCCTCAGAGAAGATTAAAAAACTCACTTACCCAATGCTAGCAGATCCTGCGCATGTACTATGTAATATGTTTGACTGTCTCATTGAAGCAGATGGTATGGCAGAACGCGCGACCTTTATCGTGAACCCAGAAGGACAAATTAAAGCCTATGAGGTTAATGATGGTAATGTTGGAAGAAACGCTGAAGAGCTTCTAAGAAAGGTTCAAGCCTTACAGTTTGTGGCTGAGCACGGAAATGAAGTTTGCCCCGCAAAGTGGAAACCAGGTGATGAGACCTTAAAACCCACCTTAGACTTAGTTGGTAAATTATAATGGAAAATCTCGATAACTTTTATGATGTTATTATTGTCGGCGGTGGTCCCGCAGGACTATCCGCGGGCATCTATATGGCGCGTGCTAAGTATAAGACACTCATCATTGAACAAAATGAATTCGGTGGTCAAATCTTAATTACTAGTGAAATAGTTAACTATCCAGGCACGAAAAAGATGTCAGGAAGAGAACTAACCAGTCAGATGCAAGTGCAAGCAAAAGCTTTTGGATGTGAATTTCTTAAAGCAAGAGTAGAAAAGTTTGATCTCACTAGCGATATTAAGACTCTTACAACGGACGCCGGAGTGGAGTATAAATGCCTTGGTGTAATACTTGCTTTAGGCGCCTCTCCTCGTAAGATTGGTTTTGCAGGAGAAAAGTCTTTCCAAGGTAGAGGAGTAGCGTACTGCGCAACATGTGATGGTGAATTCTTTACTGGAAAGGAAGTACTCGTTGTCGGTGGTGGTTTTGCCGCGGCAGAAGAAGCGATGTTTTTAACTAAATACGCCACAAAAGTAACAATCCTTGTAAGAGGGGAAGCCTTTACATGCGCACAGACCATCGTTGATCAATTAAAGGATTTCCCCACAATTGAAGTTAGATATAATACGGAACTTAAAGAAGTTAAGGGAGATTCAGCGGTAAATTGGGCGAGACTTCTAAATAATGTTACAGGAGAAGAGAGTATATATACTGCGCCTAACAATGATACATTTGGTGTCTTTGTCTTTGCAGGATATGAACCAGCAACAAGCCATATTAAAGATCAAGTGGAAGTTAATGAACAAGGTTATATTGTAACTGATGTTAATAAAGCCACGAACGTTCCAGGTGTCTATGCAGCAGGTGATGTCACTATTAAGAATCTAAGACAAGTTGTGACCGCAGTCAGTGATGGAGCGGTTGCCTCTACATCTCTTGAAAGACATGTTAAAGAGATGCATGATAAACTCAATATCCCTGAGATGGCCCCAGTTAAGGGAGTCACTCCTCTTGAAGAAGAGAAAAAAGAAGAAGCTCCAGCATCAAGTGAAGGATTCCTCACTCCTGATATTAAGGAGCAGATGGTGCAAATTATCGATGGATTTACTAAAGATGTTACTTTACATCTCCACCAAGGAAAAGACGCTCTTGGTAAAGATCTAGAAGGCTTTGCCACTGAGATTGCAGATGTTCATAAAAGAATATTATTAAAAACCACAAAAGAGGATATTCCTAATTCCTATATTGAATTAGAAACAGAGAAACCTACAGGCATAAGATACTACTCTATCCCTGGTGGTCATGAATTTAACTCCTTTGTTATCGCTCTATATAATGTCGCGGGTAAAGGACAAACCATTGGTGATGATTTAGTTAAGAGAGTGCAAAACCTCAAGAGTAAACATACATTATCTGTGATGGCGACCTTAACTTGCACAAACTGCCCAGATGTTGTGATGGGCACTCAAAAATTAGCATCTATCACTGATAAGCTCGATGCTGAGATGTATGACTTATCTAAATTCCCTGATATTAAAGATAAATTTAATATTATGGCGGTCCCATGTTTAATCATCGACGAGAGACACACATTCTTTGGTAAAAAGAGCGTTGAAGAACTAGTCGAAATCATTGAGTCTGTAGACTAGTTATAAATCACTTCCAAAAAGAAAGAGCCCCAATTTGGGACTCTTTTATTTACTTTTTGCCTTTCTTTTTCTTACTATCGACATCCAGGATTGTAATCTCTTCGTTAAATGTTGATTCATCCTCTAAAGAGATATCTCCGTAGTCCACAGTGGCTAGTTCAGTATCACCTTTATTTTTCCTTGGTTTTCTATTTTTCTTATTCTTCCCGAAGTTACCACAGTTATCGAAGAGAACAAATAGATAACCAATACCTATAAAGATCACACATAGAACGATAATATAGACCGCAATCTCCCAAGCTTCAAGTTGGTCTGGATTCATAAAGTAATATGGGTATAGTGTCATCGTTTCACTTGTTTCTCCAAGGGAGAGATAAATACCCGCTCTTAAATAGATAAGACCAACATACACTAATGGAATGACTACTCCAAGAATAGGGGCATACCATCTTAAGTGTTTGTGCTCAAAGAAGAGAATCCAGAATAATATGAATAGGACTGGTAGTAAGGTGTGGAGACCATAATAATCAAAGGTTCCAAAATATGATGTAACAGTTAAATCTTCTAATTGTGAGGTTAATAGAATATTGAATACTAAGCAAGTAAGTAAAATGCTTATGCAGCAACAGAAGAAGAATGTATTGCCCTTTCTAAAGGAGCCATCTTCATGTTTTGATGCCATTCTAATAGCCGCAATCATGTAGATAAACATGACTATCCAACATAGGTAGTTACTTAAATTAGTAAAATAGATATAGAAGGTTGGTCTATAGGCACCAGTAAAATAACCTAGGGATTGACCAATACCAACGAGACCTAGAACTACATAGATTGTTGAATAGACAACTTGAGCAATTCTACTTTTAACCATTAAATGATTTCCTTTCGCATTTTTTAAGATTAAATATTGATTACATTTATCTAGCCATGAATCAAATATGGATTAATAATATCACTTTCTCAATACGTGGTCAAAAAAATTGAATGCATTCAACTAAATGTGTACTTAGTCGTTTAAATTACCAGCGAGTAAATCATAGTAGATTTTCTCTAGATGTTTATAATCGTAAAGCACAGGAACTGGGTATAAAGGATTAGCTTCTTTATCTGCATGTTTAGCGAGTTTCTCGATATCTTCTGGCAAAATCTCCGCAATTTTTGTGGGTACTTCAAATTCTGCATTCATTTCTTCAATTTTGTTTAAAATAATATCAAAACCTTTCTTTTTAGGATCTTTTTTATTACAGAGTCCCAAATACACCGCTATATTATCTAGCTTTTTATATACATGTTTATCGTAGTCTTTTAAAACATAGGGTAGGATGATTGCATTAGCAAGACCATGGGCAATATTATATTGACCACCGAGAGAATGAGCCACTGCGTGAACATAACCAACATAGGATTTGGTAAATGCTATACCTGCATAGTATGCAGCAAGTTGCATCTGTTCCCTTGCTTCAATGTTTTGACCATCTTCATATGCTACAGGTAGATATTTAAATATTAGATCAATTGCTTCTAGAGCATATTTTCTTGTTTCTTTTGTTGTGCTTCGTCCAATGTAGGCTTCTATTGCGTGTGTTAACGCATCCATTCCAGTAGTTGCGGTTAAACCTTTTGGTAAACCAAGTGTCATTTTATAGTCTAAAACAGCGTAACTTGGGATTAGTTTAAAAGCATTTATTGCATATTTGTGGTGGTTTTGACTATCTGTAATAACCGCAGCGAGAGTAGTTTCACTTCCTGTTCCTGCTGTAGTAGGAATAGCAAAAAGTAGTGGTATTTTCTTTCTCACCTTTAAAATGCCTGCCATTTTATTACATGTCTTCTTGGGGTTTGCCACTCTTGCGCCGACTGCTTTTACACAGTCGATTGGACTTCCTCCACCTAAACCGATTAGAGAATCACATCCTGCATCTTTATATAGTTTTAAGGCTTCTTCGACATTATCGGTTGTAGGGTTTGGCTGTGTTTTATCATATACTGCGTATTCAATACCTTGTTTATTTAATTCATCAAATAAATCGTCTCCTAAACCTAGACTTAAAACGTTCTTATCACTCACTATAAGAGGTTTCATAAGGTTCTTATCCTTTAAAACCGCTGCAATTTCTCTTGAGTCATTTAAAAGTTTAGGGTTTTTATATGGAAGGACAGGTAATAAGAGTCTAAATACACCCTGATAAATTCGACAATATGCTTTCTTAAAAATATTCATACCTTTATTATATTTATTCTTAAAAATATAGCAATAACACCTTGTATCACGGCAACTCTACTCTTAGTAGAGTGGCGCTCTATCGCAGTAGAAAACTGAAATTTTTCAGTTTATTTATTTTTTTATTACTTAATTTAAACTAATGACAGATGGAGGAAGGGATGAGATATACATTTGAAATAATAACCGATGGATCTTGTGATATCTCCGATTCCAATATCCGTGAATATGGCATTAAGGTTGTACCATATCATGTAACCTTCATGAGTGATCCCTCTCACTCATTTACGCAGGGCAGGGACATAAGTACTGAACAATATTTTACATGGCTAGTAGATAATCCCAAAGACTTTCCCAATACTTCGTGTCCCTCTCCTGCCTTTTTTATGAAAAAATTTAAAGATGCCTATAATAGTGGACTTCCCATTGTATGTATATGTATAAGTAGCACTTGGTCTGGATCATATAACTCCGCTTTAATGGCAAAAGATATGATGATGGAAAAATGCGGTCCAGATATTAAAATTGAAGTTATTAATTCAAAAGCGGATTCTATACTCCTTGGACTAATTGTTTTAGAAACCGCCAGAATTAGAAACAAAGGATATTCATTTAATGAGGTTGTTAAGATATTGAGGTCTGAAACGATAGGGAGGATATATTTCACAACTCATGATCTAACATATCTTGAACATGGTGGTAGGATTGGTAAAGTTAAATCCCTTCTTTCAAGATTGATTCCTATCAACCCTATCATCGTAGCAAGTAATGGTGAGTTATCTTCTTCAGGAGTGGCTCTTAAGAAAAAGCGTGCGGTTTCTCTAATATTCACAAAAATAAAAGCCTTTTTCGATGAGATGCATTATAAATTTGAAGACTTTCGCTTTGTTATTGCTAACTGTTTTAATGATCATGAACTAGATTCGCTTGCTAATTGGTTTAAAGATTTCTTCCACTTTAAACCATTAAAAGCGCATATTGGGATAGTTATTACCTCTCATGTTGGTCCAGATACTATCGGTGTATCTTTTCTTAGAAAGTTTGATAAATAAACATGTTTATACATTTAAGTTCTCTTTTTGCTAAAATGTATGCATGAAATGGATAAAGAAAAATCTATATTTCTTTGTAGAACTAATGGTGACACTTTTCTTTGGCATCATTTTACTTGTATCTTCTTTAATTAAATTAAATACAGATGCCTCTGAGTGGTGGACACTTCATATTAGTTACTGGTTTCAAAAAATATTTGCACCCTTAAATAGATTAATCCCATTTTCTCTTACTGAGATACTAATTGCAGCGTTCGTTATTGTGATTATCGTTTTACTCGTCTTTGGGATTATTAAACTCTGCAAAAGAAGATGGAAGAAAGGTTTACACCTCTTTATGTGGATAGCAATTTTAGGTGTTGCCGTAGGAGCGCTTTATCAAGGGACCGCAGGAGTGGCCTATTCTCGTAAATCAATCCCTTTTACATTTGCAGACACTGAAACACTAACAGAAGATGATTATTATGCGATAGGTCAGTATTTCGTGGATGATTTTAACTACTGTTCCTCTAAGCTTGAATATACAGAAGAGGGAGATGTTATCTCTCCTTATACCTTTAGTGAACTTAATGATTTATTAATCGATGATTATATGCAGTATGAATCATCATATCTCTATGATGATATATACCCCACGAAAGAGATGATGTGGTCATGGCTATTCTGTGAGTTTAATGTTACTGGCATGTATTTCTCTTTATCCACTGAATCTATTATTAATATGAAGCAACCTACCTCTGACATGCCCTTTACTATGCTTCATGAATTATCTCATTCTAGGGGTGTTATGAGAGAATACGACGCCCAGTTAATGGCAACGTTTGTTTCTTTACAGTCTAAAGACCCCTATGTTAGGTATTCAGGATATCTTGCAACATTCTATTCCTTACAAAATATGATTGTCGCGACTTGTGGTGGCGCTAAATGGAACGAACTCTATTATCAATTAAATGATAATATATTGGCAAATTATACATATAGAACAGATTTTTGGGCACAGTACCATATCTTAGATGACATCGCTGATTGGTTTAATGACCTATACCTAAGAATTTTTGGTAATGAAGGTGGGACAGGCTCCTATGTCGATCCCGGCTCTAGCACTAATCCAAGCACAGGAAAAGTCGTCTTATCGACCTATCAAAAGATGTATGTATCTGTTTACTATGACGAACTTGGTATTGAGTAGTTAGATTTTTACAATATCCATGACAATATCAATCATTTTCTCTAGTTCATCATAGTCTAAAAATTCATAACGACCATGATGATTATATGATCCTGTACCTAGATTTGGGGTAAGTAGACCCATATCTGTGGTAAACTGGGCGCCATCGGTGCCTCCTCTTATCGGCAAGAACGTTGGTTCTAGCCCATTTTTTATAATTGCCGCTTTCGCATTCTCTATTACTTCATCCCCTTCTTTAAAGCATGTGTACATGTTTTTATATTGAGGATAGATATTTAAATCGATAGTAAAGTTGCAGCCTTTATACTTTTCTTCAAGTTTAGCTTTTCCATCTAGGAGTCTATTTAGTCTTTCGTTTACTCCTTCTATATCAAAGTCTCTTACAATGAGTGAGGCATCAAGGATTTCAGATGTTGCGTTACAATTAATAATATGATAGAAACCCTCTTCATCTTCACTGTTAAAAGGTGAATCATCTTCTTTCATATAGTTTAAGAGTTCATGGAACATTAATACGGCGTTTATTAGTTTTCCTTTTCCCTCTCCTGGATGGATGGCATTTCCTTTTATGTGGATATCCACGCCATAGGCATTAAAGTTCTTTATTCCTATATCATTGATATAGGATCCATCGATAGTGTAGGCATAATCCGCATTCATCTTCTTTGTGTCAAAGTGAAGTGGACCCTTTCCTATCTCTTCATCGACAGTAAAAGCAATACTAAGAGGATGATGTTTAATTGATGGATCATTCATTAAACGAGTGACCACTCCCATTATGATTGTGTCCCCGGCTTTGTCATCTGCACCGAGTAACGTATCTCCAGATGCTGTTACAAGGGTGTGTCCTTCTCTTCCTTCTAGAATAGGAAATTCCTTTGGAGACATCTTATATTCATCGTTTAATATAATATCTTCTCCTTGGTAATTTTCATGAACTTGTGGTTTTACATCTGTATCACTTACTTCCATAGCGCAGTCTACATGTGAGTTTAATCCTATTGTGGTGTATCCTTTTTCTCCAGGTATATGGGCGTAGACTATTCCCCATTCATCTATATAAGAGTCTTTTACTCCTAAATCTTGTAACTGTTTAAGTAATAAATTACTTAAGTTTAGTTGTTTTGAAGTGGAAGGATAAGTAGAAGAGTCTTCACTAGCCTGTGTATCAATCATTACATAAGTTAAGAAATTATCTAAATCTGTCATAATGTTTTGCTTCTTTCCTAGTAATTATATCAAAATACACTTAATAAAATTATATTTTATTATATAATATTAACTACGAGTTATTTTATGAGCGTCACTATAAAGAAAAAAGAATATGAAGTCCAAGAAGAGTTAGATGAAAACTCTGCAGTGGTAACAAGAAAAGGTAAAACCTATTTTTTTAAAGACTATTCTGAGGATGAAGAAGCCTATAAAAAATGGGATAAAACCTATGATAGATTAAGAAACACAGGAATTAGATATCCTAAAGTCTTTGTTAACGATAATAAACAAAGAAAGATCCTAATGGAGTATATTCCAGGAGAAACATGTTTAGATACCTTAATGAAAGGCGATTTAGATGATGATACATATGAAGAGATCTTTTTGATGGCGTGCTACGCAAGACACGAAAACTACACACTAGATTACGACCCATCTTGCTTTAAGATGTATAAAGGAAAGATGTATTATCTCGGTTTTAGACTTTATCCATATGAAGAAAAAGATGCTTTTCAGCTTTCCGGCATTCGTTGGTGGGTCTACACAAAAGATTTAGTGGAACTTCTTAAGAAAAAGGATCTCCCTCAAGATTTAAGTAGATTAAAACCAGAATTTGAAACAAACAAGGATGTTGTTTTACTAACAGTAAAACACTACAGGTAATTATGAAAAAGATAGTCTTTACCATTAATCAAACTAAATTAACGGAGTCTATTATCAGTAAGACTTCTTTTATTAGAGGAGAAGCCTCAATTACCACCTTTGAAGATAAAGAGATCTTTGTAAAAGTAAAAACCGATGTCTCTAAAAAAGACATAGTGATCATTCAATCGGTTTTCTCTCTTGATGAAGAGTTATATAAAGTCCTTTTACTTGTCGATTCTTTAAAGCAAAGTGGTGCATCCTCAATTACTTGGGTAATACCTTATCTAGGTTATTCTCGTCAAGGTATCTCATTAGAAGGGGAGGCAATAAGCGCAAAAGTGATGGCGTCAATCATCGATAGTGCACATCTAGATAAACTAATTGTCTTTGATGTTCATAATATTGAATCCCTAAAATACTTTGCCACACCGATAGTAAATATATATCCTACAAAATGTTTTGCGGATTATCTAAAAACTAACTATAAAGATGTACTAAAAGATAAGAATAATTTGTGTGTTATATCTCCCGATGCAGGAGCGGTAAACAGGGCCCTTGCAATAAAAGAAGCACTAGGTATATCTAACTTCTACGTTGCTTCTAAACATAGAAATGCTGCGGACTCAATTGATGTTATTAATCTCGATGCTAACCTTGAAGGTAAAACTTGTATTCTTGTGGATGATATCATCTCGACAGGCTTAACCTTAATGAATAACTCTATAAGACTAAATGAATTAGGGGCAAAAAAAATTATAGGTTTAGTGACACATCCAGTTATATCTAATCACTGTACAGATAATTTAAATTCAATCCCTAACCTTGAAGTGATTGTCGGAAACACCATAGAAAAAGAGTTACCAAATTACTATCAGAATATTGATATTTCAAACTTAATTTGCGAGGTTATCAAATAATGGAAGACGAAAATAAAGAAGAAGAAACACAAGAACCAGAACAAGAAGTAGTGGAAGCTCCACAAGAGGATCAAGAACTCTCTAATGAAGAGTTAAACCAAAAAGTTAAAGAATCAAAATACGATTGGGCTTCATTAACTCCAATCATTGTTTTTGGTGTGATTCTTATCGGTTTAGTTATCGCTCTTCTTGTTATCATCTATGCTTAATCTGGTAGTAGTTTATGAATAGTAAATATATTTCTTCTATAACTAGAAATGCGATTATATGTGCTCTATATATTGTGATAACAATTCTTGGTTATCCTCTTTCTTTTAACGCTTTACAATTTCGCTTTTCAGAGATATTAATCCTACTTTGCTTCTTTAGAAAAGACTATATTGTGGGAGTGAGTCTAGGATGCGCAATTGCTAACCTACTATCAACATTAGGATTATTTGATGTTTTGTTTGGAACAATCGCCACAATTCTTTCCTGTCTTGTGATCATGTTTTGTAAACAACTCGCTGTTGCTTGTGTATTCCCAGTTGTCTTTAATGCCTTTATAGTGGGGGCAGAACTATACTTCATTTTAGCGGAGCCTTTCTGGATTAGTGTGGGTTGGGTTGCACTTGGAGAGTTCGTTGTGATGGTAATTGGGTATATAATATTTATGTGTATAAAAAAGCAAAAGAGCTTTTTTACAAAAACACTTGGTGCAACACAGAACTTGGATTTTAAGTGGTGATTATGACAAAAGACTTTTATCTTGAAATATTACACGTTGATAAATACACTCATGCGAGGTATGGGATTTTGCATACCCCTCATGGAGATGTTGAAGTACCGATGTTTATGCCAGTAGGGACAGATGGCACTGTAAAAACCCTCTCCCCAGAACAGGTTAAATCCCTAGGTACAGGATTTATTCTTGCTAATACCTATCATTTATCGGTCAGACCAGGAGAAGATATTGTTAAAGAAGCAGGTGGTATTCATAAGTTTATGAACTGGGATGGTCCAGTTCTTACCGATAGTGGTGGTTTCCAAGTCTTTTCTCTTGCTTCAAAACGAAAGATTACTGAAGATGGAGTGACATTCCGTAACCATGTAAACGGAGATGAAATGTTCTTTTCTCCTGAAAACACAATTGAAAGAGAAGAGAAGATAGGTGCGGATGTTATTATGTGTCTCGATGAATGTATAAAGTATCCCGCAAAATATAGATATGTTAAAGATTCGACAGAAAGAACGATAAGATGGGCAAAAAGATGCAAAGCGGCAAAAACTCGTGATGATCAAGCGCTCTTTGGAATCGTTCAAGGTGGGGAATATCAAGATTTAAGAGAAATGTGTTCTTTAGAGTTATCTAAACTAGATCTACCAGGATACGCCATTGGAGGAACTTCGATTGGTGAACCAAAAGAAGTATTTTCTCAAATGGTTGATTATTCACTTAAATACCTACCAGAAGATAAACCTCGTTATATTATGGGAGTGGGATCTCTTGACTTTATCCTTGAAGGAATTGAAAAAGGATGCGATATGTTTGACTGCGTTTTACCAACGAGACTCGCTAGACACGGTGCCTTAATGACTAGTCACGGAAGAGTAAATATAAAAGAAGCTAAATATCGAGAAGATTTTACCCCACTTGACGAAGAATGCGATTGTTATACATGCAAAAACTATACAAAGGCTTATTTAAGACATCTATATACCGCAGATGAATCATTTGGTAAAACGCTTTTATCGATTCATAACATAAGATTCCTTGTCCATTTAATGGAAGAGGCTAGAGATGCCATAAAAGAAGATAGATTTAAAGAGTTTAAAGAAGAAACACTTAAAAAGTATGGGAGTGAAAAAGGATTCTAATGGATATTTCTTTATTTGATTATGACTTACCTCAAGAGTTAATTGCTCAATCTCCCGCTGACCAAAGAGATCATTCTCGTCTTTTAGTGGTTAATAAAAAAGAGAAAACCTATGAAGATAAAATGTTTTACGATATTGTGGACTATCTTCATGAAGGTGACGTTTTAGTAAGAAATAATACAAAGGTTATTCCTTCTAGACTCTTAGGTTTTAAAGAAACAGGAGCGCATTGTGAATTACTTCTTCTCAACGAGTCAAAAGAAGAAAAGGATGTTTGGGATTGCCTTGCTAGACCAGGAAAGGCAATAAGACCAGGAACTAAGATCATTTTTGGTGATGGTAAACTTGTAGCAACCTGTATTGCAAGAAAAGAAGATGGTATTAAATCATTTAAATTTGATTATGATGGTGTCTTTATGGAGATACTTGAAGAGTTAGGTCATATGCCATTACCACCATACATAAAGAAGCAAAATGAGAATAATGATCGATATCAAACAGTATACGCAAAAGAAGAGGGGAGTGCTGCTGCCCCTACCGCAGGCTTTCATTTTACCGATGAAACATTTGAGCACCTTAAGGCTAAAGGTGTGGAGATTTTAGATATTACTTTGACGATTGGTTTAGGTACCTTTAAACCAGTTTCAGAAACCGATGTTGATAAGCATATTATGCACTCAGAAGAGTATGAAATTACCCAGGATGTTGCCGATAAATTAAACAAAGCAAAAGACGAACATCGTAGGATAATTGCCGTTGGCACAACCTCAGTTAGAACACTTGAAGCAAATATGACAAAATACGGCAAAATAACTGCGACAAGAGAATCCACTGATATATTCATTAAGCCAGGATATAAATGGAAAATCAT
>JAJQAP010000078.1 GCA_021203745.1 Coprobacillus sp.
CTGACTTCCATAATGATTGTGTTATTAAAAAACGGAAACGCTTCTAGTATATCTGAATATGTCACATTACCTGATGGGAGAAGGGCTCTAGCGTCGTTAACAAAAGCGGCGCATACATCATAGCCCTCACTTGCTGTATATTCATACATCGCTTTAGCCGCTAACCTTGGTCCATAGTTATCAGTGTTATCACAATATCTTCCAAAGGAAGAAGACAAACTCCCTTCCACTTCGTTAGCTTTATTTTTTGCATCCTCGTCAATATAAGAATCGATAACCGCTCTTATCTTGCTATCTTCACTATAGTTTTTTAAACTAGAAGCAGAGGTATCGAGATTTTCCGCTTTGGAAGATATTACTTTACCATCTTGATATGTTAACGATATATGCGATAATTTGGCGTTTTTTGACCCGCTATTGGCGTATACCACTCCATTAGTTTTACCAGTGGTGTAGTAATGGTCATGACTAGTAAAGGCGGCGTCAATATAGGGTAAACCTGATACACTAGATGTATAACCTAATTCATATATCCAATTAGAAGCATCATCTGTTCCAGCGTGAAAACTCGCTATAACAATATCACAATCTTTTTCTGTTCTTAGCTCGTCTGAATACTCTTTTATAACATCTACTGGATCTAAAAATTCAATATCTAGAACATAGTTAGAGGTAATTGAGGACCACTGGTCTGGACCAATACATCCTATAATTCCTACATTTACTGGACCTACATCCACAATGGTATAAGGTTCTACATAATCCATAAGGGTTTTTGTTTGATAGTCAACGATATTTGCCCCAAGAAAGGGAACATCAGTTAGCTCTGTGTTTTCTCTAATAACATCTTGTCCCCAGTCAAACTCATGGTTACCTAGAGTCATACAAGAATAGGAGACATCGTCTAAACACTCTGTTAGGAGTTTACCATAGTTAATATTAGATTCATAAGTACCCTGCCACAAATCACCGTTTGAGATAAGGATAGGATAATCACATTTATTCATTTGTTCTTTTATATAGGATACATAGGTTGGATAAGAAGCATAAGAGGTGTTAGACTCCACCACTCCATGTTGATCACCATTTGCAAATATATCGATAGTAATAGAACCATCCACATTAGTGTTAGAGGATGAACTAGTATTACTACCACTAGATAAGAAATCACAACTCGTTAGAGTTAAAGTGGTTAATAGAATTAAAGATAAAACTTTTAAATGTTTCATTAGTAATATTTTAGCAAATTAGGGATTAATTTTGAATATTTGATAATAAAACACCCACAGAAAACTGTGGATGTTTTATTTATACTAAATAAGTTTATAGCTTATTCAGCTGTCTCTGTTGGATTGTCGTATAAAGCGGCAATTGGAGAGCTAGTTAGATAAGAAGCAACCTCAGAGCAGTATAAACATCTGTATAAAGAGTTGTAGCAAAGGAAGTATGTGCCATCTTCGTTGCCCCAATAACTTACATTATCCTCATTGGTGCACCAGTATAGAGCACTAGCAGTAGATGAATAAGCAAGGTTTACATTATCCTCGTCTGGAGTTTCAATAGTAATGTATTTTTTAGAAGCTTCTTCACCAAAACTTAGGTAATACGCATTACTGGAAGCTGTATCATATGTCTTAGTTTCGTCAGTGGCGGCAGTAACTGTCACAGTGGCAGCTTCACTAGCATTAGTTGTTAATACACCTTCATAGTCATAACCACTCTTTGTAGCACCTGTAATGTATCGAATTTGTTCACCATCATTAACACCAAAGAGATACGAACTGCCAGCGGTCCAAGTAGCAGGATCAGGTAATGGTTCGTCTGCAGGAATCACATCAGGAATCTCGTAGAGTGTAGCAATAGGACTTGATCCTAACCAACTAGATATACTAGAAGCATATAGACATCCATATGTTGAATTGTAGCAGAGGAAATATGATCTATCCTCATTCACAAAGATGCCGTTAGCCCCATTCCAATAAATTGGAGATTTTGTGGTTTCGTATTGTAAATCAACATAACCACCAACAACTTCAATTGTAATGTAATAGGTCACTTCGTCTTTAACAAAGGACATGTAGTATTCGTTAAGCTCATCTCCTTCCGTTAAAGTCACTCTTGCGGCCTTATTCATGGAAATAGTCATCTCACCTTCATATGAATAGGTTCCAATGGTATTACCTGTTGCATAATAGTCTGTGCCGTTATATTCAATGCCAAGGAAGTATTCTTTTCCAGTCTCCCAGTTATGTTCATAATATGGCTCTGTAATAACAGTAACATTAACACTATCTGTCCAGCCGTGATATGACACAGTAACTGTGGCTTCACCCTCACTTACGGCCGTTAAAACAAGACCACCAACAAGGACAACATCATTATTAGATGATTCCGTAGTTAATTCACCTGTTGCAACTGCGGAGCTTGCGTTTTGGACTTCTCCATCTTTGGTAATCTCTACTTCAATAGTTCTCGATGAATCATAAATAGAGAATTCCTCTTCAATATCGGCTTTGTTGGTGATTTGGAGAGAATACCCTTCTTCTCCTTTAGCGTTTTCACTGCAGGCACCAAGACCGATTGCGCCTAGACCTAAAATAGCAGCAAGTCCAGCGCATAAAAATCTTTTTTTCATAATAATTCTCCTATAAAGTAATAAGTAAGATGATGTAATGGGATTTACTATAGATATTATTAGTAAATCAGAAATTGATAGATAATTAGATGAAATAGTTATCCATTACTGAATAAATATTCCGTTATTAATACTCTTAAGTAGATTAGAATATTCTTTACGTTTTAGGCATCCCCTAACTACGTAAACGAGTCCCACCACTAAGAGAACTAAACCAACCGCGAGTAAAACTAAACCAACATAGAATTCTGTACAATCGGTTTGTAAAACAAATCCATATGCTGGTTTACGGGCGAGTATTAGGAAGACCGCTCCAAGAACTAGGGCAATGATAGCTAAAACCACTTGACACATACCGATTGCAAAATCATTTGATCCTTTTTGGTACTGTTCGTGAGCGGCTCTAGAGAGGCCTTTCATCTCTTCAGGAGTTAGGTCATGATGAATATGTTCACCACATCTTGGGCAAGAGTAAACAATCTCGGTATCATCAGGAAGTTCTGTCTCGATATCGACTTTCGAAAGAGTAGCGACTTTCTTTTCCGCTTTGAGTTCGTCTATTCTTTTTCCGCAGTTATGACAATACATACTCATATTCTCCTTTTCTAAATTTTATTATTAGGATTCTTCAATCTCCGCTTCTTGTTGATCCCAGATAATATCAGAGGCATTATTTGGGAGTAGCATTAACTGTAAACGACCACTTGAAGTAATATGGAAGGTTAAATTACCCGCAAACTGGAAACTTCTTCCTTCATATTCTTCTACTGTATCAAATATTTCATTTGGTTTAGATTCACTACCTTTATAGTTGAAGGTTACTTCTACACAGAAACTACCTCCATATCCAGTTTGGAAATAGAGATAGATATTTTCAGAGTCTGTCACAGTGACAGATTTTACTTCTACGTAATCAGTAATTTGAATTCTTCTACAAAGGAGGTCCCAACGATTAAGGTCTGTCTCTTCTGAGGCAATAGCGTTAATCTCGTCAAATGTATACTCTTCAATAACAAGGGCGTGTCCACCTTCCTCCGCAGGAAGAGTGTTCTCATCCGCGGTCAAAAGGATTTGGACATCCTCCGCGCTATAGGATGTTGCCGCAGGGAAATGACCTGCAACATCGGTAACTTGGAAACCGTAGTTTTCGCTTTGCTGGAAGAGTCCATACATCTGTAAATAACAGCCTCTTTCTTGGTATTTAGATCTTACTGCACCCATACCTGCATAGACGTTAATTCCTGCCCATTGACCCTCGGTATATGGGTTAGTTTCGCCTTTAGACTCATAGAACTCATCGAGGAATTCCATATCATAGTAGTCGACGAGATAGAAGGTATGGTTAACAAAACCTGCAACCGTACCAGAGAAGAAGACTCTTTGGTTATCTAGTGGGGATGAATACTCTTCACCATTAGCCTTAGCTTCAAGGTCTTTTTTAATCTCGTATTGCATCTCAAAGAGAGACACTCCAATACATTCATCTTCTGGCCAGTTAGGTGGGATAGTTACTGGATCCCAAAGGCAGAGACCATATTTTTCTGCCTGGTTTTGGGCGTCATAGAATGTTTGTGCGTATTGAGGCATACTAGAAACACTTTTAACCCAAGAGAGTCCATATTGAACAATCATGAGATTTAAAAGAATTAGTTCATCGTAAGGACAATCCTCTTTATCAAAGGATATCCACACTAAAGAGACATAACGAGAACCTGTTGAATCGGTTTCAGGAGCCCCGTAGTCATCTCGTGCGGTAGAAACCACAATAGTTTTTGCTTGTTTTAAACAAGACTCGGTAAAGATAGAGGCCTCTTTTCCCCATTTTTCAATGTTACCTGTACTTTCAGGGGTATCGATACCATAGTATCTCGCTTTGACTGTTCCTCGACCTGTGGAGTCAATTCTTGGGGTGAAATGGGTTGTATCTCCATCAATATAGAGGAGTACATCCATTTGTCCAATTCCATCGATATAGAAGTCTTTTCCTTGGTAATCTAGACCTAGGGTAACAGAACCGTCTCTTGCGTAGTCATTAAATTTATTATCTAGACAAACGTAGTATCTAGATTCACCATCGTATTCACAAGCTGTCTGGCAAGAAGTCGCACTTAGTGCAGTTAAAGATAAGGTTAGCGCTAATAAACATGTAAGTAATTTAGTTTTCTTCATTATGAATTACCTCCTTGCATATCAAGTTTGGCTTGGTTAATCGCCGTGTCAAAAGCATCAGAGATACTTGCATGATCAAGTAAGACTTCGGTAATAATACCACCCACTTGATCTCGTAGTGTTGCACTTCCTGGGAAGACCGCACTAGTGAAGTAGTTATCTCCAATATCATAGGCTACAACTTTTGCTGTGTCTGCATACTCTTCACCCCATTCAAGGTAATCGAGATAATCATCGGTAACATAACAAGAGTTTCTTACAGGAGAGTATCCTTCACTACCATAGGTACAGAGTTCAACGTTGACATCAGTGTTTGTTAAATACTTAATAAACTTCCATCCATAGAGATCTCTCTGATCATTAACTTCATCTGAGTAACCTGGATTCCTTAATAGACATAGAGATGGTCCTTGACAGACATATAATGGATTATCATTATCATAAGGAACAGAACAGACACCCACCTTAAATGTATCAGAGGTAGGTAGTTGATATCCAGTACCACCACTTGAAGCGATTGAGAAGATTGCTTGTTCATCGACAAAGTAGTTAGAACCATATTCTCCGGTGGAACCTTTTGTAACTAAAATATCTTTATCAGCAACATCCTTAAGCTCTTGAACCATTGCTTCTGCAGCAGTTCTAGCATCTCCAGTTTCAAAGTCAATGGAACCAACACCTGTTTGTGTATCTACACTAGAATAAGGGATTTCATTTTGGAACATCTTTGTAATAAAGAGGTTACCATCACTATCATAGTAGACTGGATAAATATCTTGGCTAGGATGACTAGTCCAAATATAGTTATCGTCATCGTCTTTTGCAGAGGCATAACCACCGATAGTCATTAATTCATCCCAACTAATAGAAGAGAGATATTGTTGAGTGGTAAGCTGAGTAGTAACACGAGTTCTTTCCATATAATATGGTGAACTTGCATCTAGTGATTCAATTTCACTTAGAAGTGGTTCCACAAGATCTTCGTTATAGAACATCACTTCTGTGGATTTCATTAAAGGTACAACATAGGTTCCTTCTTGAACGAATTGTTGTCCTTCTTCAATATATGCGGAGACAAAATCATCAATTCCGTATTTATCACCTAGCCATTTCTCCGCGCCAAAACCAACTTCAGAGTCATACATATAATCATCAAAGTTAACAACGTAATCTGAAGCCATATTTAGATAATCCGCGACATGGTCAGGATAGGCAACGGCAATGGTGGGGACATTAGCAGCACTAAATCCTTGTAAGATATTAGAGAGAATATCATCATATCCTCCTTTATAGACTTGGGTTATCTCCACTTTAACACCTTCGTTTTCAAGGACTAACTGTTCAAAGTTATCGATGTGTTTTTGAAGGTTATCCTGAATTGTTTTACCAAAAGTGTGCCAGAAAGTAACTTGAATGACATCTTCATCGGTTTTTGATCCACCACAACCCGCAAGAGCGAGAAGGGAGATTAAAGCGACACTAGTGATTTTATTAAATTTACCTTTCATTAAAGTAAACCTCCTAAGATTCATTAAGAATCTTATTGTATGTAAGTACTAATTTAAAATTAAAGTTTGAGTTTTGCTTGGTTTTCAGCTTCCGCAAAGATAGAGTCAATTTCCTCATCGATATTTGTAGAGAGGAGACATTGAGTCATAATTGAACCCGCTTGAGTACGAGCTTCACTACTACCTTTAAAGGCAGGAGAAACAAATAGATCATCCATCACATCAGCGTAGTAGTTATATAGATTTGCCCAGAATAGGTCATCACCATCTTTGTTTGTAGGATCGGATAGTTCTAGCCAATCATCGGTAAGATAAGCACTCTCTCTGATAGGCATATAACCTGTTTCCACACCCCAGTATGTGGTGTTTGTGGTGTTTGTAAGGTATTTATAGAAGCGCCAACAAGCAAGGTTTTCATCTTCACTGCCTTTATTAAAGACACAGATTGATGGACCTTGGCAAATTTGTTTAGCCTCTTTTCCTTGCGCTTGAGGGAGTTTAGCCACTCCAACGCTGTTTTGATTACCATCTATTTGATATTTAGCACCACCTGTCGATCCTACAGAGAAGAGGAATCCTTGATCGGTGAAGTAACTATTAGTGTAGTTACCACCGTTAGTTCCTTCAGTGGTTATATAATGTAAAACATTGCTAGATTCTTCGTCATCACTACCACCAGTATAACCAGAATATGTTTTACCAGTTTGATACTCAGCATTAAATGTTTTCATTAAACCCTTCATACCATCATTGTTAAAGAGGATTTGACCTTGACCAGTTGTGGTATCAGAAGCAGTGTACTCATATCCATATTGCTCTGCAAGAGTGATGAATAGGTTATCATCAGAGTCATAACCAAGAAGTCCCCAGTAGTCATTTGAATCAGCATTAATATATTGATATAGGGAACTAGAGGAATCTTCTAGGGCTAATTGAAGAGCAGGGAATAGATTAGTAAACATTTCTTCCCAAGTAAGACTATTTAAGTAGTTAGCATCAATCGCCTTACCATCATTAATTGTATAACAATCATAACTACCACTATTTAGGTCTAGTCCAATTAAAGCATCAGCATTATAGAATAGTGCTTCTGTTGAGGCGGCAAATGGAAGACACCATGTACCTTCAACTTGGAGACATTGTCCTGATGCAATGAGGTTATCAAAGACATCGTCATAGTCGTCCTCTGTCCAGCCATACTCAGGATCATTCATATACTTATCGAGTTGGACGACTTTACCGGTATTTAGGTAGTTAGCAACATGGTCTGGATAGCAAATAGCCATATTTGGATAGTTATTCGCAGGGATACCTTGTAAAAGCATATCTTCAAGATCATCATAAGATCCTGTTTGTTTGACAACTTCAATGTGGATATCTTCACATCCTGGTTGTTTATTAAAGTTTTCAATAATGTTTTCGATACATTGGATGTAGGAATCATTAAATGTCACCCAGAAGGTAAGATTAATACCATCTTGAGTGGAGGAACCACCACAACCTGTTAATCCACCAAGGAGTAAGGCTAGTGATGATAGCATTGTTAATCCTTTTTTTGCTTTCATAAATCTTTTTTTCCTTTCAAATAATATTTATCCTTTAATTCCTGATCTTCCGACGCCTCTCATGATGTACTTTCTAAAGAAGATAAAGAGCAGGAATAGAGGAACGGTTACACAAACAGTCGCTGCCATTTGATAACCATACTCGGTTTGACCACCATCGATATCCACAAATGCACTAGATCTTAAACCATTAGAGATTAACTGGTAATCCGCACTATTGGTCACGAGGTTAGGCCAGACATAGGCGTTCCATGAACCCATGAATGAGAGAATTGTTACTGTAATTAGTGTTGGAGCGGCAAGAGGAATCATCACTCTCCAGAGATAGTTCCAGTCACTCTTACCATCTACTTTTGCCGCGAGATACAACTCTTCAGGTATTTGCTTGAAGGTATTTCTTAACAGGTAGATATAGTAGACACTAATCCAGAACGGGACAATCATTGCGGCGTAGGCTTCTATAAGGGTCTGATCTTCACCAATCCAACCAAAGGATGCTACGGTAATATAGTTAGATATCACCATCATTTCTCCTGGGATCATCATCGTGATTAGAAAGATCATAAAGACCGCTTCTCTTCCTCTAAAACGAAGTCTAGAGAAAGCAAATGCTGCAATTACCGTGGTAATTAATGTACCTGCGGTATTAAAGATTGCCACAACGATTGTATTTAGCATGTAAGTTCCAAAGTTAAATACTTGGAACACATACACATAGTTAGACCACATCACGATAGATGGGAAGAAGGTCTGCGTGGATGCAATTATCTCAGTACGTTGTTTAAAAGATGTGATAATCATCCAGTAGAATGGGAATATAACAAGAATTGCTAAGACAATTAAGAAGATGTATGTAAGAGTGGTAAAGACAATCTTAGACACTCTTTCTGACGCCTTAATTGATTCCACAGTTCTTCCTGACTGCTCAATAGAGAGGACGAGGTTAGGATTAACCACAATCTTCTTAAAGTCAGGATAGATGTTATATTTCTTCTCATCATCCTGTTCGCTAGTAGACTCCATTTCACCAACACTGGTTTCACTAGGAAGCTGTTCGTCTTCAGTTTTTAGTTTGTTTTCTTCTTCATCTAAAAGCTCTGCCATAGACACCTCCTTAGTAGTAAATCCTCTTTCCGGATACCCAGAATTCAATGATGGTAAAAATAAGTATTATAACGAACAGGAATACTGCGGCTGCCGCAGCATAACTCGTTTGAGTGGACAGGTTATCGTAAATATAATAGACGATGGTTTCCATATTTGGGGAGCCCGCACTACCAAGGGTTCCAGGGCCATTAAAGAGAGCGACCACTGAAGAGTACTCCTTAAAGGCACCCATAAAGGAAGTCACAAGTATATACATAATTTGAGGACCAAGTAATGGGGTAGTTATACGTAAGAATACCTTAGTCTTTGAGGCGCTATCAATTTGCGCGGCTTGATAATACTGTTTATCAATACCCTGCAGACCTGAAAGGAATATCAGGATCTTAAATGGCAAGCTAGACCAAATGATATATGTGCATAATGGGACCATGGCTACCCACCGGTTTGCCCCGTAAATCCAAGTAATGTTAGACTGGAAAATATAGTTAATAATCCCGTTATCCGCAAATATAACCGCAAAGACCATACCTACTGCGATAGTGTTAGTAACATAAGGTAAGAAGAATATTGTTTGAAGTGTTTTTTGAAACCACTTAATAGAGTTTAGGGCCACCGCAATAAGAAGAGCAAGGATTGTGGCAATAGGGACAGTCACAAAGACGATAAAGAATGTATTAGGAATGGCGTACTGGACAAAGTACATCTCAGTAGCACCATTATCTGTTGTGGTTAGTCCTAAAATGATTCCAAAGTTTTTAAAGGTAAAGCCATCACTATGACCTGTTGCGTAGTTATAGTTTTCAAGGAAGGATATCACAATTGTGTTAATTAAAGGATAGATTAAGAAGATAACGACAAGGATGATGACTGGAGCAAGGTAAATCCAAGCACGCCAGTTATTCTTTGCAGCGACATCTTGGACACCACCGACATGATACTCTTTGGCGTTTCTCTTTCTTGAAACAAGACGAACGACTGTCGCACTAGACTCGTCGTAGTAGACACCCGCCTCGTCAAGCGCTTTTTGCTCGTCGGTTAGCTCCACTACCTCTTGGTCTTCGGAGTGCTCTTCTTGGTACTTCTTCTTGTTAAAATGTTTGTTCCACCAATCTTTAAAACGATTCATGATAGCACCTTAATCAATATAGATCCTTTCTTGTGTTTCTCCATCGAAGATATATAACTTGTTTGGTTTTACTTTTAAGCAAAGCTTGTTACCACTGCTATTGACTTTAGCAAGATCTGAATCGGAGATAATTGCTCTAAAGTCAGGTTTTGTGCATTTTTCATTTAAACCTAGAATCGATATATCTCTACCTAAGACTTGGACGGATTCAGTTGAAGCGTGTAAGACTTTTTCATCTTCACTTGTCCCAATTTCAAATCCTTCTGGTCTCACGGTAACATAGACTTCTTTTTCTTCTTTACTAATTGTGGATTTAGCGGAATACACTAAATCATCTCCAACATAGACATCTTTACCTTTTACTCTACCCATAAAGATATTGATCTCTGGGTTACCAAGGAAGGAGGCAACAAATAGGTTTGCAGGGTTAGAGTAAACTTCTTGAGGTTTACCAATTTGCTGCATAACACCTAGTCTCATAACAACGATGAGATCAGATATAGACATCGCTTCTTCTTGGTCGTGGGTAACGAAGACTGATGTAATACCAGTTTCTTTTTGAATTCTTCTAATCTCTTCTCTTGTTTGTAGTCTTAAACGAGCATCAAGGTTAGAGAGAGGCTCATCAAGGAGTAAGACTTTTGGTTTTTTAACTAGGGCTCTAGCAATCGCCACACGTTGTTGTTGACCACCAGATAGTTGAGAAGGTTTACGACCTAAATATTCCTCTACGTTCACTATTTTTGCGGTATCATAGACGATATCTTGACGTTCCGCCTTAGTGAGTTTTCTATGAGCAATAGCTTGTACTTGTTCGCTTGTTAAGTCTTTTAATTGACATTCGGTTTGTAGATACTCTAAGGCGGCATCAACCTTTTCTTGAGGAGCGCCATTGATTTTCACAAAGAGCTTAAAGTCTCCATGATCAAAGTATAGTTTAAAGTCAGAGTATTTAACCTTTTGACTCTTAAAGTACTTTTTAATCTTTTTATAAAGGTCTTTATCTTGAACATCGGTAATAAAGTAGTTACTATCGACGTGTTCATGGCTTTCATCAAGAGCTTTTAAAACATCATCTAGTTGATTGACATTAACATCAGTTAACATGAGCATGAGTTCAAAACCGCTGTGGAGATGAGAGATTAAACCTGAGCTAGTTTTACACTTAAAATCTTTAACACTATTTCTCGCGGCGTTAATTGTATCATCAATGCTTGTGGTCTTAAATTTACGACCTAGATTAGATCTATATGTAACAGACACTAACTGGTTTTCACCAACTTTAGTAATTGTGCCTCTGACACTGTTATCAAAGAGAGCGTCACTTGTTTGACGAGACTCTTCACTTACTAGCTCACATTCAATAACTTGTAAGATATTTGTTTTAAAGAGGTTTGCAGTGGTTACACTGACATCTGTTAGTGTGACAGTGAAGTTTAAAACACCATCCTCTTCTTTATAATCGATGTTATAGCTTTTCTTCTTTAAACCAATCTTGCTAACGAGAGTGCCTATCGATTTAATAATCCCATCGGTTAGATCTTTTTTCTTTAAGGTATATTTATAGGTTAGTTTAAACTCAAAGAACGTTTCGAGGGGGACTTCCACTTTTAAGTTTGTAAGTGGGAATTCAATATTCTTATAGATAGTCATATGAGGATAGAGAGCGTAGTTTTGGAAGCAAAGTCCAATACCTCTCTTTTCTGGAGAGAGATTAGTGACTTCTTGTTCACCAAACCAGACTTCACCAGATGTTGGAGTTTCTAGACCGCTGATCATATATAGGGTTGTGGATTTACCACATCCTGAAGGGCCAAGGAGACCAACAAGCTCGCCATCTGGGACAGTAAAGTCTAGGTCTTTAACCGCGACTGTATCCCTTATGTTCTTTCTTGAATCACCTGGGAATATTTTCGTTAATTCTTTAATTCTAATTTCCATATCAATCTCCTTTATTTAACTTCTGTTCCATCATCTTCTTCATCTTCATTTAGTCTTAGTTTAATGACTTCCTTACGATGTTTCCTTGCTTTATAAGCAAGATAGAAGTATCTGATGTAGTATCCTATCGCAATGATTGCAAAGAGAGCGAAGAAGAAGACATACACATCTGTGGGGTTATAGGTAACCACAGCATTCTTTATTGGCACCGCTCTCAGACAGATGAAGGTTATTGCCATAACAATGATACCCACGAGCACAAAGGCAATCGCCGCAGTTCTTGTAAACTTCTTAGAATCCACTCTTCTAAATTCATCGTTCTTAAATTTGTTTTTCGCATAGTAGTAATAACCAACTGAACAAGCTGAGAATAAGACTAGATATCCTAGTACGACATAGAGTAAGACTAAGTTAAAGTTAGTGCTACTTGGGGTGGTATCCGTCATATCCATTAAGGTAATAATTCCAAACCTTGTTTCCATTGAAGATTTAGATAATATTGAGTTACGTGATTTATTGTATAAATCAAGGGTTATACGCATACCAACGAGTTCCACTTTACGAACACTCTTAACATTAAAGTCATCAGCGATATCCTTGTTTTTTACTAGGAACGACATCTGAGTGGCTCTCTTTGTATTAATCGACGTGGAGGAAACAGGTGTATTTATCTTTAGACTCACTACTTCTAGTTCATTATCACTGTTTAAATAGGTAACTCGATAATAACCTGTTGCAAGAGAGGTAAATCTATATCTTATTTGATATGTACCATCTTCAATTGAGGAGAGGTTGGTGTTATAAACAGAAGACATTAACTCCTCATAGATATTAACTTCCGCTTTCTCAACATTCATTCTAAAGGTCGTATAACCAGAGAACGTATTTAAAGAATGATAACTATAAGTGATGTAGTTATCAATATGATCATCCACTTTAAAGGTTAAACCTGGAATACAGTATAGTTGTCCCCAAGACTCTTCTTCTTCAACAACCTTACCACTATCATCTGTATATGTATGATGGAAGTTGTTATTTGCGGTATAACCTTTTCCATCAAGATTTGTCGCGTAATATATATTAAAGAAGATAAGAGACTCTGGTTCGATTGTCTCTCCTTCACCAAGTTCAATATCAAAGTATAGGGTTAAGTTTGTACGACCCACACTAGCACCAACCGCATCATATGAGGCGGTAGAGCTACTAACAGGGAAGTATTCACACACTGTTCTTAAATATGTTTCATCACTATAAACATCATATTGGAGTCCAAGTTGCATATTTTCAGGGAAGGACTCATCATAGTCATCTAGTTCACTACCGACAATGAAGTTTAAACCCGCAGCAACAGTTTGAGGAGAAGATAAACTAAGGCTTTTATCTTCTGCAGCATATCCGACATATTCAATAGTAGCGTCTTCTGGGAATGAATCATCTATATCAAAGTTAACTTGATCTACACTATCAAATCCAAGTCTAAAGGTAACTTCATATCCTTCAAGAGCCTCAAAAGCGGTTGAATCAATCGACATAACTGTGGATGGGATGTATATTGAACTAATACGGCATGTTGTTTCACTACTCTCTGAATCGGTAGTAAAGACTGTATCTTCATTAATCACACTTCCTCCGATTGACTCCACACTGATATAGGCTCTAGAACCATAACTTGCTCGGTATGGAATTATAACATCATATTCTGTCTTGTTTGTTGGAGCGTTTATCTGGAAGACATACCCTGAATAATAAGGGATATTTTCTTCATCTTCGTTTGTAGCAAGTTCGGTTAAGTTTTCTGGCTCATCAAGAGCAAGATAGACATAGGAATCATCACCTCTTCCTGTGTAGTAGGTAATCTGACTAGCAACAGAAGCGGTGTAAGACTGGCTTGTTGGTGTTTTCGTGGATTTAGAGATGTTAATAAAGAGTTCACTAGAATCCACTTCTTTAGCCGCTTCATGTCCTTCAAAGAAAAGGACTGGCTCATCGTTCTCATCGAGTAAGTCAGACTTAATATATTCTTGTTTATTATTATCAATCGAAATTACATCTTCACTAGGACTCACACTATCGGTGTTACTTCTTGAACTTGTCCAAGAGGCCGCACCAAAGGTGCACGCTAAAACAAAAAGAGAAGTTATACCATTAGCGATTAACTTCCCGCGTTGCATATTATACTAAACCTCCTAAGAGGGGAACCTTAGCATTAGTAGACATACTATTTACATAGTTAAGACTAATCATAAGATTATTAATTTCCTACGTGTATTATTTTATATAAAATAAAAACTTATTTCAAGGGTATGATTAAACAAATTTTTTTATCTCTCAAGAGGTTGAAAAATAAGGCAAATAAGGAATATTTTTTATCTTTGAAAGAAATATTTTTAACAGTGACTTATTTTTTATTAATGTAAATTTAAGTCTGAGTGATGAAACTCAACAGGCTTTTTTGCGGTCCTGACAAGATCGATTTTAATCTCATCGTAGTTATAGTAAATTTTATTATCCGCGGTAGAGACTTCCACAAGTGAAAGCATATAGTCTGGGAATCCTTGTTTATTACGATCAAAGGCCATCATCGTAAAGGAGATGATGATTGGAATCCCAAAGGTAAAGACGGAAAGCACCAGTTCAAAGAAAAAGAAAATCAGAAATCTAACAAGGGACTTCCACCAGGGAGGATTTAGTAGTCTCTTATCCACCACTCCAATATGATAGATAGCTTTTCCAAATGTCTTCCACCCTCTTTTAAAAATCCAAGTGGGGACGTACCACGTCAAAACCCCCGCAAAACAGAAGGCAGGTAGAATTTCTGCATAGATTAAGACATTAGACATGTACTTAGTAAGTTCATAGTAGTTTGGGACTGCCACAATTAAATAACCCTGCAAAACTTCATCAATGTAGTAAGTATAGAAGTTATCAAAGTATGCTTGGGCGCCAATTACGTTATAACAGGCTCGATTAATAATAACTTCTCCTGATTCCTCATCAATAACGAAGTAGTGTTGGCCATATGAATCCACAAAAGTATCAGAGAGTCTCTCTGTATCATATGTCCCTCTGACCATTTCTGCGGTCTCTTCGTCACACTTTTCATCGATAAACTCAAAGAAGACTTCTATTGCGTCCTGGGCCATAATCATCCTTGTATAGCCGGTATAGTCCCAAGTAGAGAGATATGAGGTAATATTAGTGACACCCATATCAGCATCATCGATATATAGACCTGAACTAATTTGCGCGTCGTAAAGTTCGGCATCGTTTTCCTTATATTCCGGAGTGGCTCTTACTATCGCTCTCGCACATATAAAAACGATAAAAAAGATTACCACAGCGATTAAAAAGTCGATTAAATTTGCGACACACCTATGCCAAAACTTAGGGTTCGCATATTGGACTTCCAGTCTTTCTTCAGGCTGAATCTCAATATGAGGATCGTGTATATTACCTAAATAATCATCGTCTTGTGCGCTCATACCTTATATCCTTTTGCCCTGTATATCTCATCAAGTGAGTCTGTTGAAATCATTACAGTCCTCGTTAGTCTATCAAAGAGTGTCTGATTATACTGACTGAAGAGCATCATAATTAAAGATGCTAATATAATTAGTAAAGAAATACCACTTAATATCATAAACTGTCCACTTCCTAGACCAAAGAGATAGTTAAAGTTTACCGTTGGCCAGGGAATAAACATAATAAAGACAAGATTACACACCATCGAGAAGATTGATTGAATTGCTACTTCTCCTTTTTTTAATAGATACAGGTTATTTATCCCGATTCTTTCTGTATGCAGCACCATCATGGTGATTGTCTTTCCGTTATGGTTACATAATGGGATTATAAGGAAACAGACGATAGAACAGAGAAAGAAACTAATGTAGGTCGCAAGCACTATCATGTTATCGCAATAGGCAACTAGATAGGCTAGTCTATCATCTACTTCATTATAAGAGAGTCCATTCCAGTATAAGTCGTTAACCGCGATATCCCCAATCATCTCATCAAAGGCAACATTAAAGAAAACGTCTATTATATCTTCATATAGTGTTTCCGCCTCATTCGATGGAGAATCACCTATTCGATAAAAAGACATGAGTAGTTCTTGATAGTAAGGAAGGAGACTAACAGTTGTTCCTTCCACTACAAAGTAATCTGACTCTCGATAAACATCTAGATATGCCTCTTGATCTTCTCTTATATCTATATAATAGTTATAGAATATCTCATACTGAGAACCTTCACCTGTGGTGTAATATTCAATAAACTTTTCTGCGGTGTAATACATTGAGGTGGTTAAATAGGTTTTCTCACTATCATTTTCATAATATAGAAGATTATTCCCTCTTAATATATCAGCGATATCTTCTGTTCTATCATACATCTCATCGGTTTTATCATTATACGAGGAAGCAGCTTTTGTAATAGGCATCACAGCGATATTCATGATAAGCATACACATAATGAGATTGACAAATAGATCACCTAAAAAGATAAGGATTCTTCTTCCTCTTTTAAGGGGTGTAATGTTTATTTCATTAGATCTAGTGTCAGATCCATATTTATCATAGATTTCTTCCATAAGTTAAATTGTATATTTCCTGAGGCGTATTTTCAATTTTTGCTTTATATAAAACAATGTGATATTTTAAAATAATGGGACAAGATAAAGGTAAATCTAAAGAAAAAAAACAATACGCAAAGTATCCTTTTTTGTTTGTGGTCTGCTCTATTTCATTTGGTTTTACAATTATAGAGATTGTTTTTTTAATCTTTTCTAGTGTCTTGCCAATCTTTTTATGCATTATCACCATACCACTTCTTTTAATTGTGTTAATAATAAGTATAGTCATGACGTGTATTAAAAGAATGCATTGGATTGTTCCACTTCTAATTGCTATCCTCTTTCTTACCTGGTTATATGTTTTAATTGCC
>JAJQAP010000003.1 GCA_021203745.1 Coprobacillus sp.
GTACTTGCTATATATAATCTATTTATATATAATAGATATGTTTCTAGAAATCATCTGGATAGAGATGTAAAACACTATCCGAACTCTGGTCCTGGATGGAGACTCTTAAACCCATCTTTTTTTATAGAAAAAATGGTAAAACCTATTTTAGAAAAAAGACTGACCACTGAAAATATTTCTTTACTAGCAAATAAAATCAACTATAATATAAGTATTCTTAAGAAACATCGGGATAGAGATGTAAAACGCTATCCAAACGTTTGGTCCTGGATGGAGACTTGTAAACCCATCCATTTTTTAACAAATTATGAGTCAAAAGAGTAACTATGCCAGTTTTAAAGAATACATAAAGCAAACACTGTTTTCTGTTGCCCCTTTATACCATTCATATTTCGCCGAAAGAAAATATTTAATAATATCCCCAACATTTAAAAATCGAACATTTTATATTATCTCTTCATCCGATAACAATTTTTTGCATCTAACTGGCCTAGATACAACTCTAAATAGGTACGATTTTTATAAAAAATGCGAAAACAAAACTCTTAACGATAATGATTTTGCAATATCTTATACCACGAAATATGGAACAAAAGTTGGAAAAAGCACAATTGAAGCCAAATTAAGTGTGCTTCCAGATATCATTGGAATCTTTAATCAAAATGTCCTAATAGAAGAAGATTTTGAAAAGGGAAACCATGTCTATTGTAAAGTTGCTTTTGGGAAAACTTATATGACATTGGGTTTTGATGGAGACGACTATTTCAGTCCAAAAACGTTGCTTAAAGGTCAATACATTGATTCAAGCAAAGCAAACAAACCCATTTTGATATTAAGTGGTCCGAGGAAAGTTGAAGATAAATTCGATACGATTATCGTGGGTGATATTAATATAGTTAAAAGGTATAAAGATGAAATAGGCCATTTGTTAGCGGACTCTTTAAAAGAAGAGTTAAAAGAAGAATAAAAAAGCACTCACCTAAGTGCTTTTTTTATTTTATGGTCTATCTAATTTATCTTTTCTTAGCATTTTCTTGATAGACATTATTGATTGTCTCGTAATAGACTTCCATTGAACTTCTATTTGGACCATAATAATCTTTTAATCTCAGATATTCATCCCTTATCTCTTCTTTAAGATTATTCTCATCACAATAGTCTAAATACTCAAGGAGGGTATAGTATTGGTCAGGTTGTTCTTCCCATTGATAAGAATTGGCAATTCCTTTTGTGTGATGGATATATTCTTGGCATAGATATCCCTCTTCATCGGTATAGTCATTAACAATCGCGAAATCACAACCATAAAGAATTTTAGAATTTGCTCGATTTTTTAGTTTAATGGTAAACACCCTTGTGTTATCCTCGCAAAAATCAAAGCCATACTTGCGATTAAATTTGTTGAAAGCATTCATAAGAATGTGTTTAACATCAGAAGCTGAATATTGATCATCATCGTAGTTAACTCTAATATCGCAGTCAAGATCGAATCCCTCATTGCCACCTTTTAAACGAGTGACGAGATTACGAGATCCGCTACCGACATTAAAGTCAAAACGGAAGGTAAAATAATCTCTCCTAAGATAGTCTTGAACCTCATTTATTAAAGACATAAGAATCTTTTTGAGTTCTTTTACTTCTTTTTTTGTGACATATTCATAGTCATACATATTTAAAGTTCCTTTCTCGCCCATGCCTTCCATTCAATTTAATTAATTAAATCGTTATATCATAACAAAATTATATAAAATATCGACAAAAAAAAGAAGACCCCTCGATTTAGGAAGTCTAAAAAAATATTTGCTATTTAAAAGAGGGATTAAATTTAAACCCCACGGATAGCATTTACGATGGATGCATGGTTCCATCTGACAATTATATTTGCTACACTTGTGACTCTATCAGAAGCACGTTCATTGCCACGCGGTATGACCGCTATAATCTTCTTGCCCATTCTTTGAGCAATCTCGATTTCAACATCTATCCACTTGCTATAGGAAGCATAAACACCTGCAAGAAAAATAACACAACTGGCGGGTCTAATCTGATTTTCAAGTTCTTCTTTTAATCTCCTATTATTTGGAGCATCGTCAATTGGATCATCTTGAGGAACAGAATAATCTCTATAAGAAAAATAAGGATATTCATTCAATAAATTTATTAAATTATCATATTGTTTATGATATCGCCAGCTATGACTGATAAAGATATTATAGGTCATTATTTATCCCCTAGACAAACGCTATAAATAAGGTAAGTCCAACATATAGGACCATAAAAATGGAAGGCAAACTCAATTCTAGTTTCGTTTGTTCTCTGTATTTGTGGGGTTTTTCATTAGCTATCTTCCACTCCTTTTGAAAAGCCTGAACTGGAAGTTTTTCTTCCATTTCATTAATCACTTCAAACTTTGCTTTGTTCATATTGTGGTAGTTTATAATGAAGAATAACCATAAAATACAAAGAATAAGACCAATAGCGACGATAAAGACAACCTTATATAAATCAAAGAGAACAGAGATAGTCGTAACAAGAGCAAGATTTAATGTCACAAATAGGCCATTCATAACATTGCGCCTTCTACTGATGGAATCCGCCATCTCAACGCATGTTTTCCACTGCTCTAAGATTATTTTCTGTTCGTCATCATTTTTATCGTCCATATTAGACTCCTTTAATTAAAGTGCACCCACCGCCGAAGCGGTGAGTGTATATATGATGTTAATTAAGCTGTAACTTGTTGATAGAAATGAGCAGCACTATTAAAACCGGTTAGACTACTGGCACCGTAAGCTTGAACTAGATTGTTATAATATTCAAAGTATGAATATTGATAACTACTCTTAGCAACGGCTGTTGTGTAAAGTGTTGCCGAATTTGAATTCCAGCTGAAGACATTTACTCCGCTACTAGGAACAGTAGCATTGGAACTTGTGCCAAATTCAAGACTTGAACTATTATAGAGGAACATGTAGATGTAGTTGCCGTTTGGTAGAGTAAGTTTCCAACCATCTGCGTCATTACCAGTAACGGTAACTGCTGCTGCTTGAGTAAGATCTGTTGTAGTGGCAAGTTGATAGTTAGAAGTTTGTCCAGTAATGAAATGGACTGTATCATCAGAATAACTTCCTAGATAATATACTCCACCATCAGTTAGACTAGTAACTTGCTCAAAAGTTTCAGTAAGCTCTGGTTTCTCGGGATCCTCTGGTTGGGTTGTGTAAGGTAAGGCAGGTGCATTGCTGTTTGATTGAGCATATGCTCTCATTGAATCGCTATTATATAAGCAGAGATAACGATTAGATGCTTGATCAATAAATCCTTTGTTTGTTCCGCTCCAAATCCATATTGATGGTTCATCATTAATAGAAACAGAAGTATTATTAGCACTACCTTGATTATCTACATATTTATAAATGTACTTTGTATTACCGTTTGCATCAGTAAAACTTAATGTACAAGCATTTTCTGTACTATCATCAACTGCGGTGATATAAATGTCCACCGCTTGATTCCAGTCGGTCGTAGTGGCAAGGAATGTTGAACCAGTTGTTGAGCCACTAAAATAACGATAGCAATAGTTTGAACTATCAAGACAAGCTAATTTGTAGGTAGTAGGTAATTCTTCTTCCTCACTCTTTTCAGGAAGGATTTCTTCTAGTGCTTTTGTAGCGACAAGTTCA
>JAJQAP010000075.1 GCA_021203745.1 Coprobacillus sp.
TGACTGGACCCCTTTAACTCCTTCTAAGGCGGCTTTTACTCTTTCAGTGCAGTGGACACATTTCATCCCACCGATTGAAAGCACTAATTTATCATTATCCATAATCTCTATCTCCTTTCCTTTGATTTTATATAGATTAATCGTTAAAGCGGTCAATACCACTAAAACGGATGATACACACATACCTAAGGCTCCTATCATTGGAGTTAAACTAACTCCTAATGTATAGAAGCATCCACAGGCTAGTAGTATACAAACACTATTATATAAAAATGCCCAGACTAGACACACAATAATTGTATTCATCGTTCTTTTTGAGAGTCCTATGGCATTTCTTATATCCATAAGATTATTTGACTGAAGGATTATATCACTACTATCTATTGCAACATCGCTACCCGCTCCCATAGCAATAGAGATATCAGAGTAAGTTAGAGCAACGGCGTCATTTACCCCATCTCCTACCATCGCAACAACATTCTTTTTATCTTCTTTTAGTTTATTGATAATATCTCCTTTTTCACTAGGCAGTACATTAGCGTAGTATTCATCTATCCCTACATCTCTTGCAATAGAGGCACCTACAATTTCATTATCTCCAGTAAGCATAATGACTTTTATTCCTAGTCTATGTAGTTCCTTTACTGCTTCTTTTGATCCTTCTTTTATCTCATCTTTAATAGCGATTAAAGAGTAAATAACATTATCTTTTAAAACAAATAAGACCGTTTTACCCTCGCTAGATAAAGATTCATATTTATCTTTAATCTCTTTATTTACTAAATTCTTTATATTTTGATAATTAACTATTTGATATTTATTAGAGTTATATATCCCTTCAATCCCTAATCCTTCATTAAACTTATAATCACTAATTTCAATTTTCTTTGACCCTGTAAAATAATCACAAATAGCGTTTGCAAGAGGATGAGAAGATAGACTCTCTAAAGAGTAAATAACATCATTTATATCATCTTGTCTTTCTAATTTTATATAATCAGTAACTTTTGGTTTTCCCTCTGTTATGGTCCCTGTTTTATCGAGCACCACGACATTAACTTTACCCGCTTTTTGGAGTATCTCGGCATTCTTTATTAATAACCCACTTGATGCACCTTTACCTACCCCCACCATTATGGCAACAGGTGTGGCAAGTCCCATTGCACAGGGACACGCTATAACAAGAGTGGTAATCGCATGGTTAAAGGCGACAACTGCACCCTCTCCTACTGAAAGGAATACGATTAAGGAAATGAGTGCTATACCTATCACAATAGGAACAAAATATAAGGCTATTTTATCCACTAGTCTAGAGATAGGGGCTTTTGAGTTAGAAGCTTCTTCTACAAGTTTAACAATTTGCCCAAATGATGTATCTTCTCCTACCTTTGTGCATCTTATTTTTAAAAACCCATTAGTTAAAATGGTGCTAGCAAAAACTATATTGTTTTCACCCTTATATACAGGAGTGGATTCACCGGTTATATTTGCTTCATTTATTGATCCATTACCTTCAATTATCTGCCCATCTATCGGGATAGATTCGCCTTGTTTTACAATTACTATATCACCCACCCTTACTTCATCTATTAAAACCTTTGTTTCTAAATCATTTTTTAAAATAACTGCCTCATTTGGGCTTAGATTTACTAAATTCTCAATTCGATTTGTCGTGTTATTTTTACTTATCTTTTCAAGTAATTTCCCTAAACTTACAAGTGTAAGTATCATTGAAGCAGAGTCAAAATATATCTGATTAGAATAGGTTTCTATATAGGTAGGATTACCAGTGTTTATAAGGAATAGTGCCACTATCCCATAGATTAAGGAAGCCGAGGCTCCTAAGGCCACTAAAGAGTCCATATTTGGATGAAGTCTAAAGAGTTTTATATATCCACTTATAAAGTAATTAAAGTAAATAATAACTGTAGGAAGTGTGAGGATAAATTCTAGTAAAACTAAGTTATTTAGATTATCTTCTCCTGATATGAAACCAAACTCTGGCCACCCCCACATAGACCCCATTGATACATACATTAAAAAGAGCATAAAAACCGCACTGATAATAAGTTTAATAACATCGTTTTTTATCGGTTCTTTCAATGATCTTCTTTGACTTTTTGAAGTGGACTCTTCTATAACTACCTTATAACCTACTTTAGCCACTGCTTTTTCTATATCTAAATCACTAATTTTACTCTCGTCAAATTCAACATCCATCGAGTTAGTTAAAAGATTAACATTAACATCTTTTACGCCTTTTAGATGCCGCACGGCTTTATCCACTGTCGCGGCGCAAGCCGCACAGTTCATCCCTTCTACTTTGTAATTTTTTCTTCTCATAACGTTATTAAAAGTATACCCAAAAAGGGTATAAGTCAAACCATACACTTAATAGTTCTTTTTCTTTTAATTGAAAAGAAAAGGAAAATACTTTAATATTTATGTTATTAAAGGAGACATAGTAATTATGGCACATCGAATTGTTTTAAATGAAACTTCTTATCATGGTAAGGGCGCTATCGAAGAAATCCCTGCTGAAATCAAGAGAAGAGGTTATAAAAAAGCTTTTGTTTGTTCAGATGAGGTTTTAGTAGAGGCGGGTGTAACTGATAAGGTTACAGAACTCCTTAAAAAACATAAAGTCCCATTTGATCTATACTTAGATATTAAACCTAATCCATCTATTGAGAATGTTACTCATGGTGTGGAAGAGTTTAAAAAGAGTGAAGCGGATTTTATCATTGCCGTAGGTGGTGGTTCTAATATAGACACTGCAAAAGCAATTGGTATTATCGCCGAAAACCCAGAGTTTGCGGATGTTAGATCATTAGAGGGAACTGCTCATACAAGCAAACCTTGTGTTCCTATTTTTGCGGTACCAACAACCGCAGGTACTGCAGCAGAAGTAACCATCAACTACGTGATTACTGATAATGAGAAAAAGAGAAAATTTGTCTGTGTTGACGTTCACGATATTCCAGTCTGTGCATTTGTCGATCCTGATTTAATGGCGACTATGCCACCAAGTCTAGCCGCAGCAACAGGTATGGATGCCCTTACTCACGCAATTGAAGGCTATATCACAAAAGGCGGCTGGGAAATGACCGATATGTTCCATCTTAAAGCCGTGGAACTTATTTCTAAGAACTTAAGAGGCGCAGTTAAAGGTAATCCCGCCAATATCGAAGGTATGGCCCTTGCTCAATATATTGCTGGTATGGGCTTCTCTAATGCTGGCTTAGGACTCTGCCATTCTATGGCCCATGCTCTTGGAGCGGTTTATGATACCCCTCATGGCGTGGCTAACGCAATCCTACTACCAACAGTTATGGAATTTAACGCTCCTTGCACTGGAGAGAAATATCGTGATATTGCGGTTGCTATGGGTGTTAAACATGCTGACTCTATGAAACTTGATAAAGTCAGAGTGGCCTGTGTTGATGCTGTTAGACAACTAGCAAAAGATGTTGGTATCCCCGCAGACTTAAAGGGAATCGTTGAGGATAAAGATCTTGGCTTCCTCTCTGAAAGTGCCTTCAATGATGCTTGTAAACCAGGTAACCCAAGAGACGCTGGTATCAAAGATATCCTCGAACTATACATCAAATTAATGTAGTGAATAATTATTATGGGTAAAAGTGTTGTAAAAAAAGTAGGTGATTTCTCATTATATGAGAATAAAGATAACACGATCACAAGTGGTTATCTTTACACTGCGACAAAAAGACTACCTTTTGCCCTAAGTGAACGAAATAGAACTGTTAGAGTGTGGCTTCCACATGACTATTTCACCAATAATAAGAAAAAGTATCCAGTCATCTATATGTTTGATGGACAAAACCTTGTGGACAGTAAAACATCAGGTTTTGGGGAATGGGATATGGAAGACCATATTACAAACTTAATGGATGAAAAGAAGATTCCAGGACTTATCGTTGTGGGCCTCGATTGTCCCCATGAAAAAACAGGTAAATACCGTTTATCAGAATATCTCCCATACCATTATAAGGAATACCATGATCCATTATTTAAAGATATTAATCCTGGATATGGAGATAAAACAGCCTCCTATCTCTTTAAAAAGGTAAAACCACTTGTGGATGATACTTTTAGAACATTGTCCGATAAAGAGAATACTGGAGTGGGTGGATCCTCTATGGGGGGACTTATGTCATTCTACTGTGCCCTTACTTTCCGTAAGATGATAGGATTTTGTTTGTCATTCTCTCCTGCGTTTATGGTGTTAACCCCAAAAGACTTAGATGAACTTTTATCTAAATGGGAACCAAAACCAAAAGACTATGGAAAGTTTGCCTTCTTTGTGGGAGGTAAAGAGTTTGAAGGGGAATTTGTTAAACCAACGATTAAAGTCCTTAACTATATGGAGAAACACAAGTTTGGTCCAGATCAAGTGTGTTTTATACATAACTCCTTACTTATCCATCATGAATCTAGTTGGACGAGGTACGTAGAAGACGCCTTAACGTTTTGGCTAGGAAAAGAGGAGAAAAAATGAATACATCATTTGAGCAAGTCTATGGTTATAAACCCACAAAGAAAGTCAGTGCGGCAGGCCGTATTAACTTAATTGGTGAGCATGTCGATTACTGTGGTGGTCCTGTATTTCCCGCTTCACTTAACTTAAGATGTTATGTGTATGGAAAGAAAAATAATTCTAATACAATTAGAATTGCCCATTATGGATTAGAAGGTTATAAAGAAATAGACCTAGATAAAATTGAAGATTATAAAGAGATAAAGTTCTATAACTATGAAGCGGGTTGCGCTTACCAACTACTTAGAAGTGGTAAAAAAGTGGAAGGTTGTGATCTCTTCTATAAATGTGAAGTCCCATTTGGAAGTGGACTCTCTTCTAGTGCGGCGATAGAAAACGCCACTCTCATAATTCTTAATGAATTAAGCGGTAATGATTATACCCTCTTTGATACCGCTCTTCTCGCTCAAAAAGCAGAATGTGATTACTGCGGGATGAACTGTGGAATTATGGATCAGTTTGCCTCCGCAATGGGTAAAAAAGATTGTGCGATTTTATTAAACTGCTCAACCCTAGATTATGAGTATCATCCATTAAAGTTAGATGGATACACCATAGTGGTGGCTAACTCTAATAAACCTCATGCCTTAACAGATGGAGATTATAACTCGAGAAGAGGGGAGGCAGAAAAAGCCACAAAAGAACTACAAAAAGAATATACGTTTAATAGTTTAAGTGACTTAAGTGAAGAAAAGTTTGAAGAAATATCTTCTTGTCTAGATCCAGTTTTATATAAAAGAGCTAAACATATAGTTAAAGAGTGCGCTAGAGTGCATCAAGCGGTCACCGCTCTTGATAATGGAGATATCTTAAGACTTGGAGAGTTAATTAATGAATCTCATGAATCACTCTCTCAGTTATATGAAGTAACAGGAAGAGAACTAGACTGTTTAGCTCATGCCGCTCAAGAAGAGGAAGGCTGTTTAGGGTCTAGGATGATTGGTGGAGGATTTGGAGGTTGCACTATCTCCATCGTCAAAAATGAATTTGTCGATAAATTTAAAGAAAATGTCAATAAAAAGTATAAGGAAAGTGTAGGCTACGAAGCAACCTTCTATGATACGTCGATAGAAGATGGTGTAACCGTGGAGGATTTATGATGATTGATGATTCAATTTGCAAACTTATCGCTTATGGGTTAAAAACAGAGCTCATAACAAAAGACGATGTTGACTACTGTGTCAATAGGTATCTAGAGATACTCAAACTCGATTCTATTGATGGTGTGGACTCTATCCCCACCTTAGAGGTCGATATTGACTCTCTTCCTGATACACTCGCGGAGATTACAAACTTTGCCATAGAAAAGAAGATAGTGAAAAACGACACCACGACAGAAAGAGATCTCTTTGATACGAAGTTAATGGATGTTTTAACCCCTCGACCCCATGAAGTTATCGCTAAGTTTAATGAACTATATGCAAAGAGTCCAAAAGAAGCGACCGACTGGTACTATAAGTTCTCTCAGGATACAAACTATATAAGAAGAAATAGAATTAAGTCTGATCTTAAATGGACTTATAAATCAAAATATGGTGACCTAGATATCACAATAAATCTCTCTAAACCCGAAAAAGATCCTAAAGAGATCGCCGCTGCAAGAGACGCGGAAGCGACAGGTTATCCAAAATGTCAACTATGTAAAGAGAATGTCGGTTATAAAGGATCACTCTCTCAACAAGCGCGTAATAACCATCGTATTATCCCCTTAGACTTTAATGGTAAACAATGGTATTTACAATATTCACCATATGTCTATTACAATGAACACTGCATCGCCTTTAACGAGGAGCATGTTCCAATGGTCATTAATGAAGGAACATTCGATAATCTTGTTACCTTCCTAGACTATTTCCCTCATTACACAATTGGCTCTAATGCAGACTTACCTATTGTGGGTGGCTCAATCTTAAGTCACGAACACTATCAAGGAGGCTGCTATGAGTTCCCACTTCAAAGGGCGGAAGCGGAAAAGAAAGTAAAACTTAAAGGGTTTGGTAAAGTGGATGCGATGACTGTTAAATGGCCAATGTCTGTTATTCGACTAGTCTCTAAAAATAAAGATCAGTTAAAGAAAGCCTCTCTCTTTATCCTCGATAAG
The DNA here is from genome assembly GCA_021203745.1 of Coprobacillus sp. GTDB lineage: Bacteria > Bacillota_I > Bacilli_A > RFN20 > CAG-826 > JAJQAP01. Next base: position 6,660 of record JAJQAP010000075.1, read on the forward strand.
TGGAGAGATTATACAGATGAGGATGCCTATATCTATGCCTATACCGATGGAGTGAATCATAACACCATCACTCCAATTGCTTGGAAACATGGTAAAAAGTATGTAATGGATCTAGTTTTACGTAATAACATTACGACAGACGAGCATCCACTAGGTCTCTATCATCCCCATGAAGAGCTTCATCATATTAAAAAAGAGAATATCGGTTTAATCGAAGTTATGGGACTAGCAATACTGCCCGCAAGACTAAAGAAAGAACTCGATGAAGTAGGAAAAGACCTCTTAAAGGGTAAAGACCTCTACGCTGATCCAGTCACCGAGAAACATGCTGACTGGGCAAACGATATCAAAGCGAGAAGAGAACTAACAAAAGATAATATCGATGATGTCTTACAAGAAGAAGTTGGTAAAGTCTTTGAACAGGTTTTAACGGATGCTGGAGTGTTTAAACGCGATAAAGAAGGTAAAAAAGCCTTTAAGAGATTCTTAGAAACCTTAAAGAAAAAGGAAAAATTAACAAGAGAAGAAAAGAAACAACTTAAAGCAAATAAAAAGCAAGCTAAACTCGATAAAAAGCAAGCGAAGAAAGACGCTAAACTAGCTAAGAAACAACCAAAACTCGATAAAAAACAAGCTAAGATTGACGCAAAACAAGCTAAGGCCGATTCAAAACAGACCAAAGCGGATGCAAAGCAAGCGAAAAAAGATGCTAAACAAGAGGCTAAGAAAAACAAGAAATCAAAAGGAGAGACAAAAGAGTAATGCTTCAAACAACAATCTCATTTCGTCCATTTTTAACAACTGATAAAGGTGAAGTTACTAAACTATACAGAATCACCAATAATAATGGTGCGTATGTTGAAATTAGTGACCTAGGAGCCTCTATTGTCTCTTTATATGTCCCTGATAAAACAGGTAAATTAACAGATGTTGTGCTCTCCTATTCTACCTATAAAGGTTTTAGTGAAGGAGAGGAGTATTTTGGAGCGAGTGTGGGTCGAGTCGCAGGTCGAATTGCAAAAGGTACTTTTACCCTTGAAGGTAAAAAGTATAAGGTAGCCACAAATAACGGAGTAAACCATCTCCATGGAGGGGTAAACTCATTCTCAAGAAGAATCTGGTCCTCCTCTATTGAAAAAGGAAAACTCATTATGAAGTTAACATCTAGTGATGGGGACGAGGGATATCCAGGAGAGTTAACTGTAAAAATAGTGTTTACCTTTGATGATTCAAATACCTTAAAGATAGAGTATTATGCCACTACTAATAAGACAACGTTATGTAATTTAACTAACCATACCTACTTTAATCTTAATGGTGAGGGTAATCCTTCAATACTAGATAATTACCTATATATAAATGCGGATAGATACTTACCTGTTGACGCTACACTAATCCCACTAGGAGAGACTCACTCTGTAAAAGATACTCCATTTGACTTTAGAAAGTTTAAACAAATAGGAAGAGATATTGCTATCCCCTCCGTGCAACTATCAAGAGCGATAGGTTATGATCATGACTTTATTATTAAAGATTATAATAGAGAGTGCGCCGTAGCCTACTCTCCCTTAACTGGTATTAAGTTAACATGTAATACAACTTGTCCCGTTATCCATCTATATTCAGGTAACTATGTAAACCTTAAACCAAGTGAGACTAAGTCTCATAGACCATATCCCTATCGATGTGGATTTGCCCTAGAAACTCAAGGGTATAACGATGCGATTAACCATCCAGACTACCCTCAATATATTCTCCATCCTGGAGAGACTTATCATACATGTACTACCTATAAATTTAGTCTAATTTAACCCTTTTATTATTTTTAAATTGTGGTAAGGTAGTAGTTAGAAAAATAAAGAACATATCTTAATTATGTTCTAAGTGAGGAACTTATTATGAAAAGAAAAGTTACAAATTCCCTTTTTGTCTTACTCTTAGGGACCCTTGCTCTTTCCTCTTGTTCTGGTGGCACGATTAGAACTGGCGCTAAATACGAAGCACCAGAAGACCACTACGACTACGCGAGTGAAGGAGTTCAAGTTGGACAAATTGAAGCACTTACTGATGATTACATCATGGGGGTGGATATTTCCTCAATCATTGAAGTGGAAGAAGCTGGTGGCATCTTCTACGACTGGGATGGCAATGAAACAGATTTAATTACCTTCCTCGCGGATAACGGTGTGAACTATGTCCGTATTAGACTATGGAATGACCCTTATGATGAAGATGGTAATTCCTTCCAAGGAGGAGGAAATGACCTTGAAACTGATTTAAAGATTGCTAAGCGTGCAGCAGAAGCAGGACTACAGATTTGTCTTGACTTCCATTACTCTGATTTCTGGGCAGATCCATCTAAACAGACGATGCCAAGAGCCTGGCAAGGATATGGTATTAATAGTGACGCGGTAATTAACGATGCGGTGGCATTTACTACCGATACCCTTCAAGCATTTAAAGATGCAGGTTGTGAACCATCCATGGTTCAAGTGGGTAACGAAATAAATAATGCGATATGCGGTTACTCTGATGGAACATGGAACCGAAACTACTTTCTCTATCAATGCTGCAACGCAGTTAGAAAATTTAATCCAGATATTAAGATTGTCTTCCATTTAGCGGAAGGCGCTAACTACGAAGGTATTACATACTTTATGGATCAAATGGCGGCCTTTGGAGTGGACTATGATGTCATTGGACTATCTTATTACTCCTATTATCATGGTGGTATCGCCGATTTTGAAGATTGCTTAACAAAACTCGATAAGAACTACGATAAAGAGATTTGTGTTATGGAGTATTCATATGGCTTTACCAATGAATACGATGATAACTATCCAAATATGGCAAATATCTATAACTCATCATTTGAAGATTTAGGAGGCTACTATACATCCGTCCAAGGACAAGCATCCTATATCCACGATGTCAATGAAGTTGTGGCTAATACCTATCACGGCATTGGATCATTCTACTGGGAGCCAGCTTGGCTTGCTAGAGAAGGTACATCCTGGGCAAGTAGTTACGCTCATAACTATCTCTTAGCGCAAGGCGATGCTGGAGGAGAAGATACTTGTACATGGGCTAACCAAGCACTCTTTGACTATGATGGTTATCCTCTTGCTTCTTTAAAAGCCTTTAACTTAATGAGACACTCAGGATATGTCGATGAATACGCAGTTAGTGCGTATACATCATTTGACTATCGATTCAATGTCGCCGCAAAAAACCTCGATGATGAATTCCCTTCCTCCATTCAAGTGTTTACCACACTAGATCGCTGGGTAGACTATGATATCAGTTGGGATAAAGCGGATAAAAACACCGTTAAAGCTGGAGCGGAAGGTGATGTTATCGAAGTCCATGGAACCGCTTCTAAAGGATCTGATTCCTTTAGAGTAACAGGCTTCTTTACTCTTTATAAAGAGTATATTGCCGATGGTGGTTTTGAAGAGATTGCCACTCCAGGAGAAGCAAAAGAAGCTCCAGGTTGGGAAGTAAGTGGAACTGATGGATCCTATAGGTTTGAAATAACAGGAAATGCCTATACAGGACTTAGAAACTACAATGCCTGGTATGGAAGCTCTTATAATAACGATTTACATCAAACAGTGTCTAATCTTGATGCAGGAACCGCAACATTTGATTGTTACCTTAGATCAGGATCAGGAGCATATCCTACCACCACACTATATGCCACTATCGGTGGTAAAACCTATGAACAACAAGTAACCTGGAATACAACTTGGCCAGATTGGCAGCACTGCACACTTGAGTTCCCAACAACCAATGGCGCCTCTGCTGTTGTCGGTCTAAAGGTTGTCGGTCAAGCGGAAGACTGGTTACACGCTGACGACTTCTCTTTAGCAATAGCTAAAGCTTAATAACTATCTCACATATAAATTTGCAAACATACGTATATAACCTGGAGGATTTATGAAATACGATATTGGTATGGACGTCTCCACACTTATTGAGTGCGAAGAGGACGGTGTAAAATACTACGATAAGGGGCAAGAGAAAGAACTCCTCTCTATCCTTAAAGACTACGGAGTTAACTCGATAAGACTTAGACTCTGGAATGACCCATATGACGAAAATGGTGAACCCTATGGTGGGGGAACCTGTGATATGGATAAACTCATAAAACTCGCTAGACGTAGTAAAGAAAAAGGTTTCAAGTTCTATCTTGATATCCATTATTCCGACTTTTGGGCGGACCCTTATAAACAGTATCCCCCAAAGGAATGGCAAAACTATAACTTTGATGAGATTGTCCAGGCAGTCTATGACTACTCAAAAGAAGTATTAACCACATTAATAAACGAAGACTTAAGACCAGACCTAATCCAAGTGGGTAATGAAATTACCTATGGAATGCTTTGGCCATATGGGGTTATCGAAAAGAGATCGTGGAAAAATAACTACATCGATGAGTATGAAGACTTCATAACAATCTTAAAGAGTGCGATTAAAGGGGTAAGAGAAATCGACCCCAATATCCCAATTGTTATTCACCTTGAAAGAAGCTGGGATAATGCTTACTTTAGATGGTACTTTGATGAACTAGTTAACCATGGAGTGGACTTTGATGCAATAGGCTTCTCTTATTACCCTTATTGGCATTACGGTTTCGATGGAATTATCTACAACATGACGGACATGCATAATAGATATAATAAGGATATATATCTAACAGAAACCTCCTATGCCTACACAACCGAGCATTTTGATTCCGATCCAAAAGCAAAGAGACTCGCGGTTAACTCCGAGTTTATCCCAGAGTCTAAATGGCATGTTGATTACCCCTTAACTCGAGAGGGTCAAAAAGCGTATTATCACGATTTACTACTTCGTCTAGAAGATGTACCAGGATTTAAAGGCATTTATGTCTGGGAGCCAGGCTGGATTCCCTCCCCTCATTCCACTTGGGCAAGTTGGGGAGCCCTTAAATACATCCATCAAGAGGACAATAAACCAGGTAACGAATGGGCAAATCAGTGTCTATTTGACTACGAAGGTAACGCCTTGCCCGCCCTAGAAGAGTTTAAACTCTGGGGAGAAAAACATAACAAATAACCATTAAAAATTAAGATCGTAAGGGAGCGAGAAATCGCTCCTTTTTAATTAAATTAAAAGGTGGTTAATTTTAAGTAAAAATTTTTCTTTACATTAATGTAAATCTCTATTAAACTATATTCAGTTATAAAGGACACATAATTGATGAAATTAAAAAGTCTTTTTTGATTATTTTCAGCATTACTCTAAAGACTGATATAGGAAGTCTTAGGGTTATTTATTCATTAAATCATTTTATTTTAAGGAGGATTAAACAATGAATAAAGGATTAAAAACCTTTGCTCTAGTTGGTCTTGCCGCATGCGCAATCGGTGCAGCCTCTGCTCTCACAGCTTGTGATAACAGAGAGAAATTCACCGTTTGGTGTGCAGAAGAAGTCTCTTCTTTAACCAAGACTCAAATTGAGAGATATATATCTCAGTTTGATGGCACAGAAGACGAATTCCCATACAAGTTAGTTGTTGAGAACGTCTCTGAAAGTAACGCTGTAACTAACGTCTTAACCGATGTTACCGCAGCAGGAGATATCTTCTTCTTTGCTCAGGATCAGTTAGCGCGTGTTGTCCAATCAGGTGCACTTAGTGCTGTTCCAGACAGATTTGTTGATGATGTGACATCTAGAAACGATAGTGATTCTGTCAGTGCTGCTTCTGTTGGTGGCACATTATATGTCTATCCAGTTACATTTGATAATGGATATTTTGCTTATTATGATAGCTCAGTCCTAACTGCTGATGACATGAAGGATCAAACCACAATGATTGAGAAAGTTAAAGCGGCAGATAAGAAAATTTCATTTGAGTATACTTCAGGCTGGTACAACGCTGCATACTTCTTTGGAACTGGTTGTGTCTCTAACTGGGAGATCGATGTTGATGGTACATTTACCGACTACGTTGATACCTTTAATAGTATTCCAGATGGTTATGATGCTCTTGAAGGACTAGCAGAACTTGCTAACTCAGGCATTTGTGTTGATAGTTCATCCGGTGGTGATTTTGCCGCAAGCTCCGCTGTCGTTGTCTCTGGTACATGGGATAGCTCCACAGTCAAAGGACTACTTGGTGATGACTATGCTGCTTGTGAACTCTGGAGCGTGACTGTTCCTGCTAATGTAAGAGGTTATTACACTAGTGGTGTTGAAGATAGTAATGCAAATGAGGATGGAAGTCGTACCTATCACCTTGGATCATTCAATGGTTCTAAACTTCTCGGTGTTAGAAACAATGTCGATGGTGAGAAGAATGCATGGTCTCATAACATTGCTAACTATCTAACCTCAGAGGAATGCCAACTTGAAAGATTCAATTCTAATGGTTGGGGACCATCTAACCTCAAAGCTCAAGAAGATCCAGCTGTTGCAGATGATATTGCTTTAACTGCCTTCCAGGCTCAAAACGAGTATTCACAGACTCAAGGTGATTATCCTGGCTCTTGGTGGGATACCGCGACCAAAGTTGGTACTGATGTTTCAACTGCTGGTAGTACTACATTAACCGCTGATCAAATGGCAACAATTCTTGCTGATTATGATGCAGGTAATGCTGCGGTCTTAACCGCTTCTCAATATGCCTACGCTCTTGTCGGTAACCTTGAAGGACTATCTTGGACAACCGCTCCAGCAACCTATGGTTACACAGATTATGCTTTAAGTGATAAAAACGCTGAAGCTGGCACTTACAGCGTAGATGCTGATGGTGTCAAACACGGTAAGTGGGTCTTAAACAACATTGTCGTTGAAGGTGGCGGATGCTATGTAAATGGCAGTTCAAAAGGTGATGGTAGCAGTGAAGGTGACATTGAACTAGGACTATTCAGATTTGTTGATTATGGTGATTGGTCTGGTAACTGGGGTTACAACGAACTCTCAGACAAGACTGGTTACTACAATTGGAACTCTGAAGGACTTGGTGGTGGAACCGATAATAACATTGGTGCCGTTCCAGGAACCTACAACATCATATTTGATTACACTGGTAGCACTCCAGCAATTACTGTAACCGCTGTTGCATAATTGTGTTTTATAAGGGCCGGGTTTTTAGCTCGGCCCTTTACTTTAAAAAGTATTCTTTACAGCATTAAGTTTTAATTAATTTTTTAAATTAATTAGTGAGATTATCTTAATAATAAATAAACGATAAGGAGTCACTAAGATTATGAAACAATTAACCTCATTAGAGTATCTTGGACTTAGCCCTTGGCACAAGTTTACCTATTCTTTTGTGGCGTTTTGGAACTTACTCCCTTCTAGACTATGGAGATTTTGTTGCTTCATAGGAAGATGGTTTAAAAAGGCTGGTAAAGCTATCTGGGCCAATATTAAAGATATTGGTACCACATGGAGATATGGCGATTGGAAGACAAGAGTCTCCTACGTTATCATGGGCTTTGGTAACTTAGCTCGTGGTCAATGGTTAAGAGGTATTGTCTTTTTGCTATTTGAAATAGTCTTTATCGGATATACGGCAATTTGGGGCTGGAAGTGGCTCGCCAAATTGAACTTGAAAGATCTTGTCCAAACTGAATACGAAGATTACACCTGTCGTGTCGCAGGAGAGGAGACAACTTGTACAAGGACAATTTATGGTGATAACTCACTCCAGATTCTCGTCTACTCCGTTCTAACTATCTTCTTCTTAATCTGTCTAGTGGTGACTTGGCGAATGAACGTCAAGCAGAATAGACTTGCTCAAGAGTGTCTCGCTAGTGAAAAACATCTAGCGACGTCTAAGCAGGATGGTGTGGCGATTATCGATAAAGATTTCCACTGGACCGTTATGGCCCTACCACTTATTGGTATTTTAATCTTTACAGTAATGCCTATCATCGTCATGATCATGGTTGCATTCACGAACTTCCAGGGCACAACCGCTCCACCAACAAACACCTTCGAGTGGTCAACTGATGCTTGGGCGGCCCTATTTACCTGGTCAAGTGGTAGTGGATCGTTCGCTGCAACCTTTGGAGAGTTGCTGGTCTGGACACTGGTCTGGGCGCTATTTGCAACCTTCACTAACTATTTCCTTGGAATGTTTGTGGCAATGATGATTAATAGAAAAGGAATTAAAGGTAAGAAAGTTTGGAGAGCAATTCTCGTCCTTACAATCGCTATTCCTCAATTCATCTCACTGCTTTATATATCAAACTTATTCGCTGATAACGGGTTAATCAACCTAGCTATAGGAGGCGAGAATCCAATTCCATTCTGGACAAACAGATGGCTCGCTCGAGTAATGGTCATCGTCTTAAACATTTGGGTAGGTATCCCTTATCTTATGCTTATTACCACAGGTGTCTTAATGAATATACCTGCAGACCTCTATGAATCAGCGAAGATCGATGGTGCTAATGCTTGGCAGATGTATGCAAGAATTACATTACCTTATATGTTCTTCGTTACAGGTCCATACCTATTAACATCCTTTACATCCAATATGAATAACTTTAACGTCATCTACCTCTTAACAGGTGGTGCACCTAACGATCTCTATCAAGGTGCAGGACGTACAGACTTGCTTGTCACATGGATTTATAAGCTCGCTACAACTAACGATAGTAACTACGCACTCGCGTCTGTTGTCGGACTACTTGTCTTCTTAGTTGTCGCCATTGTATCTCTCATTGTGTATAACGTTATTCCATCAACAAAGAACGAGGAGGACTTCGCATAATATGGCAGATTATTCTAATATTATCGTCAACGCAAGCATGGTCGATGACTTTGTCTTCAACGCTAAACAACAGTACTCCGAAGAGAGAATACGTCAAAAACAAGATATTAAAAGACTTAAATTTGCGGCAGAAAAGCGTGTTCTAAGAACACAGCAAAAAGAAGCCAATAAGAAAATTCTTGCGGAGGCTCAAGTCGAAGAGCAAGCCTTGAGACTACGTTATCAACGCTGCCTCGCTGACCTCAAAGAAGCGCAAGAGAAAGAACTACAAGCAGCAAAACCTGAAGAGGTTGAAGAGATCAAAGCTCGTCAGAACAGAGAACTCCTCATCTTCACAGGTCGTGATGATAAGGTTCTAAAAGAAGATCAAAAACGCGAAACCGCTAAACTAGAGGCGGAAAATAAAGCGGAACTCGAGGCTCTTGAAAAGGAGTACGATGAAAAGATTGCCGCTGCCACTGATCCTGATTTAATCTCCGGATTAAAACAAGAAAAGAAGTATGCAATCACTGATCTTAAATCTAATCAAGGGCACAAGAATGCTGTCCTTACTGTTAATCAGAAAAAGGAAATGGGTCTTACCCATTACAATGTTTCTAAGCAAAGAGCAAAGAAATCTTCGATGAGGAGAAATAGAATTATCGCTAATACCGCAGTTTATATTGGATTAACCTTAATCTCTATTGTCTGGCTTACCCCATTCGTTCTCATTCTCTTAACTTCGTTAAGAACTGAGGTTGATGCCGCTGGGGACATCTATCGTGGTATGGCAGGCTATGTCTTCAAGATTGTAGATGGAGTACCGCAACTAGGCTTTGCTAACTATGCCTTCCTCTTTACCGATACACAGTTCCTCCTATGGTATGGTAATACATTACTCATTGCTGTAGCGACTTGTCTTGGTCAGGCGGTCATGGTTATCTTAACCGCTTATGGTCTCTCTCGTCTTAGATTCAAAGGTAGAAAACTTATCATGAACGTTATGCTCATCTTAGGTATGTTCCCTGGATTCCTCAGTATGCTCATTCTCTACTGGGTCTTAAAGGACTGGGGAATGACAGAAGATGGCGCCGTTGGAGGATTAATCCTCGTCAATATTGCCTCTTCAGGAATGGGCTACTATGTCACTAAGGGTTACTTTGATACCATTTCTAAATCACTTGATGAAGCCGCACGAATCGATGGAGCGACTAGACTTCAAGTCCTCTATAAGGTCATTGTCCCAATGTCCGGTCCAATTATCGTCTATGTGCTCTTAACTGGATTCATGGGTCCATGGGCAGACTTCATCTTCGCATCATATCTCGCTATGGGTCACTCCAGTGCCTACAACGTCGCTGTTGGTATGTATCAGTGGCTGACGAATGATATGATCAACAACTATTACACAGTATTCTGTGCTGGCGGTGTTATCGTCGCCATCCCAGTAACAGTCATCTTCATGTTCCTCCAGAAGTACTATGTTGAAGGTGTCACTGGTGGTGCTGTTAAGGGATAAAAAGGAGAAATTATTATGGCAGAAGTAAAATTAACGAATGTTA
>JAJQAP010000001.1 GCA_021203745.1 Coprobacillus sp.
CGATAAAAATTCATTTTTGCTATTACAAATAGATAATTTTTTCTCAATTTGTATAAGCACTTTTAATAAATTAATTTAAATACCACAATCTTCTAATTTTTTCTTAAATTGTATAGGTATATTTATTATTAATTAGTTTATAATAAAGGTGATAAGAAATTATCCCCCCCACTGTATAGAGTGATATCTATATATATTTATGTATAAGGGAGGTTTTTATTTTATGAAAAAAAGAAAAACATTATTTGTGGTCCTATCTTGCATTCTTCTTTTAAGTGGATGTAATGGGACTCGTTATCCTGACTATCCTATACCTGAAGATTGTGTTGAGATTGAAACCGTTAGAACCGAGGGGATAGAAGGAGAGTCTTACCAAGTCTATGGAGTAGTGGCGGGTTTTATGTCTAACACGACAGAAAGCTTTTATCTTGTCGATGGATCAGGCTCTATTTTAGTGTACGCCCCTCAAATTGATAAAGACTTTGAGGTTGGAGCAACAGTTAAAGTAAAGGGAACATTTAACTTTTACCAGTCTTCATCTGACGCTGCGGTGGGTCAAGAAATCGGTTATTTAGGGGCAAGAGAGTTAAATGCTACCTCAATTGAAGTAATCGATTATAACTATTCTGATTTCCCCTTAAACTCCATTAAAGAGTGCCGTATTAAAGATATCGTTGATACCGACTTTCGAGATAATGATATAACATCCTCTATCTTTAAAGTAAAAGCAACCATTAATGTTGCCACAGAAACAGGTTATACAAACTATTACTTTGATGATTTAAACGAAGAGGATGGGGTCTATGTTTATTCCACTAATAGTGGATCTGATTACTCCTATCTAAAACAGTATGATGGGGAAACTCATTACTGCTATATCGCTATCCACTCAATGAGACCAAGAGATGAAGCCTGGAGAATCATCCCTATCTCAATTCTAGAAGAAACAAGTGCAACAGATGCAGAGGAAGCGGAGTTTGCCCTAGATCGTCTCTCAGCTCAGTTTAAGTCTGAATATAATAAATCTATCACTGTGGAGCTCGTTAAAGAGGACACTAAACTAGGGAGTGAAGCAAGTGTAAGTTATAAATCATCCTCAAAGAATCACACTATTACAGAAGAGGGTGATTACTACTACTTAAATATAGATGGTGACTCACTAGAAACCTTTACTGTTACTGTCTCATTAAAGTATAAGAAAAAGACTTATAAAAGAGAGATAGAGATAGTGGTAAGAGACACCGTTAACTACGACTCTATTACATGCGCAGAAATACAAGAGGTTGAAGAAGGAGAAGAAGTAATTATCTCTGGTATTTATCTGAAATACACCGCTAACTACTCAGGATTATACCTAGTTGACTCTACAGGTATAGCGGTGGTTTATTACGCTTCACTTAATCTAGACGATTACTTTGAAGGGGAGATATTAACCTTTAGAGGAACAGTTACTAATGACTTTAGTAGGGATGGAGTCTATGATGGTCATCATCGATTAGAAAATGCCACCTTACTAGAGCATGACTCTACTTACCATGAATGGGATAAATCGATTGTCAGTGGGGAGAAAACTGTCAGTGAACTCTATAGTAACTTTGATGTCTCAATGGTGGGTAAAATCTATAAGGTAGAGGCTTTAATCCAGTACTACGCGACTAATTACTCCTCTTTATATGAGATAGTGGATCCAGAAACTGGAACATACTGTAACTTATACTGTTCTAATGCTTCTCAGCTTTCTTGGTTAGAACCATATTGTGACGAAGAGGTTTATACAACATACGTCTATATAAGAGACACGAGAAGTGCCACTGCAGGACGCTTTGAAATAATCTATATTGATGATTAATACGCAAAAAGCAATATAAAAAAGGGGTTTTTGACCCCTTTTTACTTTGTTTATCAATTATTTAGTTTTTTAAGCAACCAATTGGAATAATATAGACATCATCTTTTTTATAACAGTATTTGCCACCAGTAAGGATTGCCTTAAAAGCGGGTTTTCCATATTTAATCGTATTCTTCTCATTTTTATCATGTTCAAGGATTCCCTCTTCTATAGTGTTTAGACTCTTTATTCCTTTTTCAATGCCTTCATTTGTCAATTTACACTCTATCAAAGCGTATCTTCCATCTCTTAGGTGAATCACCGCATCACACTCAAGACCTTCTCTTGTTCGAAAATAAGATAGCTCTCCTCTTAATGGTTCTATATATACTCTTAAATCTCTTATACATAAAGATTCAAATAGAAAACCTAAGGTGTTAAAGTCCTTTCTAAAATACTCAGGACCTATACCAAGAGCCGCTACGGCAAGGGAAGGATCAACTAAATTAAGTTTCTTATGAAAAATTAGACTTGTTCTACTTCTGATATTTGGACACCAAGCATCAACCTCGTCTATAACATACAAGTTCCTTAAAACATTTAAATAGGAATTAAACGTATTTTTGGATATACCTACATTTTCTGTATTGGCCGTTATTTCTTTGATTTCTTTATATATTGACTCCATATTTCCTGGTTGGCAGATGTGGGTAGAATAAACTTTTAGTATCGCCTTAGCATATGCTTTATTTCTTTTTACACCATCAACTTTTCTTATGTCACTAGAACAAATTGAATCATAAATTATTTGTGCATAATTATATTTATATTCCTCGTTTTCTTCTGTAACTGATGCTGGCCATCCCCCTCGACAGATTGCTTTGATGAGGTTATTTACACTTAATGATGATACTCCACCTGTAATCTTAGTTGGATTATCAAACAGTTCTTTTAACGATATTGTTCCATTTGATTCCCCGCTTTCATATAAACTCATGGGATACATTTTCATTTCGGTGATTCGACCAGCTCCAGAGTGAATCTTTTCTCCTTTTTCGTTTATTGACCCCGTTAAAATAACTAGTCCTTTTTTTCTAGTGAAGTCAACCGCTCTTCTTGTCGCGTCCCACACTCCTTTTCCTTCTTGCCACTCATCAAATAGAAGTGGCGGTTCCATTAAAAAAACATCTTCTTTATTTGTCATAAAGTACCTTTGATCATTTTCATCATCGAAATTTAGGACTGTGTTAGCTTTAACTAGGGCAGTGGTAGTTTTTCCACATTGTTTTGGTCCAGTGATTAAAACAGCACCTATCGTATGTAGTGTTCTATCTAGTTGATCATCAGCAATTCTCTTAATGTAATTATCTACTTTCATAACCTATATTATAGACTCTTTTAATTCATTGTAAAGAAATTTGCACAAAATTGGAGTGATTTATTAACTAAAATTGGAGTCATTTATTGCACAAATTTGGAGTTCTCCCTTAAGTAGGCCTCATTTAACTATAAAAATCCCGATATCATCGGGATATGAATTTAATGTCCTTTGGGTTTAAATTTTAAACATTCTTTTTCAAGAAGTGGACCGCCAGATAGTGAGGTCTAGTTTTATACTTTGTTTTCTCTAAGTTTATGATTGACTCCACACGAGAGAGGATTTTTTCTTCATTAGATAAGCAAGATAATCAGTATCAATTGTATAAAGTCCAAAATTGATAATTTCCGGCATATGTCCTCCTAATAAAGAAAAGAGATTATTCGTCTCTTTAGGGCTTTAAGGCCCGCGCTTTTTCAGGCGGCGGAACACCTGCTTTACCACCCGCGCTTT
>JAJQAP010000064.1:0-2126 GCA_021203745.1 Coprobacillus sp.
GCCTATATTGGCTATCCTGTAGAGAGTGATCCACTATATGGAGAAAAGAATGTAAAACCACTAAATCCAAATGGACAATTGCTTCATGCATATGAGTTAACTTTAATCCATCCACGCACAAAAAAAGAGATGACATTTAACGCCCCTCTTCCTGATTATTTTATGAAAATCCTTAAAAAATTATCTTAATTTCGTGTTAGTTTTAGATTGTATTTGTTATTCTGCAAGGTTTTTGTAATTTGCAAAGCTACACTTGCAGTATTTTTTTAAAGTGGCAAGTCCATACTTATCGACGATTCCTTTTGCCATGGTGTCCGCTTTAGAACCCGCTCCAAAAGCAAGCGGTAGTCCTAGTTCTTTTTCTAGCTTTTCTTTTTCTTTTAAAAGTGTGTATCTAGCTATCACTGAAGAGACCGCGACAGATGGATATTTATTCTCACTCTTAGTTAGGAAAGTAATACCCACAAGAGCATCATCATCCTTTAAATATTCATAGTATTTTGTCGGAGCGACAAACTGATCTAGATATATATTCTTTGCTTCTGGGTGTTTAACCTGCATTGCAAACAATATTTGGTTGTGCATTTTTGCTTTTATTGAGTGGGCATTCTCCCCTTCATCAATCAACTGGTTATATCTTTCGTTTGTGCACACTAAGACTTTATAGTCCACTCTAGTGATGATATTTTCTGCGGCTCTTATAATCGCTGAGTCACTCATCTTTTTACTATCCCTGATGTTTAAAGAATCGATATAGGGAATATCTTCCGCTTTGATATAAGTAGCGACACAAACTAAAGGCAAAAGGAATTCACCCACACCAACTTCATCCGCACCAATTTGATTTCCTTCATCTTCCCATCGTTTTAACTCATGGAGATACTCGTCAAAGAAATCACTTGGATTTTCTCCAATGATTGTTAAGGTGTAGCCTTTTCTTCCTGAATAGATCTTTACTTGGTATCCATTCACTTTAAAAAGATAGATGACATTAGCTTCTTTATTTTCGACTTCATATTCTTTTAAAGCCTTTAAAGTAATGCTCACTCCATCATCATCGATTTCTTTTGAAAGGTAGTTTTGATTTGCCATACCAATAGTTTAGCATATTTTTAATAAAAAAATTATGTTAAACTAAACAATATGCAAGATATATACGAAGCATTTGAATTTGATAGGATTAAAGAAGAGATTCTTCCTTTTAGTTTATCTGAATTTGCAAGAGATAAGATCAATAACCTTGCAATTTTGTCTAAGGATGAATTAACTGTCGAGAAAAAGAAGCTCGAAGAGATAAATGATATTATTGAGCATTATTCTTCATTTCCTCTATCTCCATCAAAAAACGCGGTAAAAATTTTAGAGGTTGCTAAAAAGTCAGGACTTTTAACACCTTTAGACCTTATGAATATCTATGATGATATAGTTCAATCTCAAGAAATCCTTAACTATTACACAAAAGTTAGAGGAGATTACCCTAATATTGATTCTTTAGTGCATTCAATTTCTGATTTGTCTTCGCTTTCTAAAGAAATTAAGCGATGTATTTCTCCTTCTTGCACAATTTTAGATAACGCTTCTAAAGAGTTAAAAGAAATAAGAGACAAAATAAAATCAAAAGAAAAAGAGTTAGAAGACCAGATTTCGACGATGTCTTATAAATACTCATCCCTATTAAGCGATGAAAACGCGACAATTCGTGATTCTCATTTTGTTTTACCAATTAAAACAGGATATAAGAATAAGATTCAAGGTATAGTCTATGATGTTTCTAATTCAAAAAACACGACATTTATTGAACCGATAGAAATCGTGCAGATAAATAACGAATTAAGAAGTCTAGAAGTTGAGCAAGAATCTGAGGAGAGAAGAATTTTACTCAATTTGACTAATCTAGCCCTACTCCAGGACGTAGAAATCATCAAAAACAATGCAATTATTGGTGAGCTTGATTTTTTGAGCGCGAAATCGAAATACGGGGCTTCTATCCATGGTCTCCTTTTACCCCTTAGTGAAAACAAGGTTATCGATTTAGTGGATGCTCGTCACCCTCTCATTGATCCTAGTAAAGTCGTTCCTAATACTTTCTATTTAGATAAGGATACAAGAATAATTATTATTTCTGG
>JAJQAP010000064.1:2226-3441 GCA_021203745.1 Coprobacillus sp.
TACTCCCTTATATCCTCTCATTTCGATATGTTAAAAGAGTATGCCTACGATAAAGAGGGGATAACCAATGGTTGTATGATCTTTAACGAAGAAGAGTTATCTCCAACCTATATCTTTAAAGAAGGGATTCCAGGAAAGAGTTATGCCTTTGATGTTGCCTCTCGCTATGGAATCGATAAAAAGATACTTAAAGAGGCGAGAGATATAACAAAAGATACATCTGACACTCTTTTTGAAAACCTTACTCAGAAAATGGGAGAGCTCGCAATAGAAGAAGACTCCTTAAATAAAGAGAAGGAGCAGCTAGAAAAAGATAAAGCCACTTTAAAAAAAGAAAGAGATAATCTCGAACAGCGTAAAGCAAACCTTTTAGAAGAAGTTAAACAAGAAAAAGAAGACCTAATTTCAGAAGCAGAATCTCAAGTTAACGAAGTGATGAAATCGCTTCAAAATGAAAACCTTAAACTCAATGATGTTATAGAAACAAAAAAGAAACTCGATGACTTAAAGGATGAACCTATCGATATCGAGTATAACGATGATATAAAAGAGGGTGATTATGTCTCTATCCCCTCATTAAATCTTTCTGGAAGAGTGGATAAGATTAAAGGTAAAACTGCCTCAGTAATTAGTAGTGAAGGTATGTCTATCAAAGTGGCACTCTCTCACTTAAAAAAAGAAGATAAACCAGTTTCTCATATTAAAAAGAGTAAGATTGACCAAACAATAACAGAGTCCTATCCCTTAGAGTTAAACCTTATAGGTTTACATGTTGATGAAGCTTTAATTGAACTAGATAAATATTTAGATGGAGCGAGAGTGCATCACACGAAATCTGTCCGTATCATTCATGGGTATGGAACAGGAGCGTTACGTAACGCAGTTTCAAATTACTTAAGTAAACAAAAAGATCTAACCTTTAGGCCAGGTAATGAATATGAGGGCTCGTTTGGGGCGACGGTGGTAACTTTTAATGACTGACCTAATTAAATCAGAAATTGCTAATTTAAAACATCTTCCTGGTGTTTATTTAATGCATGATAAAGACGACAACATCATTTATGTAGGTAAAGCTAAAGACTTACAAAAGAGAGTGAGTCAATACTTTTTACGCCCCCAAACAGGAAAAACAGAAAAGATGGTCTCTCATGTTGATCACTTTGAAACAGTGATAACAGAAAATGAAAAAGAAGCCCTTATTTTAGAGTCTAATCT
>JAJQAP010000089.1 GCA_021203745.1 Coprobacillus sp.
TTTCTCGTAATTGTAATTTGTATTGTCAAAAATACTGTGGTTGTGAATATTCTCTCCGCGATTATGTAGAGAGAAATCCAGACTCAGAAGAAGTAGGACTAGTCGGCTAAGTTAGTCTCGGCAATCCACTTATCGAGTTTCGCGTCTCTCTTTGCTTGTTTTGTAAGAAGAGTTCTAAGTTTGATATAGGAGACGATTTCGTTTCCTTTTGTTCTATGGATGATATTGTGTTTAGATCCAAGTGTGGCGCCACCACAGACAAGGACTAAATATAGCTTCTTTCCCTCAAACTTATTCTTTTCGAGATATCGTTTCATCTCGACCGCTAACTGCCACCAATGTGTTGGGCAAGCAATGATGATATTGTCATAATCTTGTGGATTTAAGGCATTATCACCTTCTGTAAATCCCTCTTTTGAAATGACTTTTATTGTATCGGCTTTCACAGTTTCACCTATTCGTTTCACTGCGGCCTCAGTGTGTCCCCCTCTTGAATAGTAAATGATTAGATTTTTCATATCTAAATCCTCCTTGCATAAATTATAGGATTTTTTTCATTTTTTGTGAAAAATTATCGTAAAAAAACACTGCAGAAATACTTGTCACCGATTTTTTTGCAAAGATTTTGCCCATATTTTTTGCTAAATTTTAGGATATTGAAAATTCTTTATAACTTTTTATAAAAAGTTGTTGACGATATTTTTCATTGAGAGTATTCTTTTTAAGGTTGTTGTAAAAGCTGTTACTTTGCAAGGTTGCAGATACACCCACAGCCGTTGTCATGATAGTGTGTCTGGGAATTTGTGAAGATGCTTACAACATTGTATGTGATATAAGGAGGAAAATTCATGGCAAAAACGACAAAGATCCGTGTTCGACTAAAAGCTTATGATCACGTCTTAATCGATGCATCAAGTGAGAAGATAGTCGAAGCTGCGAAGAAAACCGGTGCCTCAGTTAAAGGTCCAGTTCCTCTTCCTACGGAAAAACAAGTTTATACGATTTTAAGAAGTCCACACGTCTTTAAAGACTCCCGTGAACAATTTGAAATCCGAACTCACAAAAGAATCATCGATATTTATAACCCAAAGAAAGAGACCATTGATGCTTTAAAGAATCTCGATCTTCCCGCTGGTGTTGATATCGAAATCAAACTATAAGGAGGGTAAGACATGAAAGCTATTATTGGTCGTAAAGTTGGTATGACTGAAGTCTTCGCTGAAGATGGCACCATGTATCCTGTAACTGTTGTTGAAGTCTTACCTAATGTAGTTACTCAAGTAAAGACCATTGAGAAAGATGGTTATGCGGCTATCCAAGTCGGATACGAAGATAAGAAAGAAAGCCGCGCTAATAAACCAGAGAAAGGAATTGCCGCAAAAGCTAATACTGTTCCTCATCAGTTCTTAAGAGAGTTAAGAGCGGATGAAATGCTTAATTATCAAGTGGGTGACAAGATTACCGTTGATATCTTTAAAGCGGGTGACATTGTGGATGTCATTGGAACGAGTAAAGGTAAAGGATTCGAGGGTGCGATTAAAAGATGGCATCAAAAGATCGGTCCAAAAGGACATGGTTCTGGTTACCATAGAGGTTCAGGTACCTTCGCTAATAACGGACGTACAAATAACAGAGTCCTTCCTGGTAAACATATGCCAGGTCATGGTGGCCATAAATCCGCGACTATCCTAAACCTTCAGGTCATTCAAGTAATTCCTGAAAAGAACGCTATTTTAATTAAGGGTGGTATTCCTGGTCCTAATAAGTCTGTCGTTCAAATTAGAACCGCTATTAAAACCCAGTTAAAGAAAAAGACATTAAAACCATTAATCGTTCGTAATGTCGAAGAAACAATCGTTGAAGAAGAAGTAGTGGAAACTCCAACTCAAGAGACACTCGTTGAGGAAACCATTATCGAAACCCCAACAGAGGAAACTCCTGTTGAGGAAAATCCAGTAACAGAAGAGACTCCTAATGAATCTACCAGTGAAGAAATTCCAGAAGTAGATACTCCAGAAGAGGCTCATACCATTACTGTGGATACCCCAGAAGAGTCCTCTCCTGATATTGAGATTGAAGTTCCAAATATTCCTCAAGAATAGAAAGGAGACATCAAGATGAAAAAAACTGTATCACTCAAAGTTTTAAACACCCAAGGTGAAGAAGTTGACAAAGTTACCCTCGATGGAACAGTCTTCGATGTCGACTTTCATGAACAAGCAGTGTTTAACGCTGTGATGGTGGAAACCTCTAACTCAAGACAAGCCACTGCCAAAACAAAAGGCAGAAGCGAAGTAAGAGGTGGAGGTCGTAAACCATGGAGACAAAAAGGAACCGGTAGAGCAAGAGCAGGTTCCACCCGTTCTCCTATCTGGGTCGGTGGAGGTACAACCTTTGGACCTACAGGAGAGCAAAACTATAAACTCTCTCAAAATAAGAAAGAGTATGCTCTTGCAAAAAGAAGTGCTTTATCTCAAGCGGTCAGAGAAAACCTCGTTACTGTGGTTGACTCTCTAACCCTAGAGCAAAAGAAAACAAAAGAGTTTGTCAAAATCTTAGATGCTGTTGGTGCGGGCTCTAAAGTGCTCGTCATCGTCCCTGAGATTGATGAAAACTTAAATGCCTCAGCGAGAAACCTAAACTGGGTTAAGGTTGTGGATATCACAAATGTCTCTGTTTATGACATTTTAAATGTCGATACCCTCATCTTCACAAAAGAGGCAATCACAAAAGTAGAGGAGGGACTTAAATAATGCCAAGAGCTCGTAGAAACAAAAAAGAAGAAGAACACACTCAACGTTTCCCTCTCCCTACCGCGAAAGACTATGAAGTAATTCAAAAACCATTAATTACCGAAAAGTCTATGGCGTTAATGCAAGAAGAAAACAAAGTGACGATCGTCGTGGCTCCAAAGTCAAACAAGATTGAAATCAAGAATGCCTTTGAAAGAATCTTCCAAGTTAAGGTCACCGCCGTCAAAGTATGTAATGTCCCACCATACTACACAACAAGGGGCACCCGCTACAAAGGAGTTTTATCCGGATATAAGAAAGCGATTGTAACAGTCGCAAGTGGCGAGGCAATTGATCTATTTAAGGAGTAATCCGGTAGATCCGTATTATAGGAGGAAAGAATATGGCAATTAGAACTTATAAACCTACGACACCATCTCGTCGTAATATGACTAATTCGACATTTGAAGAAATAACAACATCCACTCCTGAGAAAAGTTTGTTAGCCCCATTAAGTAAGACAGGTGGTAGAAATAACCAAGGGAAGATTACCTGTCGTCATATCGGTGGAGGTCATAAACGTCAGTATCGTATTATTGACTTCAAGAGAAATAAAGATGGGGTTCCTGCCACAGTAAAAACCATCGAGTATGACCCAAATAGAAACGCCAATATATGCCTTCTCGCCTACGCGGATGGAGAAAAGAGATATATTATCGCGCCTAAGGGTATTAAAGTGGGAGATAAGGTTCTCTCTGGACCTGAAGCAGATATCCTTCCAGGAAACTGCTTACCACTTAAAAACATTCCAGAAGGTACCCTTATTCATAACGTCGAATTAAAACCTGGTAAAGGTGGACAAATGTGTAGGGCCGCTGGAACAAGTGCCCAGCTTCTCGGTCTCGATGAAAAGTATGCAACCTTAAGACTTGCTTCAGGAGAAGTAAGAAGAGTGGTTAATACTTGTCGAGCCACAGTCGGAGAGGTTGGTAATGAAGATTACTCCCTTATCAATAAAGGTAAAGCGGGTAAGAATAGATGGCTTGGAGAAAGACCAAACGTCCGTGGATCAGTCATGAACCCAAATGATCACCCACATGGCGGTGGTGAAGGTAAGTGTCCTGTTGGACGTGACGCCCCAAGAACTCCATGGGGTAAGAGAGCCCTAGGAGTGAAGACAAGAGATAAGAAGAAAGCTTCCACAAAGATGATTGTGAGAAGAAAGAATGACAAGTAAGGAGGAAAGTTAAATGGCACGTAGTTTAAAAAAAGGTGCATTCGTCGATGATCATTTAATGAAAAAAGTCGTCGCCGCAAATGAATCTGGTAAAAAAGATATCATTAAGACTTGGTCAAGACGTTCAACAATCTATCCTGAGTTTGTCGGACTCACCTTTGCGGTTTATAACGGTAGAGAACATATTACAGTTTACGTCTCCGAAGATATGGTGGGACATAAACTAGGAGAATTCTCCCCCACCCGTAAATATACAGGTCACACTGGACATACCGCGGAAGATAAAGCCGCCCATGCCGCAGCGATGAAAAAGAAATAAGGAGGTAAGATATGCCAAAGAGTAAAACTGATGAACTAACTCGTGAAACTGTACAAGCCCAAGAGACTCCAGTAGAAGAAACTGTCGATAACCTCCCTGATACCTTAGAAGCTGAGGATAAAAAACCAGTTTCAAGAAGGGCGAGAAAAAAAGCCGCCCAAGAGGCTGCCGCTAGTGAAGAGCTAGTAAATATCAAACCAAACCCAACTAGTGCAAAAGCGATATCTAAAAATGTTCGTGTGACACCAAGAAAAGCAAGACTAGTGATTGATCTCGTAAGAGGAAAAGGTGTTGATGAAGCCCTAGGTATTTTACAAAACGTCAATAAAGCAGCTTCTGTTCCTGTTGCTAAAACTATTCAAAGTGCAGCCGCAAACGCCACCAATAACTGTGGGATGGATAGAAGTGCCTTATATATCGCAGAAATTTATGCAAATGATGGTTTAAAGATGAAACGATATCTACCAAGAGCAAAAGGTAGAGCGTCTCATCTTGTGAAAAGAACCTGCCACATTACATGTGTGGTCAAAATGAGATAGGAGGTAAACTATGGGTCAAAAAGTTAATCCAGTAGGAATGAGAGTTGGAGTGAGCCGTAACTGGAACTCCAGATGGTATGCGAATAATCAAGACTACCATGTTTATCTTCATGAAGATATTAAGATCCGTAAGTATCTTGATAAAGAGCTTCGTGATGCTTCCTATTCTCATACAGAAATAGAAAGAGTAAAGACCGATAAAGGTCAGAATGTTACCGTCATGATGTTTGTAGCACGTCCAGGCGTGGTCATCGGTCAAGACGGAAAAAATGTTGCAAGAATCAAAGACGATATTCAAAAAATTGTCGGTAGTGAAACAAATCTTAAACTCGATGTAATTGAAGTTAAGCAGCCAGATCTAGACGCGAAAATCGTCGCAGATTCTATTGCTAGACAACTCGAAGAGAGAATGTCCTATCGTATTGTCCAAAAGAAAGCCATTGTCCGTGTTAGAAAAGCGGGCGCTAAAGGTGTAAAAACACTTGTCTCAGGCAGACTCGGAGGCACTGATATTGCAAGAGGTGAGGGTTATAAAGAGGGTATTATTCCTTTACAGACCTTACGCGCAGATATCGATTACGCTGTCAGTGAAGCAAAGACAACCTATGGACAACTCGGTGTCAAAGTGTGGATTTGTCGTGGGGAAGTTCCTTGTAATAAATTCTCAAATGTTTCTAAGGAGGGCGAATAATTATGTTACAACCTAAACGTACTAAATATCGTCGTCCTCATAAACTTAGCTATTATGGCAAAGCCAAAGGCGGCACCAAAATCAGTTATGGTGAATATGCTCTTCAAGCTCAAGAAGGGGCTTGGATTACCGCGCGTCAAATTGAAGCCGCTCGTATTGTTTTAGCGAGATACACTCGTCGTATGGGTAAGATTTGGATTTGTATCTTCCCACAACTATCAAAATCTAAAAAACCTGAGGGTACTCGTATGGGTTCTGGTAAAGGATCTCCAGAAAAGTGGGTTGCTGTGGTTAAAGAGGGCAAGATTCTCTTTGAGATTGCGGGAGTTCCAGAAGAAACTGCTACTGAAGCGCTTAGACTCGCGGCATATAAACTACCAATTAAATGTAAAGTAATTAAGAAAGAAGAGGAGGAGAGTAAAGATGAGAATTAATGATGTAAGAGCGATGTCTACTCAAGAGTTAAAAGACGAGCTTTACTCACTCCAAGAACGTCTATTTGACTTAAGAAGAAAAAAAGCTGTCGGAGGTCTCGAAAGAGGTGAAGATATTACCGATGTCCGTAAAGATATCGCGCGTATTAATATGATACTAAGAGAAAGAGAACTCGGACACGAAGTCGAGGGAGGTAAATAATTATGGCAGAACGTAACACCCGAAGAGTGGTTCAAGGTGTGGTGACATCCGATAAAAACGACAAAACCATTACCGTCCTCGTCGAAACCTATAAAAAACACCCTATCTATCAAAAGAGGGTGAAATACGCAAAGAAATACTATGCTCATGACGAAAACAATGAGGCCCATGTTGGTGATACAGTCTCCATTATGGAGTGTCGTCCAATGTCCGCCCAAAAGAGATTCCGTCTAATTAGTATTGATAAAAAAGCTGCTCTTACTGTTAAACAAGCAGAAGCTCAACTAAAACAAGAGGCTATTGACACTGAAGCTGTTGAAGCAGAGGTTAACGAGACGGTTGAAGAAACACCAGTTGAAGAGTCAGTTGAAGAAGTCCAAGTAAAGGAGGAAGAATAATCTATGGTTCAAAAGGAAACAAGTTTAGTTGTTGCCGATAATAGTGGCGCTAAACGAGTGAAGATCTTCCAACTTTATGGAGGGTCATATCGTAAGAATTCCTCTGTTGGTGATATCGTCCTTGCTTCTGTTAAAGAAGCTATCCCAAATGCTAAGGTGAAAAAGGGAGATATCGTCAAAGTGGTAATTGTTCGTGTGAAAAAACAAGTGATTAGAAAAGATGGATCCACGATTAGATTTGATGATAACGCTGGTGTCATTATCAATGATGATGGATCTCCAGTGGGCACTCGTGTCTTTGGCCCAGTCGCAAGAGAACTAAGAGATAAAGGAGATAAGTTTATGAAAATTGTCTCCCTTGCCCCAGAAGTGTTATAAGGAGGGATAGAAATGCAAATTGTCAAAGGTGATAAAGTAATCGTTATTGCTGGAAGAGATAAAGGCAAAATTGGTGTTGTCCAAAAAGTTATCCCATCCCAAAATAGAGTGGTCGTTGAGGATGTCAATGTCCGTAAAAAACACAAAAAGCCCACTCAAGCGAATCCTGATGGTCAAATCATCGAGATTTACGCACCAATCGATGCCTCAAATGTAATGATCTATGACCCAAAACTCAAAAAGGCCACGAGAGTGAAACATGAAGAGGTTAAAGGTAAAAAAGAGAGAGTCGCTGTCAAAAGCGGTTCCGTCTTATAAGGAAGGAGGTTCCTATGGCAGAAGAAACAAAAACTACTAAAAAGACTACCACAAAGGTAGAGACTGAAGCTAAAGAAGCTCCTAAAAAAACCACTACAAAAAAGGTAGAAGCAGCGGAGGCTAAACCAGAAGCAAAGAAAGCTACTGCTAAGGCCACTCCAAAAACTGAAGAGACTAAAGCCACTACCACTAAAAAAGCGACCACAAAGGCCTCTACTAAAGTAGAGGAAGCTCCTAAAGAGGAGAAAGCCCCTGCTAAAAAAGCTGCTGCCCCTAAAGCAGAAGCTAAGGTTGAGGAAGCTCCTAAAGAGGAGAAAGCCCCTGCAAAAAAGGCTGAAGCTCCAAAAGAAGAAGCTAAGGTTGAGGAAACTCCAAAAGAAGCTAAACCTGCAGCGCCTAAAAAAGCCCCTGCAAAGAAGGAAGAGACCAAAAATGATGTGTACGTACCTCGTGTTAAGGTCAAATATGAGAATGAAGTTAAACCTGCTTTAATGGAGAAATATCATTACTCTTCAGTTATGGAATTACCTAAATTAAATAAGATAGTGATTAACTGGGGTGTTGGTGATGCTGTTCAAGATAATAAGAGACTTGAAGATGCTGTTAATGAATTAACTCTTATTGCTGGTCAAAAACCAATTGTGACAAGAGCAAAGAAATCAATTTCATCCTTTAAACTCAGAGCGGGCCAAGCAATTGGATGTAAGGTAACCCTCAGAGGACAAAGAATGTATGAGTTCTACGATAAACTCGTCTCTATCGCTCTTCCTAGAGTTAGAGACTTTAGAGGAGTGAGTAAAAATGCCTTTGACGGAAGAGGTAATTATACCTTAGGTGTTAGAGAGCAACTCATCTTCCCAGAAATTGATTACGACAAGGTCCATAAGGTAAGAGGTATGGATATTGTCATTGTTACCACCGCAAAAACAGATGAAGAGGCATACACATTACTATCACTTCTTGGTATGCCATTCAGTAGATAAGGAAAGGAGACCTAATATATGGCAAAAGTCAGTGCAAAAGTTAGATACGCGAAACCAAAGAAATATAAGGTTCAAGAGTATACTAGATGCGAAAGATGTGGGCGTCCCCATGCCGTCTACTCCAAATTTCATCTATGTCGTTGTTGCCTAAGAGAGCTCGCTTATAAAGGCGAGATTCCTGGCATGAAAAAATCATCTTGGTAAGGAGGGCTAGAATATGATGACAGATCCAATCGCAGATATGCTTACCAGAATTCGTAATGCTAATGCGATGAAACATGAAGATGTTAGTATCCCTTCCAGTAAGATCAAGGTTGAAATCGCCCGTATCCTTAAGGAAGAAGGTTTTATCACGGATTACACCGTGAAAGGCGAAGTCAAAAAAGAATTAATCATTACATTAAAATACACGAAAGACGGAGAAAGAGTCATTCAAGGGTTAAAGAGAATCTCTAAACCTGGACTCCGTGTTGCTTCCCCCGCGGATAAACTCCCTAAAGTTCTAAAAGGTTTAGGTATTGCTATCATCTCAACCTCTCAAGGTGTGATGACAGACGCAAAAGCGAGAAAGTTAGGAGTAGGCGGAGAAGTGCTCGCCTATGTGTGGTAAGGAGGGAAGTATGTCAAGAGTAGGAAATAAACATATTATTCTTCCTGATGGTGTCACCCTAGAAGTGAAAGAAGGGTACGCGACAGTGACTGGTCCAAAAGGCAGTCAAGATGTAATTATTAATAATGGTATTACACTCGATATCGAAGGCAATGAAATCACCGTCAAAAGAGAGAGTGATGCCAAACAAATTAAGCAAAATCACGGAACCACAAGAGCAAATCTTTATAACGCGATTGTCGGTTGTAAAGATGGTTATAAAAAGGATCTCGTGATGACAGGTATCGGTTATAAAGCGGCGATGGAAGGTAAAAACGTCCGTCTCTGGGTCGGATTCTCCCATCAAGTTATAATCGAACCAAATGAGGGTGTGACTATCTCTTGCCCAAGCGCCACCGAAATAAGTGTCAGTGGTATCTCAAAACAAGCAGTGGGACAAACCGCAGCGAGAATTAGAGAGGTCAGACCACCAGAACCATATAACGCAAAAGGTATTGCCTATAAAGGTGAAGTTATCCGTCGTAAAGAGGGTAAACGTGCCGCAGCAGGTAAGAAGAAGTAAGGAGGTAGGCCATTATGATTAATATTGAATCAAAAAATGAAGCACGTAAGAGAAGACATGCTCGAGTCAGAAAAAAGGTCAGTGGTACAACTTCTTCACCACGTCTTTGCGTTTATCGTTCAAATAAGAATATTGAAGCTCAGATTATCGATGATACAGTAGGTCATACTTTAGTGTCCTCTTCCTCAATGACACTTAAACTAAAAAATGGTGGTAACTGTGAAGCTGCCGCGAAAGTCGGAGAGGATATTGCAAAGAAAGCGCTAAAGAAAAACATTACTACAGTGGTCTTTGATAGGTCTGGCTATCTATATCATGGTAGAGTGCAGGCTCTTGCGGACGCCGCAAGAAGCGCTGGACTCAAGTTCTAGGAGGTGATTTATGGCAGAAGAAGAAAAAGTAACCGAACAAGAAGTTAAAGAAACTCCTGAAGCTGAAACCAAAGTGGAAGCCCCTAAAGAAGAAGCCCCAAAAGCTCCTAAAGCTCCTAAACCCGAAGCACCAAAAGATGCTCCAAAAGGAGAGGCCGCTCCTAGTGCAAGTGACAAACCAGCTCCTAATGATCGTCGTCCAAGAGGCGATGTAAGAAAGAGAAGAAGAGAATTCACTCCTCGTCAAGAAGAAGTAAAAGAATTCGAGGAAAGATCTGTCTCTATCAGATCAGTTGCTAAAACCGTTAAAGGTGGTCGTCGTAAAAAGTGGACAGCCCTAGTGGTTGTCGGTAACCATAAAGGTAAATATGGTTATGGACTAGGGAAAGCCGCAGAAGTCCCAGATGCAATTAAAAAAGCAACGGATATTGCCAAAAAGAACATTCATACAATTCCTATCGTGAAGGGAAACACTATCCCTCACGAAGTAATGGGTCATTTTGGAGCCTCAAAGGTCTATCTAAAACCCGCTCCCGAAGGTACTGGTATTGTTGCTGGTGGTGTTGTTAGAGCGGTTATGGAATTATCTGGTGTCCAAAATGTCTGTTCAAAGGTCTATGGATCAAGAACCCCAATTAATGTTGTGAAAGCCTGTGATGAAGGTATTTCTCGTCTCTCTAATGCAAAGACTGTAAAGGCGAGAAGAGCGAAAGAGGAGGTTGAGTCAAATGAAGCTAAATGATTTACACTCTACTCCTGGAAGTAGAAAAGAGGATTCTAGACTAGGTAGAGGTATCGGTTCTGGAACTGGGAAAACCGCTGGAAAAGGTACAAAAGGTCAAAACGCGAGATCTGGTGGTGGTACACGTCTAGGATTTGAAGGTGGCCAGATGCCAATCTATAGACAACTACCAAAACGTGGCTTTCATAATGTCAACCACATTGAATATGCGGTGGTTAATCTCAGTGATTTAAATAGGTTTAAAGATGGAGAGACTGTTACTCCTGAATTACTTATTGAACTTGGAATAGTGAAAAAATATTCTAATCATATTAAAATATTAGGCAACGGCACATTAGAGAAGAAATTAACCGTTAAAGCTAATAAGTTCTCTAGTTCCGCAAAAGAAGCGATTGAAAAGAATGGTGGAACTGTCGAGGTAATCTAATTATGAAGACGCTTGTCAAAATACTAAAAAACAAAGAGATAATGGGTCGAATACTATTTACAATAGTCATACTCTTTATTTTCCGTTTGGGCGCCCAGATAACCGTTCCAGGCGTTACCTTAACAAGTGATTACTCTTCATATCTAGAACAAAATAACGCTCTTGCACTCATGAACTTACTAGGTGGAGGAACATTATCGACATTCTCGATCTTTGCTCTTGGTGTATCCCCATACATCACCGCTCAAATTATTATTAACTTACTCTCAACCGATGTATTACCTGCTTTAACCGATTTAAAGCGTCAAGGTCAATCCGGTAGACGTAAGATGGAACTTGCAACAAGATATTTAACTCTCCTCATTGGTGCAGTTGAAGCTTATGGTATTATCCAAATGATGGCATCTTATGATTACATCAACTTTGATACCGGCTCTCAAGCTTGGCTCATGTATATTTATATCGTCGTCATTATGCTTGCGGGTTCAATGATTGTTATGTGGCTCGCTGATCAAATCTCTCAAAAAGGTATTGGTAATGGTATATCCATGATTATCTTTGCGGGTATTGTTTCTAGCTTACCTCAACAAATCGTTGGTGCCTATCAAACCTGGGTATCCTCTTCAATTGGAACCGGAGCAGAACTGACAGGGGTTCTCGAATTCCTCGTTTATATCGTGGCATTCCTCCTTATCATCGCCTTTGTTACCTTTATCGAACTCTCAAAGAGAAAGATACCTGTGCAACATTCAGGGAAGAGTGGTCAGACTCAATCAATGTCCAAAGCCTCATATCTTCCTATCAAGGTTAACTCCGCAGGAGTTATCCCTGTCATCTTTGCTAACTCAATCATGCTAGTGCCTTCTATTATCGTTGCCTTTGTCGGCGGTAATACAAATGCTGCATGGCTTGATATATTTAGTTCAAGTGCCCTATTTGCGATGCCAGGCGTCAATGGGTCCACTTGGTACATGCCGTGGGGATTGATTATATATATCGTCCTGATTGTGGCCTTTACCTTCTTCTACGCTCACATCCAGATCAACCCACAGCAACTGGCGGAAAACTTCCAGAAAAATGGTTCCTATATTCCTGGTGTCCGTCCAGGTAATGAAACAGAGCGATATGTTTCAAAAGTTTTAAACCGTGTGACATTTATTGGTGCCATGGCCTTGATGCTTGTCGCCGCTCTCCCATCAATTCTTACAATGACTGGAATCTTTGGAGATAACACGACACTCGTCCTTGGTGGTACTGGTATTATCATCGTTGTTGGTGTGGCACTAGAACTCAAACAACAAGTTGAAGGACTACTGGCAGGTAAATCATTTGATGAAGTTGTTGCCGCAGGAGGTAGGTAATTATGAAAAAGAACATTATATTAATGGGTCCACCCGCTGCCGGGAAAGGAACCCTAGCAAAAAAGCTCTTACAAAAATATGGCTTTGTCCATATCTCCACAGGAGATATGTTTAGAGACGCCGCTAAAGAAGGAACGGAGTTAGGATTAACCGCTAAAGAGTATATCGATAGAGGAGATCTTGTTCCTGATGATATCACCATTGGTGTTGTCAATGAGCGTCTCCATAAAGGAGATTTAGGTAATGGTTATCTCCTTGATGGATTCCCAAGAACCATCCATCAAGCGGAAGCCCTTGCCGAAATGGTCAAAGGAAGTTCATCTGATATTGATGTCGTCATCAATCTCGAATGTGATGAAGCGGAACTCGTAAGAAGAGTGACCGGAAGAAGAATCTGTCGAAATTGTGGGGCACCATATCACATTGAAACAATGAAACCAAAAGTGGAAGGAGTCTGTGACCTCTGTGGAGGAGAACTCTACCAGAGAGCGGATGATACCGAAGAGGCTTTAAAAAACCGTCTAAAGAACTACTACACTCAGACTCAACCACTATTAGATTATTACGATAATCTAGGTTTACTTAAGTCTTTTGATTCCTTAAAGGGATCAGATGAGCTATTCGAGGAGATTTGCGAATTTATCAATGGCTGATCCAGTCGTTATTAAATCTTCTCGAGAAATCGAATTAATGCGTGTCGCTGGACAAGTTGTCGCTAAAGTATTTAGCGAACTTGAAAAGGAATGCCGTCCTGGAGTGTCCACTCTATATCTATCAAGAAAAGGAGAGGAAATAATCCGAGAGGCAGGATGCAGCCCGACATTTAAAGGCTATGGTGGATTTCCAGAAGCCTTATGTGTCTCGGTCAACGACACATTAATTCATGGAATCCCTACATCTTCAATCATCTTAAAAGATGGTGATATTGTCTCGCTCGATGTAGGAGCAACCTATCAAGGCTACTGTTGTGATGCCTGTCGTACATTCCCTGTTGGGATATGTAACGAAAAAGCTCTTCAACTCATTAAAGATACACAAGATTCATTCTGGTATTCAATTGAAGGACTTAAAGAGGGCACACAACTAGGAACCATCTGCCATAGGGTGCAGGAATACTGTGAGAAACGTCATTATTCCTTACCCCGAGAGTATACCGGTCACGGATGTGGAACCACACTTCATGAAGGTCCCGCTATCCCTAACTGTGGCACCGCAAATACTGGTTTAATGCTTAAGAGTGGTATGACACTATGTATTGAACCAATGGTGTGTCAAGGTAAACCAAAACTCAGAACCCTCTCCGATGGATGGACAACCAAAACCAAAGATGGGAAATTAAGTGCTCACTACGAAAATACAGTGCTTGTCACCAAAGATGGATATGAAGTATTAACAGTACCTAAGGAGGGTAGGTAAGTTTATGGCAAAAGGAGATTTCATTGAAGTAGAGGCAGAGGTTATTGAGACTCTCCCTAATACTATATTTAGGGTGAGACTCGAAAATGGCGCTGTTATAACGGCCACCGTTTCTGGCAAAATCCGATTGAATCACATTCGCATTTTAACAGGTGATAAAGTAACAGTGGAAATCTCTCCTTATGATTTAACACGGGGCCGAATTACATACAGACATAAAGAAAAGGAAAGTGTATAGGAGGATAAGATGAAAGTCAGAGCATCAGTTAAACCTATTTGTAACAAATGCCGCGTCATCAAACGTCATGGTAAGGTGATGGTTATTTGTAGTGATCCTAAACACAAACAAAGACAAGGATAGGAGATAGGTTATGGCACGTATTGTTGGTGTAGATATACCAAATGACAAACCTGTGGGCATTTCTATTACCTATATCTATGGGATAGGAAGAAGCACTGCAGAAAAGATATGTAAAGACGCTAAAGTTGACTTCGG
This sequence comes from Coprobacillus sp., assembly GCA_021203745.1. Classification (GTDB taxonomy): domain Bacteria; phylum Bacillota_I; class Bacilli_A; order RFN20; family CAG-826; genus JAJQAP01. Next base: position 14,217 of record JAJQAP010000089.1, read on the forward strand.
TATTAGAGTGAAAGATCTCACCGATGACCAATTTAACGCTATACGTATTGAAATTAGTAAATACAAAACAGAAGGTGACCTCAGAAGAGATGTCGCCTATGATGTAAAAAGATTACAAGAAATTGGATGTTATCGAGGAATTAGACATCGTAAAGGTCTCCCTTGCCACGGGCAAAGGACGAGAACCAATGCGAGAACCTGCAAAGGTCCACGTAAGACGATTGCTAATAAGAAGATGGCACCTCGATGATGTGAAAGGAGAATTAATTTATGCCTAGTAAATCAAATACTCGTAAGAAAAAAATTAAGCGCTCCTTCACGCATGGAGTGGCGCATATTCATTCAACCTTTAATAACACCATTATTACCATTACCGATGAACAAGGTAACACTCTTACTTGGGCTTCAAGTGGTACTGTAAAGTTTAAGGGTTCGAAAAAAGGAACCGCTTATGCCGCACAACTCGCCGCTGAAAGTGCCGGTAAAGCAGCCTATGATCAAGGTATTAGAACGGTTGATGTGGAAGTCAAAGGTCCAGGACAAGGAAGAGAAGGGTCCATTCGTTCTCTTGCCGCTGCCGGACTACAAATTACATCTATCAAAGATGTAACCCCAGTTCCACACAATGGTTGCCGTCCTAGAAAGCAACCTAGAAAGTAAAGGAGGATATAGTTAAGTATGAAAATAGTGGATGCTTTTGAACAATTTGGCATTAAAAGTGCTGACTATGATTCCACAGAGAATTATGGCCGATTTGTTATTGAACCTCTTGAAAGAGGATTTGGACTAACTATTGGTAATGCCTTACGTCGTGTACTACTCTCCTCACTTCCAGGTGCTTCTATCTATGCGGTAGAAATCGATGGGGCAAAACATGAGTTCTCCGCTCTCGAAGGAGTGGAAGAAGATGTAACTGAAATTATCCTTAATTTAAAGGATGTCATTCTTCAAATCGATAACGATATCATCGCGGACAATGCTACACAATCACTATCAATTAATGTGACTGGACCTGCCACGGTGACCGCAGGAGATATCACAGGATTAAACCTCGATGCCCTTCCTACAGGTGTTAAAGTCATTAATCCAGATGTTGAGATTGCCCATCTTACCGAAGGTGGTAAACTCTCAATGAAACTCTACGCTAGAAATGGTAGAGGTTATTTAACAGGAGAGCAAAATAAAACTCTTCGTCCTAATCTTGCTGTGGGAGTAATCTGTACAGATTCTAACTACTCCCCTGTCAAAAAGGTTAACTATGATGTCACCCAAACCCGTGTTAAACACTCCTCAAATTACGATAGTTTAACCCTTGAAGTTTGGACTGATGGTAGTGTTACTCCTCAAGACGCTGTCGCTTTAGCGGCAAAGATTCTTGTCGAGCACTTCAATAAATTCGCTAATCTCTCTGAGATTACTCAAGATATCAATATCGAGAAAGATGAAGAAATTATTGAAGAGAATAAGTATGAAAATCTTACCATCGAAGATCTCGACTTATCCGTCCGTTCTTATAACTGCTTAAAGAGAGCGGGTATTACCACCGTGGATGAGTTAACAGAACTTAGTGAAGATGATATGATGAAGTTTAAAAATCTTGGAAAGAAATCCCTTAAGGAAATTAAAGATA
>JAJQAP010000066.1 GCA_021203745.1 Coprobacillus sp.
TAAAGATATCTTTTTCATATCTTTATTATATTATAAAGATAAGGGAAATGAAAATATGAATATCAAGATACTTTAAGAGCATTAACTAGGGGGATAAAAGCATCTTTATTGAAAAAGTCTAACTCCCTAGGATCATCAATAAAGGGATAAACATCCGCCTTAGCTTGTTGGAAGTCTAAATTATTAAAATAATTAGTTAACATCTCCTTTAGGGTATCAAGAGTAAAGTCAAACGACTTGTCAATATAGTTAGATCTAACTAATTCCTCCTTAATAAGAGGAAGATTCACCTCGCTATTTTGACTAGCAAGAAAGATAAAGTCATACAAATCTCTTCCTTTCACTCTAAACTTATAGTTTCGTGTTAAAATAGCACCAATCTTTAACGATAAAAGAGAGGCAAAGTCAAAGACCTTATATTGAAAAAGTCTAGGAGTATAGGAACTTAATGTATTTGTATTAGCGTTTTTTTCTGACTCAGTGTCAATATCAAGTTTAATCCTTATTAGTTCGTTATGATTAACACGTGAACTATCTTTAAAAAAATAGGACAATAATTCATTAAGGTTAAAATTAATAAAATACGTATGTACTTTTGTGGTTTCATTACTCTTTTCTTTACCAGTAACACTTATATCAATACCATATTCAGAGAAACTTTTAACTAGAGATGGAATATACTTGCTAAAATTAAAGTCAGGATTATCTTCAACAAGACTAAAATCAAGATCTTCACTAAAACGACCAATTTGATAAAAAATACGAAGAGAGGTCCCACCAAAAAAGATGGCTTCTTTATTAAATCCCGCACTAGCAAGAGAGGATAGTGTCACTCTTTGCATGACTTCTCTTATCGCATTTGTCTTATCTTTTATGGAATCAGTTTTATATCCATTAATCATTTTTTCGAGAACTAAATTCATAACATTTCTCCTTTAATAAACTTTAAGAGGAAGTTAAGAGTCTTACTCTTATATAGAGGACATAAGAATATTAAATCCTCCATATTTAACTTATAAAAATCTTCCTCTTCTATTCTTAAATCAGTAAATAAGACATACTTTAACTCCTTTAATGAAGTGACAGGTTTTAAAGTATATAACTTATCGCATAGTGCTTTTTCAGGAGTGGCAATCATATAGGAGTAACCATTTTCCTCAATAAGATTTACCCCATATGGGAAAGCTGCCTCTGGGACATCTTGATATGTAAAGGTGCCAAAATGATTTGAAAACACTTTGCTTCTTCTTTTTTGGGTTGTTGCACTAGTATAGGTAAAAACCGCTTCAGGAATTAAATCATAAAAATATAGGGCAAAGTCAAAGGATAAATAGGAGGGTCCATAGATTACTCCCGCTAGATACATTGAATCAGTAGTAGGATTATCTTCATAAATTCCTCTTGTCACTTTGTATAGTTTTCCACCCTTTAGCTCATGATTTATCTTCATACTAGCATTAGAGTACTCACTATACTTTTCTTTTAATTGATCAATAGTTAATATCATTCTATTTGCTCCAGTAACTATAATTTTAATGTATTTTCTGGAGAAAATAAATAATTATTTTCAGTAAATTTTGAAAATTTTTGACGCATGCGTAATTTTTTTTCAAAATTTTCTATAAAAACGAAAATAAATCTCCTATAATATAGGCAGGCATAAAGATGGAAATAAAAAGAGATGACTATTTAAACTTACTCATTAGAGAAAAAGATAAGCCACTTGTCAAAATAATTACGGGAATTAGACGATGTGGTAAATCCTATCTTCTCTTTAATCTATATAGAGATTATCTTTTATCCGTAGGCGTTAAAGAAAAAAACATAATAACACTTAATCTCGATGAAAGAGAAAACATTGTCTATCATGAGCCTGAAAACCTTGAAAATTATATTAAAGGTAAAATAAAAAGCACCAATGAAAGGTATTATGTTTTTATCGATGAAGCACAATACGCCATCATAAAGGGAGAGAAAAAAGACGAGAATTATAATGAGTTTTATTTTGTCATTAATGGATTAATTCATCTAGGAAATGTCGATGTCTATCTAACAGGGTCAAATTCAAGATTTCTTTCTAAAGATATAAGAACAGAATTTCGAGGGCGTTATATAGAGATTGGTTTAAACCCACTATCGTTCTCTGAATTTTATCTCTTTAAAAAAGATAATGGTAAGTCAATTAGTGAACTCTTTAATGAATACCTCACATTTGGGGGTCTCCCTCAAGTTGTTTTAGAAGACGATATAGACTTAAAAAGGAAAATGCTTAAAGATATATTCTCTCTTGTTTACTATAAAGATATTATTGAACGCTACCGGGTGGATAGAAAAGATGTCCTCGATGATTTAATGGATATACTCTCAACAAGTGTAGGTGGACTTACTAACCCTAATAAAATCTATAATACCTATTTATCTAAAACAAAGGATAAAAGTATCTCACTAAATACAATAAATGCCTATCTTTCTTATCTTGAAGATTCATTTCTTGTCGAAAATATTACAAGATATGATGTGGTAGGAAGAAAAGGATTAAACTCATTATCAAAATACTATTTCTCTGATATTGGCATCAGAAATGCTCGTTTAAACTTTAATAGACTCGATATAAATAACATCATGGAAAATATCATTGCTAATGAGATGATATCAAGAGGGTACGATATCAACGTTGGGGTGGTCCCAGTTAGGAGTCACGATAGCGTAACTAATCTAGAAATTGATCTCGTCTGCAGAAAAGGTCCAGACTTATATTACCTACAAATATCACAAACAATTCTCGACCAAGAGACAAAAAATAGAGAGATAAGACCATTACTAAAAACTGGAGATGGTTTTACGAAATTCATTATATGCTATGATGAGACTCCAACCTATAGAAGCGAGGAGGGAATTATAATTATAAATATTAGAGATTTCCTTTTAGAGAAGAACCTAAAAAACCTGTAAATGGTATTTAAAAAGAAGTGACGCTCACTTCTTTTTTTTACTTTATCTAATAAAAGATTAATCAGGTGTAACAGTTACACACTTTCTTCTTTTACCCATTCTTTGATAATGGACTACTCCTGATTTTAGGGCAAAGATTGTATCGTCTCCCCCTTTTGCGGTATTTTCTCCTGGATAGATTTTTGTGCCTCTTTGACGATAGATAATAGAACCCGCATGGCACCACTGCCCATCAGCGACTTTAGCGCCGAGTCTTCTTCCCGCACTATCACGACCGTTTTTTGTGGAACCCACACCTTTATGGGAAGCAAAGAGTTGTATATCAAGTTTAAATCTCATCTTAGTTATATCCTTTCTTTATACTTATGTATTTTGGATAGCTCTCTTTAATCGTATCGAGAGATGTTACTATCGTTTC
>JAJQAP010000005.1 GCA_021203745.1 Coprobacillus sp.
ATATATATGTATCTATACATATATAGGTTATCTAATTAGTCAAATACATACATCATTAAGCGTTTAAGCCCATTAGTTAATCATTTAATAATCTATGTATTTATGAGTAAAAGGACTAAGGATGACAAAAACAAAGAAAATAGTTTTATGGAGTCTTATTGGCTGCCTATGTGTTGCTCTTATCGCGGGCACCGCAATTGGGGTAAGTTATTCTCAGTATAGGAGTGCCACCTCTTCTAATGGTCTAGTCTCTATCCCAAAATGGGACTTTGATCTTACAACATCTAACGATGCTACGTTTGATGTAGAGACTAGCACTAAACTAAGTCCAGATCAATCTATCTATACAGAGGGTAATACAAATAGGTATTCAGTATCTCTTCCTATCGCTACTGCAAAAATCACCAATAAGGGTGAAGTTAGTGGTGATATCTCTGTTTGTGCCTCTTTAAACCAAACTAATCCTTATAACCCTAATAGTAAATACCAAGCTAATGAAACCTTTGAGAATGAGTTCTTAGATCACTTCTCCCTTACCCCTTACTACTCTTTAGATGGTGAGAAGTTAACTGAGATTAGTGAAGATAGTCTTATTACCCTTTACCCAGAGAGTGAAGTAGGGCAAGATAACTCTTTATATAACTATATCTATATCTATGTAACAGTCACGTGGCTCTCTGATATAGATGATGTTAATGGAGACGCTTTTGATACATGGGTAGGCCGCTATATCGATTCCATTAATCTCTCTATTAGCTTTAAAGCTATTCAACATGGTGAATTTAGTCCCACACAGTCAAACGCTAAACTAGGGGTACAAGTTAGTGATTATGAGTGTCTCTATTTTGACGGAACACTAGATAGTAGCGGTCATTTAAATACCACCTCTAACTATGAAAAGGCCGTGGAATTAATTATTGCTGAGCTAAAAGAAAACGAGTATACACTAGGCTTTTACGCTAGCGATATAAATCCAACAAGTTACTATGCAAGTGAGACTTTAACATATATTGGCTACTCAGGATCTTCTACAGGTGGATTTACCTTAACTTCTGATCCTTATATCTGGCTTTATGATGATGATTATGATGTCTTTTTTACCTATGATGATAATGGAACACAGAGATTTATTGGTAACCAAAGTGGTTCTGATTACCTAGGCTGCTACGCTTGGTCAAATATCAATAGTAGTAGCTATAATAAGGGCTCCTCATTTGAAAGTGAGCCAGAACTACAAGAGGCTCCCTCTACTCCTCAAGAAGGTGATAAAACTTATAAACTTGGTGTCCTAGATAGTGATACGTATAAGTATTTTAGTGGTACAGTTAGCTCTAACCATATGAACACTACAACAAGTTATGAAGAAGCGCTAGATATCTATATCACCCCATTAAATGATGGAGAGGACTATACATGTACATTAAGCTTCTATGACACAGACGAAGTCTTACAATATATCGCTTCTAGTGAAAACTCATCTAATATGAAACTAACTACCACCCCATACACTTGGACGTGGAAAGAGCCAAGTGATGGTAAGGATGGATACTTCTATACCGCCTCATTTAGCGATCGTTTTATTGGTCATCAAAGTGGGTATGACTATTTTGCCTGCTACGCAAATAGTAACGCGGGAACTAATAATTATCAAAATGTCTTACCTTATAGTGATGATCCTGATTTAAATGCTCCAGAATCAATTATAGTAACCGCTGACCAAGGTAAAACCGAAATAGAACTAGGAGGTCATGGGCTCCAGCTTTATGCTTCCGTAAGTCCTTCTAGTGGTGTAAATCAGCATGTTATCTGGTCATCTAGTGATGAGACTATTGCTAGTGTGGATCAAACTGGTCTTGTTAGTCCTATCTCGGAAGGAGAAGTAATAATCTATGCAACCTCAGAAGCGGACTCAAACATTAAAGGAGAATACCCTTTAACTGTTATTGGGGAGAGTGAACTAGTCTATAAAGAGAAGGAAGAATTTGTTGCTTCAGATATATATTCATCTGTTGGATCAGGTGAGAACGTCACTATTAGTGATGATCTAATCTATGGTGATTTAGTGACGATTAGTTTTGCCGCTAATGGTGGTGGGACTGCTCCTCATTACTACGATAATGGTAATGACTATAGAATCTATTCAAAGAATCAGATTATCTTTACCCCAGTGGATGAAATGGTCGCTGAGATATCTAAGATTGAACTAGTCTATTCTGGCTCTTACTATGGTAATGACACTGCTACATTTACCGATACTAATGGTAATGAAGCGGGTACTATTACTAATCCTAAGACCAGTGGTGGCACCATAACAATCGATGTAAGTGCTTCAGGAGAGGTGATATATTGTAACGATTACTCCTCTAACTCTGGTGGTACACAACTACGTTGTACGGATATTGTCGTCTATTATGAAAAGCCTAATGACATTGTCCCAGACTCTATTACTATTACTGGTGATAGTAATGAGATTGAAGTGGGTCAATCATTACAGTTAGGGGTAGAGATTAGTCCCGCTGAAGCAAGTCAAAAGGTCGTGTGGTCCTCTAGTAATGAGAGTGTAGCCTCAGTCAGTCAAACAGGGCTAGTAAAAGCTCTTAGTGAGGGAGATACAACCATTAAAGCGGTATCTGCATTAAGTGATCAAATCTATGGTACGTATTTAGTTAGTGTGAACGCAAAAGAGGTGGGAGATCTACCAGAGGTTAAAATAGGAACCTATGATTTTACCACTAAAGATGAAACATTTAGTAAGGCTAATGGTAGCACAAGTGTTATGAGCACTACCCAACTTAAAGATACTCTAGATGCATACTGGACTAGTGAAGATGACTATGACAATCCATTAAGTTCTGTAAATAGCACAAATTATATTTATCAGTACTATACTAGTGGTGGTCTTCATTCTGGAGAATATAACCTATTAAAGACTGGCGGTTCTTCTAATACTGGCACAATGGATCTTACAATGACTGATACAATCACCAAAGTAGAGATTGATCAACAGTCATGGTCAGAAAGTGAGAACTGTAAAGTCTCAGTTAATACTAGTGCGGACCAACAAAGTGCCTCTGAAGGTGTCCAAGAAACTTTAACATTTGATATTGATGATGCCACAAATCTACAGATGACATTTAATAAGCGTTGCTATATCTACTCAATAACCATCTATGGTTATGTCTATTGATAAATACTAATACATAATTGCATATTAAATCCCACCATCTAGGTGGGTTTTATTAACTTTATATATATACTTCGTATATATATATATAGTGTTTTTCTACCACAAATCCTTGTGTTTTATTATTCTACATATTAGAATAATAGTAGCCA
>JAJQAP010000012.1 GCA_021203745.1 Coprobacillus sp.
CCATACTTAAAAGGATCTTTTTCATTTGTGGCATAAAGATTCTCTCGATTTCATGAGGGAGATCGAGATAATTAAAGTGAGCGAGAAGGACTTCTCTTCTCGTATGATGAGGAACATCCCCACTGATATAGATATCTGACCCATTAGCTTGAGCGAGGGTCCACTCTCTTGAACCTCCTCCGGCAATAAGGGAGACTTTTTTAACGGTCTTTGATCCGCCTTCCATAAGTAAACCATAAGTAAGATTAAGTTTATCTTTGACATATCGAACAAAATCATGGAGTTCCATCTCTTCTTTTAGATAGCCCACTCTCATCATCGGATCATTATCATCCACTTTGACATTTTCAAGTTCGAGCTTTTCCATTAAAGCGTCGTTCATCCCATCTTTTCCTGTATCGAAGTTGGTGTGCATACTATAAATTGGGATTCCTAGTTTTTCCATTCTTTGGTAGAGGTCTCTTTTTATTGGGTCTTCTCTTAAAACATATTTCTTTGTGCCGTATATAAAAGGGTGATGGGTAAGAATAAGATCGGGTTTATAACCTTTTTCTAGCATCTCGTCATAAACTATATCGTCAAAATCAAGGCAGAGTAAAATCGTATGGACTTCTTCTGGGAGTTTATTAACCATAAGTCCAACATAGTCGTGGTTATACTCGGCAATCTTTTTGGGGAATTTCTTTCCTAGTTTATTGAGTAGTAATTTTGTTTTCATTTAATCATATTCTCCAAACGGGTTTTCTCTTCTTGTAAAGAGGATAGACGAGAGGCGGGTAAAGTTTCTAGAGCGATAAGCGCGTTAATCTCATTAATTCTTTCTTCGTACTTTTGGATAAAGAGTAAACCCTTCTCTTTTCTTAAGATTGGTCCGTATTCATAATCGTCTTCGTCGTAATAGATTGATTCTGATCTAATAAACTTCACGATTTCATAGTATTTCCCGTCTTCTTCCACCATCTTCTCTTGGTCGATGATAAACCCATGTTCACAAATATACTTACGGACTTCTCTTGTCTTTGTGTGAGCGTCCACGATTATATGCTGAACATGATGAACTTTTTCTGGATGATCCTCTAAAATCTTGATGATATTATCTCCTCCCATCCCTGCGATAATAAGGGTACCAACATAGGAAGGAAGGTCAGAAAGTCCATCGGAGTAAAGAGGAACAATCTTATCCATAAGACCCGCTTTTTCTATCTCTTGACATAACTTCTCATATGGTCCTTTTTTATTTTCCACCGCAAAAGCTTCTGTGGCGACCCCATTTTTTGCAAGTTCAATAATGAGTTTACCATGGTCAGAACCGATGTCAGCGACCGCACTTTGGTCCACCATATCATAGATAGTTTGTAGTCTTAAGGATAAGGGCATTACTTATAGTCTCCTAGTCTTCTACTCCTCGTTGGATGTTTAAGTTTCTTTAAGGCTTTTGCCTCAATTTGACGGATACGCTCCCTTGTGACACCGAATTCTTTTCCGACTTCTTCAAGAGTTCTTGGTCTATTATCATCGAGTCCGTATCTGAGTCTTATCACTCTCTCTTCTCTTTCTGATAGATCATTTAGAACATCTTTAAGTTCTTCTCTTAAGAGTTCTTTTGTCGCGTATTCCACAGGTGATTCACTATCTTTATCTTCGATAAAATCACCGAGATGACTATCTTCCTCTTCTCCGATTGGAGATTCAAGGGAGACAGGTTCAAGAGCGATACGTTGAATGTGTCTAATTTCTTGAGGAGAGAGTTCACCTTTCATTTCCGCGGATATTTCTTCTGCGGTAGGTTCTCTTCCTAGGTCTTGGATAAGCTTACGTTGCGCTCTTGTAATCTTATTGATTGTTTCTACCATATGGACAGGGATACGAATGGTTCTTGCCTGGTCTGCAATTGCTCTTGTAATGGCTTGACGTATCCACCAGGTCGCATAGGTAGAAAATTTATATCCTTTGGTGTAATCAAATTTTTGCACGGCTTTCATTAAACCGATATTACCCTCTTGAATAAGGTCGGTAAAAAGCATTCCTCTTCCAACGTAGTGTTTTGCAATATTAACGACGAGTCTAAGGTTAGAGTTAATAAGTTTTTCTCTAGCCGCTTCATCACCCTCTAGTATTCTTTTTGCGAGTTCTGGCTCTTCTTCTGGTTTTAAAAGAGGGTAGTTACCTATCTGTTTTAGATAGAGTTTTACACTATCGGTAACCTTAACATCAGAGGCGGATAAATCGAGATCTTCAACCGACTCTAACTCTTCATCCTCTTCATCGATTCCTCCTGATTCATCAAACAAGTCATCTTCCTCAGAGAAATCTTCTCCTTCTTTAAAATCGATATCATCTTCTTTGATATCGTCGAGGGATGGTTCTTCTTCTTCATCCTCTTCTTGGACAACCTCAATTCCCGCTTTTTGGAAATTATCCATAATTGACTCTAAAAGGTCATCATCTAGCTCGTAATGGTCGAGCACATCGTATATTTCACTTTGAAGGATCTTATTGTCATTCTTTTTTGCCATATCGATAATTTGCTCTTCAATCTCTTCGACTGTGAGTAAATTACCATCTTCATCATAGACTGTTATCCCCTTCTTCTTTTTCTTTTTAGTGGCGTTTAAAGAGGCCTCGTCTTTAGCGGGTCTTCCTCTCTTTCTTTTTGGCTCTTCAGTTAGCTCTTTTTCTTTGTCTGGCATCCTACTTTTTTTCTCCTTTCTTTATTCTTCCTTTATGATAATCGTTATAAATTCTCGATTTTTCTATCTCATCTTTGCCTGAGATTGAGTTAGAAAGAGAATCTTTTTCATAAATCTTATTTTTCTCTTCGTTTATCGTATTTAGATAATCGCTGAGTAGTTCTGGGCTGCACTGTGGTTTATCCTTTTCTTGATAAATACCTGTCATTTCATTAATGAGGTCTTGTTTATTATCTAGATCAGAGTTAGCGATGATATTTAAGACGTCATTGAAATCGATATCATCATGGGTTTTATAGTAGTCAACGAGGTATTCTGCGATTGACCTATAGATGTTATCGTAAAATCCCCATATGTTATCTTCATAGAATTTCACCGCATCTTTATTATTTAACATCTGATAAAGAACTTCTTTTTCCGTGGTTATTAGTTTATGAAGATATTTTTGTTCTGGATGATAAGACTTATATAAAACATCACTACTGACTTGACTGTTATTATCTCGCTGCTGTTTACGATAATCCTTTAAAAGGTCATTGATGGAATCCGTTGTAAAGTTAACAACTTTAGATAGGCGGTATATATAGTTATCCCTTTCAAAGTTATCCTTAATGGAATTTAGGATAGGGAGGAAATTAACGACGAGTTTTCTTCTTTCATCACTAGTTTTTAAGGCGTTAGATTTTTGATAATAGTTAAGGGCAAAATCAATTCTTTCAAAGAGGTTATTGACGTGGTTAATAAGAGCCTCAGCCCCGTCCTGCGCGAGTATCTCATCTAGATCTCTTGTGTCTCCAGCGACATCCACAATCCTAAACTTAAGCCCTTCTTTAGAGAGAGCACTAGATAGTTTTAAGGCGGCATCCATTCCTGGATTATCTCCATCAAGGCACACTCTAACTTCGACATTAAGTTTTCTAAGTAGGGCTATCTGGTTTTTCGTTAAGGCGGTTCCCATTAATGCCACTGCAGAGGATATACCCGCCTTGTCGAGGGCAATAACATCCATAAATCCTTCCACAAGATAGACATAACCTTTGAGTTTAGCCTCCCCCATTGCGTTATGGTAGTTATATAAAACATCACCTTTATGGAAGATTTGTGTTTCACTGGTATTGACGTATTTTGCTTCGTCCCCACCATTTAGACTTCTTGCAGAGTATCCAACCACTCTTCCATCTTCATCTGCAATTGGAAAGATCACTCTTCCTCTATTTTTATCCACTAAGGTACCACCTGACATTGAGGCAATCCCTGAATCATCAATACTCTTTATGGAATGGCCTTTTTGACTTAGAAATTGACATGTAGCCGCTCCATCTTGCATAGCATAACCTAGTCGATATTTATTTTGGATTTTTTCGTCTAGTCCTCTACCTTCTAGGTATTTAAGAGCGGCTTCTCCTTCCTCTGATTGTAAACAAACAGAATAGTAGAGAGTTAAATCTTCTAAACACTTATAGATATTTTCTTTTTCAGTATCGACCTTTTTTGGAGCGGTTACCTTCTCGAGTCTCGGGTCAAAGAAAGAGGAGAGACTAGCGACTTTTCTTGCCGCTTCCATAAAAGGGATTTTTTCGTAGTTTTGGACAAATGTAATCGCATTACCGCCCGCTCCACAAACAAAACATTTATAAATTTGCTTGTCTTGAGAGATCATAAGGGATGGGTTTACATCATCATGAAATGGACAGAGGGCGGTATAGCTTCTTCCTTTTCTCGTTACAGGGATATAAGAAGAAATTATACTGACAATATCAGCATTTTTTATGACATCATTGATTAAAGATTCATCGTAATTGCCTGGCATAATCCTACTAAAAAACTACTATTTATTTACTGAATTAATAGAATACTTTAACTCTTAGGTATTCCACTAACTCATTGATGTTAAGGCGAATTTGACTCATGGTGTCTCTATCTCTTACTGTTACCGAGTTATCATCAATGGAGTCAAAATCTACTGTGACACAGAAGGGAGTGCCGATTGCATCCTCTCTTCTATATCTCTTTCCAATACTTCCTGTATCATCATAGATACAGCTCATGTACTTAGAGAGTACAGCATATATTTCTTTGGCTTTATCTTCGAGCTTTTTGCTGAGTGGTAAAACCGCAACCTTATATGGAGCAAGCGCAGGATTTAGATGCATGACGATTCTTGTTTCCCCATCCTCAAGTGTTTCCTCGTCATATGCATCGCATAAAACCATGAGAGTAAGTCTATCTAGTCCGACAGATGGTTCAATGCAGTAAGGGACATATTTCTCATTGGTCTCTGGATCTAGATATTCAAGGGATTCACCAGAATAAGACATATGACGCTTCAAATCGTAATCGGTACGATCCGCAATACCCCAGATTTCTCCCCAACCAAATGGGAAGAGGTATTCGATATCAGTTGTGGCTTTAGAATAGAAGGCTAATTCTTTCGGGTCATGGTCTCTAAAACGGATGTTCTCTTCTTTAACTCCAAGGGAGTTAATAAACTCTAAGCACTTTCCTTTCCAGTAATCAAAGTATTGAAGGTCTTCTCCTGGTTTACAGAAGAATTCCATTTCCATTTGTTCAAACTCTCTCATCCTAAAGGTGAATTGTCCTGGAGTAATCTCATTTCTAAAGGCTTTACCGACATTACATATTCCAATAGGGAGTTTTCTTCTTGTGCTCCTTAAGACATTCTTAAAGTTCACAAACATACCTTGCGCGGTTTCTGGTCTTAAATAGACCGCACTAGAATCAGAATCGACGACACCGACATGAGTTTTAAACATCATGTTAAACTTACGAATCTCGGTAAAGTTTTCCGCTCCACAACTTGGACATTTCACATGATTATCTTTAATAAACTTATTGAGCTGTTCATCGCTCATCCCTTCTGCATGGGCATTATCAAACTGGTCATCGATAAGTTCACTAGCCTTAAATCTTTGATGACAAGACTTACAATCGATTAATGGATCGTTAAAGGTTGATACATGACCTGTAGCTTCCCAAACTTTAGGATTCATTAAAATCGCTGCATCGAGACCGACATTCGTGGGGCATTCCTGGACGAAACGCTTCCACCACATACTCTTAATGTTATTTTTTATTTCGACACCGATTGGGCCATAGTCCCAAGTATTTGAGAGACCTCCATAGATCTCACTCCCTTGGAAGTAATAACCACTCACGATGAAGTGATTGACTAATTTATCAAAATCGTACATTTTTCCCTCCATAAAACAGCAAGATAAAATTATACACTTTTTTTGTATATTGTCAACCCACTATGAGTGTACATTATTAATTTATATGTCAAGAAGTTTAAAATGGTCTAAATTTGTCCCTAATGCATCTCTTGTAAAGTCAATAAGACGTGTAAGCAAGGTGTTTATAAAGCCATTAGAGTACTTACAGACGTTATCGAGTGTGTCATACCTTCTCGCATTTAAGACGATTTCTCTAATTGAGGAGAGTTGATTAACGCTATACTCACTCTTTTCGAGTTTACTCATACAGTTTCGACAGATAAAGCCTCCTTCTTCAAACTTGAAGTCGACGATTTCTTTGCGACTTCCGCAGGAAACACAGGAGTTTACCTCAAAACCATAACCCGCAAGATCGAGAGTGGCAAAAAGATAAAGTAATGCGACATATCTAGGATTAACCTTATTCTTTATCATCGATAAAGATTTGACAATCTTAGAATACATCAATGGTTGCTCCTCTTCTTCAAGGAGTTTTAAAGTCGCGTCTTTAATAAAGGTAATCGATACCATTTCATCGAGGTTTGAAGAGTTCATCGGATTAAAAGAAGGATCGACAAGTGTGTACTCTTTTAAAACGGGATACTTGTATTTATCCTCTTCTAAAAATGTAACATCCACCTCGGTAAGAGGAACGTTTAAAGCACTTAAGCCTTTTTTTGGATCAGAGATCCCCTTACAAAGAAAATCGATACACTCACTTTCACTAATTGCGTGAATTATCGCATCTTTCTCTTTATAAGGATTTATTGATAAAATTATTAGTTTCATTATTCGTTATACCCAAATTTCGTTATAGATTTTTCGTTTTCTCTCCAGTTTTTTTCCACTTTAACTGTCAGAGATAGATTAACTCTTGCTTTTAAGAGTTTTTCAATGTCACGCCTCGCTTCTATCCCAATCTTTTTAATCATCTTTCCCCCTTTTCCGATTAAGATTGGTTTTTGACTTTCTTTCTCAACGTTAATCGATGCGTCAATAAAGATCGGTTTTTTCTCCCAGTCAATATTGTTTAAATAGATTGCCACAGCGTGAGGCACTTCCTCTTCTGTATTCTCTAGTATCTTCTCTCGAATAATTTCTTTTATTTGGAATATCTCATCGCGGTCTGATATTGTCCCCTCCTCGTAGAATCTAGGACCTTCAGGAAGATATCCCTTAATGGTTTTTATAATCTCGTCGATATTAAAACCCTCTGTCGCTACAGTTTCAATTTGGATTGCGTTAGGTAAAAGCTTTTTATATAAGTCTTTTAACTTTATTGCTTTTTCCATCCTAATGAGGTCGATTTTATTAAAGACGACGATTAGGGGAAGTTCGTTATCTTTAAGTTTATCGATCATAAACTGGTCTCCACCACCAAACTCTTTTGAAGCGTCAATGACGAGCATTATGACGTCGACATCCTCCATATTACGATAGACCATATCGTTCATCTTTTCGTTTAAAAGAACGTCTGGTTTATGCACTCCTGGAGAATCGATAAAAACGATCTCACAATCTTCATCCTCGTATATTCCTTTGATGTTATTTCGTGTAGTTTGAGGTTTAGCGGTCACTATCGATATCTTGCGTCCCATAATCTTATTTAAGATTGTGGACTTACCGACATTAGGTCGCCCCATAATTAGAACATAGCCTGATTTCATTATTTCCCTAAATCTTCTTTTGAAAAGCTAAATGGTAAGAGTTCTTTTGGACTTGTTCTTTTAATGTCGCCTTTAGTGTTAGAAAGAATTATCGGTGTGTTATCATCGAGTAACTCCGAGATTACTTGTCGACACGCCCCACAAGGAGAACAAGGTTCGTTACTATCGGCGATAACGGCAAGAGCGAGGATATCCTCAGCCTTTTCTCCATTGCATAAGGCATTATATATGGCATTACGCTCCGCACACATACAAAGGGGATATGAGGCATTTTCGATGTTTGTGCCGAGGTATACTTTTTCCTCTTTTGTAACAAGCGCCGCTCCAACCTTAAACCCGCTATATGGGGAATAGGAGAGACTCATCGCCTCTTTTGCTTTTTCTATTAACTCTTCATCTGTCATAATCAATCTCACTTTCTTCTAGTATTTCTTCTTGTATTCTAAACATAATGTTATCCATATCATCGTGTTCATGGGTATAACCGATTAAATGTAGTAATCCATGAACGAAGAGAAAACATAATTCTCTTTTTAGACTGTAATTATATGTAGGAGCGTTTCTTTTTGCGACATCGACGCATATACATATATCCCCTAACTCCACTTCATCTTCGCTTCTTAATATATTTGCTCTCTCTAAATTATCATCTAGATAAGCAAAGCTTAATACGTCTGTCGAATTATCGATTCCCCTATACTTAAGATTTAACTCGTGAATTGAATCTTCATCCACAAGATCAATAGAGACTATTGGGTTTATCTTTAAACCCAAATGTTTCATTGTTTTTTCTAAAAGTATTTGAAACAAAGTTTCATACTCTTTATAATCTTTTGCGTAGGTTGAAAAGTAAAGTTTCATCCTTTTAATTATAACGAGTTAGAGAATATTTGTCTAACTACTAAGGAGGAAGTCTATGAAGGGAAAGAAAATACTACTATCACTTGCCTGTGTACTACTACTTACAGGATGCAAAGACGCATCAAGTGATGATGAGATACCTGAATCACTACTCGATAGTGACACAGAAGAGGATTATAACTGGGATAACCCTGGAGATGTGCTAGGGGGAGGACAAGATGCGACAGAAATCCCAGAAAGCATTGAGAAGAATATCGAGCCACTTGAAAGTGCGGTAAGTTCTAATAATGTACAAATCAGTGATTTAGAGACTTCCAGTGTTCCAACTGACGCCACAAAAATAACAGGAAGCACAAATATTAATAAAGACAACTATGGCAATTATTACATTGAAGGTGAAATAACACTAACAAGTGACGGCACCATTAGAACAAACGATAATCTTAACGGCGATGTGACAATCTATCTTGCTGGTTGCACGATTTATAATAACGATTCAGGGAAAGATGCTGATCATGCTTTTAAGATTCAAAGAGATACGACCTTAGTTCTTGTTGATGGCACCGAGAATAAGATTATTATGGGTAGTGATAATACCGATAATAACGCGATAAATGCGAGTAAAGGTGCTTCATTAACGATTTTAGGAAATGGATCACTAGAAATCGAATCATATAAACGAGGGATTGATGTTGATGGAGACTTAATTATCTCTGGAAACCCAACAATTAAGATTACATCCACAAACGACTGCATTAGAGCGGGCGATGAATTAATTGGAGGTCAAATCTACCTCAATGGCGGTTCATATACCCTTAAATCAACAGATGGAAATGGTCTTGATGGATCTTATATCACAATCTTAAACGGGGCAAATCTAGATATAACCACTGCAGATAGCGATGCCATTAAAGCGGAGATTGCTTTTACCGATGATGATGGCTATCTAGTTGAGGATGATGGAAAGGCCGTTACCCCAGAATTTAGCTACGACGATGGATATGTCTATATTGGAAGTGCAGGGGATGTAAAGATTACCACTACTGGGCAAGGGGATGGTATCCAAGCGGATACATTTGTCTTTATTAAGAGCGGTAACTTCAATATCGAAGTCAATGGAGGGGCACCCGAAACCGTCACAAGTAGAACCTCAAACAATGGAGAAGCAAAAGCCATTAAAGCGGGCACCATAGATTACGATGATCCAAATACTGGTAAAACAGTAGAACTCGATTCCATCTACGACTATACGATTGCTATCGCTGGAGGAACATTTGATATATCCTCTGATGATGATGCTCTTCATTCAAATGGACAACTCTATATATATGGAGGAAGTCTTTCTATTGCAACAGGTGATGATGCAATCCACGCAGAAACAGACTTAGTGATTGAAGAAGGATGCGCGATTGGTATCGATCGCTGCTACGAAGGAATCGAAGCTCAAGCTATCCAAATCAATGGCGGTTATGTTTCACTCTACGCCGTGGATGATGGAATAAATGCCGCTAGTACAACTGGTAGATCTTCAGATAGAAACTGCCAGATCGTCATTAACGGAGGAGAAATCTACGTTAATGCGGAAGGTGATGGGATTGATTCTAATGGAGGCATAACCATTAATGGTGGCACCATTTATGTTAATGGACCTTCAACTGGCGCAGATGCTGCCCTAGATAGTGAATATGGAATTACTGTTAATGGAGGTAACCTTATTGCTATCGGTGCTCTTGGAATGGTTGAAACTCCTTCCACTAGCTCTAGCCAATACGTGATATCCTATGCTACATCCTCTAAGCAGAGTGCGGGGACTCTAATCTCGGTCCTTGATAAGGATGATAATGTCATTATCTCTATCGAATCGGTTAGACAATTCCAGTCGATTATTGTTTCCTCTCCTGACTTTGTTAAAGGAGAAACCTATACATTCTATGGAGGAACAACAAAACTCGGCAGTGTGACGATTAGCTCCACAATTACAACAGGTGGATCCACACAATCAGGAAATGGCAATGGCCGTCCTGGTGGATCAGGTGGACCTGGTGGTCACTAACCCCGACTCATTAAAGAAGAATACCTTGCCTTTTCTAGGCGGTATTTTTTTATAGACTCATCAAGTGAAAATACCTTATCGAGATTCTCTTTAAAATATAAAGAGAGAGCAAAGTAGAATAGAACATACGTTAAAGAGAGAATATGCTCTAAATACATCGAAAGAAGAATAAGAAGAAGAGTGAAAAAGAGCTCTACGTATTTAGTTATATTGTTTCGATAGGCATACTTATACGATAAAGAATGTAATGAGTCTAGCTTCTCGTTAAAGGGCACTCCATTATCGGTAAAAAGATTATTTTCTTTTCGTTCCACTTCTTTACTTAAAAGAAGATTACGATTTAAGACGAGTTTATCTAGTAGTGAGAATAAGATAAGAGCGATAACAAAGATAAGATTATAAAAACTATTGTAAGCGCAAAGAAAGATTAAAAAGATACATATAACAAGCGAGAAGATAAAAGAGATAGG
Organism: Coprobacillus sp.; assembly: GCA_021203745.1. Lineage (GTDB taxonomy): Bacteria > Bacillota_I > Bacilli_A > RFN20 > CAG-826 > JAJQAP01. The sequence goes on from JAJQAP010000012.1 coordinate 10,975, forward strand.
AAGGGAAAGAGAATCGCTTTTATAATCTTCATACACTTTTAGCTCTTCAATATTTTCTAATGGCCGCGTCAGTTTACTTGTAAAGTATTTATCATAGGCTTTCATCTTTTTTATAACACTCATCCGGTAAAGGATTTCCGATACCGCACACAGGGCGAGAAATGATAGCGGCAGTAAGAAATGACTGTTATTAATAAAGGAAAGACCAATAAAGAGTGATAAGGTGGAAATCGATTTAAGGATAATAAGATCAAAGCTTCCCCTTTTGACTTTAATCTTTTCTATCTCTAGTTTACCTTCGTATTTTAAATAGGATTCCACCACGAGGGCTTTCCCATCCCACATACTAAATAGATCACCACTCTTTATATGATATTCTCCTAGTGATGGGTCGATAATCTTTGCTCTCCTTTTATTTAACTTCTCTAGGATTATCGCGTGAGTATTCCCATCAATATTAACTTCTAAAATCATTGGACCTTTAAAGCTCGTAATTAGACTATCTTTATCACTAAATAGATATCCCCCAAGAGTTAACTTATACTGGGCCCCTAGTTCAATTAACTCATAAAAGGAGTAGGCATCCTCTTTACTTACTGGTAAGTAAAGAAAGTCTTTATTATGATTGAGAGAGGCTAAAATCATCTTTAAGCAAGTAAAACCACAGTCATTTTCTTTTTGCTGAGAAACAAAGTACATAACACCTCCTATATATATAAATAGCAGGGTTAAGAAAATTTCTTCCTAATTTTTTTAAATTTTCTTTGCAAAAAGAGAAAAATAATGTATCATATAATTGTCCGAAAGGAACATAGGTAATTAATCTAATTAGTTAAACCTATTTTACTAATGAAAATCATGCTATTGCTTCCTCCTTTCTGGTAATAGCTCGGACGGGACCCAAGTTGAAGGGTCCCGTTTTTGTATGTTTAGTAAAATTAAAGAGGCAGTTATCTGTCTCTTTTTTATTTAACCTCACGAGAAAGGATTACTTTTTAAATTGTTTTATAAACTTATCGTAAGAACCCTCTCCAGAAGAGTCCTTAAATTGTTTTAAAGCTTCCTTTTGCTTTTTATCGAGTGAAGAAGGAGTCTGGATATTGATATGGACATACTGATCTCCAGGTTTTTTGGTTCTTAGGTTTTTAATTCCCTCTCCTTTCATTCTGAGTACTTGTCCAGATTGAATACCTGATGGGATATTTAATGTGCACTCTCCGTTAACCGTAGGCACTTTAATTTTTGCCCCCATACAAGCATCGTAGAAATCGATTGGGATATCGAGATGAATATCATCACCATCTCTTTTAAAGTAAGGATGCTTTTTAATCCTTATTTCAACATATAGGTCACCACATGGACCCCCATTACGACCACGATCTCCTCTACCTGTTACTTTAATTTGTTGTCCTTCGTTAATACCCACAGGAATATGGAGTACTTGGTCCACTTTATGACGGACGTATCCTGATCCTGAGCACACACTGCATTTATCCGTTATTACTTTACCAGTGCCGTTACAGTTAGGACAAACCTGTTGAGACTGCATAGTGCCAAACATCGTACGCTGCTCAACATTGACATACCCTCTTCCGTTACAACGGGAGCATGTATGAATATCGTTAGGTGATTTTGCTCCAGTTCCGTTACATGCACTGCATTTATCGTCAGCGGTCATTGTAAGGGTTAAATCTTTTCCAGTCACCGCATCCATAAAGTCAATTGTAACACTAGAGAATGTATCTTGACCTTTCATTGGGCCAGAAGAGCTACGTTGAGATTGTCTTCTCCCCCCACCAAAGAAAGAAGAGAATATATCGTCCATATTGACCCCTTGCCCATCCGAGGAGAAGCCAGAAAAACCACCACCGAACGGATTACCCGCTCCAGCACCAGGATTTGTTCCTGCTTGCTCAAAAGCCGCCCATCCAAATTGATCATAAGCCGCTCTCTTATTGTCATCGTATAAGATATCATAGGCTTCTTGTACCTCTTTAAACTTGGCCTCGTCTCCTGTTTCCTTATTATCAGGATGGTAGACTTTGGCTAGTTTCCGATAGGCACTTTTGATCTCATCTTTCGTGGCTGTTTTGCTGATTCCTAGGGTTGCGTATAAATCTTTATCTGCCATATACTCTTCCTTTCTTTACTCCTAAAGGGGCAAATCAATATTGCCCCTTAGGAAAATACTAGTTTATTAATTAGGCGTTAGAGGACCCATCTCCTGAGGTGAAGTCAGCGTCCACAACGTCGTCTGGGTTAGAGCCAGGTGTGGTACCACCATCACTAGGATCTCCGTTATTAGAACCAGCCTGGTATTGCATATTTGCCATTAACTGTTCTAACTCATTCATACGAGTCTTGAGTGTTTCAATATCGTTATTATCAAGTGCGGTTTTAAACTCATCTCTCATTTTTTGGACTTGCTCTTTTTGACTTGGATCCATCTTGTCTCCTTGCTCTTGAAGTTGTAAATCGAGATCAGCGATAAGTTGTTCCGCCTTGTTTCTCACTTCGATATCATCTTTTCTCTTTTGATCTGCTTCCGCGTTAGCTTCTGCTTCATGGACCATCCTATCAATCTCGTCTTTCGATAGACCATTAGAACCAGAGATCGTGATATTTTGTTCTTGCTGTGTATCGAGGTCTTTTGCCGACACTGTGACAATGCCGTTTACATCGATTGAGAAGGTAACTTCAATTCTTGGTTCTCCTCGACGCGCTGGTTTAATACCATTAAGCTGGAATCTACCTAAGAGTTTATTATCCGCGGCCATTGGTCTTTCACCTTGATAGACCATGATATCAACAGAAGGTTGATTATCCGCCGCAGTAGAGAAGATTTGACTCTTAGTTGTAGGAATTGTGGTGTTACGTGGAATTAATGGAGTTAAGACACCTCCAAGCGTTTCAATACCGAGAGTTAATGGAGTGACATCGAGCAAAACGACATCCTTAACATCTCCTGAAACAACACCACCTTGATAAGCCGCACCGATAGAAACTGCTTCATCCGGGTTAACAGATAGATTTGGTGTTTTACCGGTTAACTGTTTAACGAGATCTTGGACCGCTGGCATACGGATAGAACCACCGATGAGAAGAATTTGGTCTAGATCTGAGGCTTTCATCTTAGCGTCCGCTAAGGCTCTTCTGACTGGATCTTCGCATCTCTTTAAGAGATGTCTTGTTAAGTCTTGGAATTTAGCTCTCGTTAGTTTTGTTTCAAAGTTAACTGGGCCCGCACTTGTAATAGAAATAAATGGTAAGCTAATTGTGGTTTCTAGCATACTAGAGAGTTCAATCTTTGCTTTTTCGGCGGCCTCTCTAATTCTTTGTAAAGCACCTTTATCGGTAATATCCACCCCGCACTGGGTTTTAATCTCCGCCCTAATCCAATCAGCGACCACTTGATCCCAGTCATCACCACCTAGATGGTTATCACCAGATGTTGAAATAACTTCAAATGTTCCGTCTCCGATATCAAGGATTGAGACATCGAATGTTCCTCCACCTAGATCAAAGACGAGGATTTTTTCACTCTTTCCTGTATCGAGTCCATAAGCTAGCGCTGCAGCGGTAGGTTCATTGATGATTCTAACGACATCAAGTCCAGCGATTTGACCAGCATCTTTTGTGGCTTGACGCTGAGCGTCATTGAAGTAAGCTGGCACTGTAATAACCGCTTTAGAGACCTTTTGACCGAGGTTCTCTTCGGCGTATTTTTTCATGTAAGCAAGAATTTTTGCACTGATCTCTTGAGGAGTGAAATCCTTATTAATACAAGAGATATGGACTTTTTCATCAGTGCCCATCTTTCGTTTAATTGAGGAGACTGTATCAGTGTTAGTAATCGCTTGACGTTTTGCGGCGTTACCAACAATCTCTTCACCGTTTGCTTTAAAAGAGACAACTGATGGAGTGGTCATCGTGCCTTCAGGGTTAGGAATAACCTTGACGGTTCCGTCAGCTTGAAGATAACTGACGACTGAGTTTGTGGTACCAAGATCGATACCGAGAATAATTTCTTTTGCCATAATTATTAACCTCCTAATATTTAATTAGATTCTTTTTCTTGATTGTCTTTTGCTTCTTCTTTACTCTCTTCTTTAACTGAGACACAGACAGAAGCTGGTCTGATGACTCTATCGTGAAGGGAATATCCGCGTGTATAGACTTTTTTTACGAGTCCTGAGGTATCATCAACCTCTGTTTCAATTCCATCCATCGTTTTAGAATCGAATTTATCACCAACCTTAGGGACTATTTCTTTCACCCCTTCATCCTCTAAGACTTGGATGATGTTTTTATAGATGAAGGAAAAACCTTCAACATAATTTTTTACCTCGGGAGACGAGGGAGAACTACTTAATACGAGATAGAAGCTATCGAGGATAGGAAGTAAACCATCGATAAACCCTGTTGCTCGGTATTTAAGCGCTTCTTGATGATCCTTTTCTAGCTGCTTGCGGAGATTTTGTGTGTCAGCGTAGGCCCTATAATATTCGTTTTTCCAGTGATCTCTTTCTAGTTTAAGGGAATTAATTTCTTCGTCTTTTTTCTCAAGCTCTTTTCGATA
>JAJQAP010000031.1 GCA_021203745.1 Coprobacillus sp.
GTGAATCTTGCTAAAAAATACGTCGATGATAAACAGGCTAAATTTATTAATGCCTTACTTGATGGAGTGTTAAATGAAAATTAGTGATTACCCAGCCGAAATGATTGTATCAGTCACCAGTCTAAACGAATACGTTAAAAATCGTTTAAAGGAAGATGATAATTTAAGGTATGTACTAGTGAGAGGGGAGATATCTAACCTCAAGGTTCAACATGGGGTGGGCCATATGTATTTTACTTTAAAAGACGACCAGTCAATGGTTAACGCGACTTTCTTTGCTTCTTATAATAAGAGTCTAGACTTTACCCCAGATAACGGGATGGAAGTGGTGTGTCTAGCAAGTGTCGATTTATATGTCAATAGAGGCTCCTATCAAATAAACGTTTATCAAATGGAGCAGGTGGGCGCCGGAAAAGCGTTAATGGAACTCGAAGCCTTAAAGCAAAAACTTGCCTCAGAAGGTCTATTTAATCCAGAAAGAAAAAGAAAGATAAATATTTACCCTTCTAAAATTGGAGTGATATCTGCGAAAGGGAGTGCGGCGATAAAAGATATAACCACTAATATTTATCGTAGATATAAGCCAGTAGAGATATATTTCTTTCCTTGCCAAGTCCAAGGAGAAAAAGCCCCAAAGGATATACTAAGAGCCTTTAATCTCTCTCAAACCTATGATCTAGATACCCTTATAATATCTAGAGGTGGAGGAGCCAGTGAAGATCTCTCTGCCTTTAACGATGAACAGGTGGTAAGAGCAATAGCTAGTTCTAACTGTCCAGTCATTGCCGCAATTGGACATGAAGTAGATACTACACTTGTGGAACTAGCGGCAGACCTCAGGGTATCCACGCCAACAGGGGCGGCAGAAGCCGCCACCGCGGACTCTCAAGAAATAGAACAGCACATCTTTGAACAGACTGAACGTATGAAAGAGATTCTATCAGGAAGTGTTGAGGAACTTAAATCTAACCTTGCCTATTATAAAGAGAAGATGAATAACTATCTCCTTCATTCCTTAGAACTTGTTAAAGAGAGACTATCTTCAAGAAAAGCTCTTATTAAATCACTTAATCCATATGAAGTATTAAATAGAGGATACTCATTAACTTATAATTCAGATGGAAAGATTATTAAATCAATTAATGATATAGATAAAGACCAAGAGATAAAAACCCTCGTTAGTGATGGATCTATTATCTCTAAAGTAAAAGAAACAAAGGAGAAATAAAGATGGCAAAAGAAGAAAAGAGTGAACTTAAAAAACAGCTCGACGAACTAGATGAAATCGTCAGTAAAATGAGCGATTCTGAAGTGAGTCTAGACGAGTTGTTGGTGCTTTATAATAAAGCAAATGAACTAGTCTCTTCAATAGAGAAACTCGTTAATGAAACAGAAGAGAAAATTAACGAAATTATCGGTAAATAATTAAATTAGTAGTTTTTTAGTAATTTATTATGCTATTTTTTGTAGTAGTGGATCTTCACCTAAAAACTACTTTTTTTATGCTCATTCAAAAATAATTAAAATATTTTTGGAAGTTTTTTAGACAACCCCGCTATTTATATATATAGAAGGAAATTCTCTTTTACAGATAATTAGGAGGTAACATGAATAAAGAAGATTTGGTTCCTGGAACACTTTACATTATTAAAGATTCGTTTTTTAAAAAGGTAAAAGATCCATACTTAATGTGTAACCATAAAGGTAAAGGAATAAGACCTGAGGTCTTTCTCTTTATCGAGGTTTCAAATGGCCTTGCCGTAATGGCGCCTGTATCATCTAAAACGACGAAATATGATACGCAAGTAAAGAAATTAAAAAGTAGTCTAAAACAAACGAATAATCCCGCTATGAGGGAAGAGCTATCAAATAAAGTACTGGGTCTTTTAAAAAGCAAAATAAACGGGGTACCAGGTTATATCCTGCTCCAAAATATGTTTGTGCTAAACACAGATTATATTAGAAAAGAATATTTGGGGTTTGGTGGCGTAGCAGTATCCCTCAGTCTAGATGAAACTAAGAATCTTATTAATCAAGCAAGAAAGGTTTATGACTTACTCAAAAGTGGTTTTAAATTTATATCAACCCAACCAGACTTTAATAGAATTGAACAGATAATGATCTTGGAATCAAAAAAAGATAAATAACTATTTAACTTCGAATAACTATTTGTTAAAATAATCTTGTCTCAGAAATGAGGCTTTGCCAAACCCGCCTTGTGGTTATGCGGGTAATAAATTAGCCACTTTTTATTTTATCTTGTACTATATATAAAAACTCATTAAGAGTTTTTCCTTTTTATTTGGTTTACATAATAATACAATATCAGTGTGAGTAAAGTTATTGCGCATATTGACTTAAATCGCTTCTTTGTAAGATGTGAAGAACTTAAAGATCCATCTTTAGAAGGGAAAGCGGTGGCAATCGGCCACTCCGGACGAAGTGGGATTATTTCAACCTGCTCATATGAAGCTAGGCGTCAAGGAGTATCTTCTGGTATGCCAACATTTAAGGCAGTAGAGGCTTGTCCTAACTTAATCCTTTTGCCAGTAGACTTTGATACTTATCATAAAAAGAGTAAAGAGTTCTTTGACTTTTTAAGAAGATACACGAAGATTATCCATGCCGCTTCAATCGATGAAGCATACGCTGATTTTACTGAGGCCCTTAAAGGCGTTAATGATCCATATAAATACTTTAAAAATTTACAAGACCGACTATATAAAGAAACAGGACTATTTTGTTCTATTGGAGTGGGCACAACGCTATTTATTGCAAAGATGGGTTCAGATTATAAAAAACCGATGGGGATAACGATTATTCATAACAGGGATATCGAAAAAATTCTCTATCCTTTACCGATCGAGAATATGTATGGAATAGGAAAGAAAACAACACCTAGATTAAAGAGTTTAGGGATAAATACAATTGGGGATTTAAAAGAAAGAATTGACAAGGAAGATCCGCTTGTAAAAGGAATCTTTGGTAAATACTACTTTGATATTAAGGCGGAGCTAGAAGGAAAAAGTAGTGATATTGTAGAAACAGAAATCCCTGATCCAAAGAGTATAGGACACTCTACAACACTTCCTTACGATACAGACAACGAAGACTTAATTAAAGACTCGATTAGAGACCTATCTTTAAGTGTCGCGGAAGGGGCCTCAAGAGAGGATATGATTGGAGATACTATCGGTTTAACAGTAAAAGATACCTCTTTTATAACCCATCAAAAATCAAAAAAAATAGATATCGCCACAAATGAAGCGGAGACCATATATGAACTAGCCGCTTCTTTATACGATAAAAACTTTAAAGGAATGA
>JAJQAP010000058.1 GCA_021203745.1 Coprobacillus sp.
ATATACAAGTTTTATACAAAATTTAAATAAATTTTATATATATCTACTAATAAACTACTAATTATCTACTTTTAAATACTTCTTTTCTTATGTAAATAAGAAAAACCCATATGAATATAGGGGGCGATTCATATGGGTACTAAAGAGAGATAGAGACCTCTTTCCTTAGCGTGTTTTTCTTCTCTACTAAGTAGAGACATGGAGAAAAAAAGATTTATAAACAACTAACTAGCTATTCTCAATTACTTCATCAATAACCTGAGTTTCTGCACTTTGGCTATTTTCATGGCTTATTACTGTATAGGTAGGGATAGCAATTAGGGCGGCGGCACTAGCAAAGATTAAAAAGAATAGACTAAATCTTTTTACCCTGTAATATCTAGGGCTGCGGTTAGTTTTCGTAAGTTTGTCTTTCATTTTCATGAGTGTTAATTCCTTTCAATAACTCTTAGCTTTGCACTTTTACTTCTTGGGTTAGACTCAACTTCAGCTTCTGTTGGTGTCACTACCTTTTTCGTAATAAGATGATAATTAATTTCTTTTTGCTCTGTTGGCCCTTCAATTCTATCTCCAACTACTTCGCTATATTCCTTAAAGACATTTTTGACGATTCGATCTTCAAGGCTTTGGAAGGAGATAACCGCTAGTCGACCTTTTGAGTTTAGATGAGCGAGGGCTTTATGAAGTGTAGCCTCTAATACATTTAACTCATCATTTACTTCAATACGTAAGGCTTGAAATACTTGTTTTGCGGGATGACCTTGTTTACGTAACTCTCTTTGTGGTTTACTTCTTTTAACGATATCGACAAGTTGGAATGTTGTTTCTATCGGAGAGATTTGTCTTTCCTTAACGATTCTTCTTGATATCTCTTTGGCGTATCTTTCCTCTCCATACTCGTAGAAGATTTTAACAAGTCTTTCGTATGGATAGGTGTTAACAACCTCATATGCATCTAGGCTTTTTGTTCTATCCATTCTCATATCCAGTTTTGCATCAGCCCGATATGAGAATCCTCTTTCTGGGTTATCAAATTGAGGAGAGGAGACACCTAGATCCATTAAGATACCATCAACTTTGTCGACCCCCGCTTTCTTTAGAACCTCGTCTATATCAACGAAGTTTGCCCTGTAGATAGAGGCATTTGGATAATCTTTCAGTATCTCTTTAGAGTCATCAATTGCCTCTTGGTCTTGGTCTATCCCAATCAGGTGGCCAGTTGTTAATCTTTTTAAGATCTCTTGGGAGTGACCCGCCCGACCTAGGGTAAGATCAACATAGATACCGTCACTTTTTATATCAAGGAGAGAGATGACTTCATTAAGAAGTACACTTTGATGACTACCAGTCATTATCCTCATCCTTAACAAGGTTTTCCGCGGTCTCTTCGTCAGAGGCGTCACACTTTGATTCATACTCTAAATATTTGTCTCTATCCCAGATCTCCATGTGATCATTGACGCCGAGTACGATAACATCTTTCCCTATCCCGTATCGAGATAAAAGAGCACTAGGTAATGTTATTCTTCCTAGTTTATCCACTTCTAACTCATAGGTAGAGGATAACCTTGTTCTAATAAAGGCTCGACTGTTTCTCTTTTCAAAGGAATAAGATTCAATCTCACTAGAAAGCGATTCAAAAGTAGATTGCTTATAAATAGATAAGGCGCCATCATAACCTTTCATGATATATAAAGTAGAGCCAAGTTCACTTCTAAATTTAGAAGGGATCATTAGCCTTCCTTTATCATCTAGGGTATGTTCATAACGTCCAAAAAGCATTTACCACTTTCTCCCACTTTCTACCACTTGATGACTATATTATAGTGAGTATATTAAAAAATATACAAGAAAAAATTTTTTTACTATCTAAAAATCTCCCATGAAGGGATGGGAGATAAGTAAAATCAAGCATTTATAACTTATAAGAAAATCGACATATAGTAAGGGATAGAAACCTTATTCTCGATATATCCAAGGTTAGAATCACTAATTTTATAGGAAACTTTTGGATGATAGTTTTCTAGATAAAAGTCAAGAGAGGGAGTAGACTGTCCTTTTGAACTTTTAACTTCAAGCGGAATAACACCTTCATCCTTTTCAATTAAAAACTCAATCTCTTTCGTGGATTTATTATCCTTATAATAATATAGTTTATAGCCATTTCTTAGAAGAACTGAGGCGATGGCATTTTCATATATCCCACCTTTTGCCTCTCCCACTAACTTGTTATCATAAATTTCTTTTTGGGTGGTAAGACCAAACATATAGCTAAGAAGACCAATATCATTAAAATAGATTTTAAAGTTATATTCAACAACGTACCCATCAAGAGGAATTTCACACTTTGTGACTTTGTAGCATTTTGAGACGATTCCCGCCGCAACAAGCCAGTTAATCGCACTTTTATATTTATCTTTATCTCCATGTCTTCCAACACTCGAGTAACGGAAAACATCATATGGTTTTAAAAGCTGACGATGGATTGAGTTAAAGCACTCCTCAATCTTCTGACTCATTAAAATGGAGGGAGAATATCTTTTAATATCACCTAGATATGAATCTATAATTTTACCCTGAAGATTATGGACTCTTGTAAAATCGTGATACTCAAGGTAGTTATTTACTACTTCTGGCATTCCACCAATTACCATATAGAGTCTAAAGAGAAAGTTAAGATCTTTATTAAGTGAATCATCAAAAGGTTTTAAAGAATCAAAATGCTCCTTAATAAGATTAATGGTGGCTTCATCTTTACCTAGTGCCCACATAAACTCTTCAAAATCAAGCGAGTACATACTTACTTGTCTTTCATATCCTACGGGTATAGAGGTAATACCTTTATAATTAAGACCTAGATATGATCCAGAGCAAATGACATCATAACGAGAATCAATAGCAAGAGGTTTTAAGGCAGTTCTCGCTCTTGGACACTCCTGAAGTTCATCAAGAAAAATGAGAGTGTCGCCACTTATGAGCTTATCCCCACCAAAATAAAAGGATAATTTCTCATATATCGTATTGACATCTAAATCCCCATCAAAGATTTCCTTACACGATGGGTTAGTATCAAAATTAATATAGATATAACTTTTATAGTTAGTTTGACCAAAATAATCGATAATATAAGTCTTACCAATTTGACGTGCACCATTAACAATGAGGCATTCTTGCTTCTTTTCTTTCTTCCAATTTAATAGGTAATCATAGAACTTTCTTTTTAGCATACTTTTATTATAGTCGAAAACCCTTATTAATCAAGCACTTTTGTTTAAACTCGACC
>JAJQAP010000055.1 GCA_021203745.1 Coprobacillus sp.
TATGCTTTCTGTGAAGTGCTGCCTGGAGTGAGGCAGAAAAACTCCATAAGAGGGGCATTTGCTAAAAAGTAAAGATAAGGTTTTAGGACCTTATTTTTAAATATATAGTTATTTATGCTATAATAGATGGCATGAAAAGAACTAAATCACTACTTATCTTACTATCTGTTTTAAGTATTTCTCTATCAAGTTGTAATTCTGATCAATATGCAATCTCTCTAGATAAGTTTTACTCCTATATAGAAACACATGGACTAGATATGACCCATTGGGAAGGAGTGAAATGCCAATATAATGACTATTGGTATGAATATAAAGATGGGGAAAGGACTGATAAACACTCACAAGGTTATTATTTATATTTATATAAAACAGATACAGGCTTTGAATGCTATATTAATCTTTACTATAACGAGTATATCCTAGATTATTATCCTCCAGTGACTACAGAATATGACTTCTATATTAATGAAGAGTCCATTAGTGTTTGCACTAATCCTAGTGCTTCTACATTTTATGAAGAGGAGCAGTATGAGATATATACATATGAAAACACCGATATAACATTTGACACTTTATATTCTGTTAAGGATAAATACTTTGAAGGTATTCCTGAATATCTAAAAAACCTCGTTAACTACACAGATAAGTCTGATTATACACTAGCATGTCATGAATATGACTTAAGCACCCACACCCAAATAAGAGTCTCTTTAGATGGTACCTCCTATTTTGATGAGTATAAAGTTATAACTAGCGATATAACATCATTTATCTACGATCCAGACGATTATTTTGACTATTACTGGATATCAAGAACCACAGATATTGTCTATAATAACGGGGATGATCTATATAATGATGTCTATCAATCTGTGGAAAGATTTAACGGACCTTTACCCACACGAAAATGGATGGAATCAATATAGAATTGTGGTTTATAATAATAAGCACTGGGCCTGTAGCTCACCTGGAAGAGCGCATCGTTCGCAACGATGAGGTAGAGGGTTCGAGCCCCTTCAGGTCCACCAAACTGGCTCAACTGGTTAGTGGCACTAACCACTTATATAAATAAACCATCAATTGATGGTTTTTCGTTGTATTAAATATTTCTATATATTTTATCTTATGTTTCCATATCTGCAATATTATTATATAGGTAATGTCAAGGAGGACTAACTACGATGGAAATAGGAGACAGAATAAAAAGTATTCTAAATGCTAGAAATATGACTCAAAAGGAGTTGAGTGATAGAACTGGTATTTCTACATCATTACTTTCTAAGTATCTATCAAGTGATCTTTATATGAGAAGCGATGTCTTATGTAAGATTGCTAATGCTTTAGATGTAAGTGTTAACACCCTAATAGAAGATAATCCAACAGGGACACAAACCTATACAGAGTGTGTAGATATCTTATCTAGAGATGGCACCCCACTTAGTGAACAGGAGAAGATGGAACTCATCAAGATTATTATGGAGCATAAGTAAAATGGTATTTAGAGATTATATTCTTTTGATTTTATGTGATATCTACGAGCAAAGTGGAATCTTTGAACCTGGCTTTGATCTTTTTAAATTCTTAAAAAAGATGGGTGTTGTAGTTGTCCCATATTCATCAATTTTGGATACTAATCTCTATAAAAACATCCTTAAAAAGAGGAAAGATGGTGCCTCAACAATCTTTAATAACACCCCTATCATCTTTTATAACGACGCAATTAAATCAGAAGCAAGAATCAAAACCACTCTCTGTCATGAGTATGGTCATATTGCTCTTGGCCACTATCAGATGAAAAACTATCTTTCCCAATATACAAAAGAAAAACAGGCAAGATTATTTGCCATAATGTTTTACACTCCATTTGCTTTACTTTGGCATTATAGTCTTTATAGCACAGAACAAATTGAGGCAGCTTTTAAAATATCAACTGAAAGTGCATACCAACAAAGTGAACGTATGATTGAATGCTTAAATTCTGGCTATCGCCTTGATAAATATGACGAGCGATTACTCGAAATATTTCTTAATAATCAAAAAATCGCCAAAGGAAAAAACTATAAAGGAGGTGTAATAGATTGAAACTGATTAATTAATTTTGATTTAAAAAGCATCTTACTATTTGCCCTAGTAAGATGCATAAGGTTCATCTTTATAATGACCTTTGAGTAAAATCATTATATATCATGAACCTTTCCATATAAAGAATTTCTTTAAGAAAGGAGGTGATATATATGTCCAATAAGAAATTCGATGATCCCACAAATGTGGATGTAGATGTTAGATGGAAGAAAGGTTCAAGTAAACAAGCCGACAATCATCCTCGCATCATCATGGATCAAGAAGGTAATTATTATTATGCTATTCCCATTACGCATTCCGACAAAAAGGTCACTAAAGGAAAAGATGGGAAAAAGGATAAAACAACCAATTATTATCGGCTTGAAAAGGATCCTTTAGGTAGCGATGACACTGTTTATGTAAAAAACCACGTAGAAATAAAAAACAAAGCGGCGTATGGTAACCCAACAAAAGGAAACATCACCAAGAAGGATCATAACCATTTAAATGAGCAAGTAAAAAAAGCAAAACAAAGACATAAAAAGAAAAATAAAAAATGAGGCCAGACCAGCTGAGTATAATACCCGACCAATTAGGGTGAGCTCATATGCGAACATATGTCTCGTCTGAACCTCTTATCTATTATTTCACACATATGGTTTGATTTCAATATTATTTGTTTCAACTTTCAGGCACCTTAGTCCCTCTGGGATGCCTTTTTCGACTAGTTTCTTATTTAATTTTTTATTTGGTTGTTTTTAATTGGGTGTAGCATTTTTCTTTTAGGAACGCTCTTATTGTGTTTTCCCTTTTATCTTCGTAGTAGTCGATTAATAATTTTCTATATTCTTCGATTAGATTATCTGGGATTACTATTAGACCCTCTCCATTTTTTATAAGCATGTGGTTAGCAAATATCACCCCACATCTCTTATTTCCGTCAATAAAGATTTGATACTTCATAACATAGAGTAAAAGATCTATAGCTTTATCTAAAACCGATTCATTTGAGGTTATAATATTATTTATATCATCTTTAACTTTATCAACAAATGGTAGTGGTGGTTGATAGTTAGTCCCACTTACTTGTACCGGTGTGCTTCTTATTAAACCCGCATTATAATAAAACCCATCAAGAATATATTTATTAATTTCAGAAAGAAGGTAATAATC
>JAJQAP010000040.1 GCA_021203745.1 Coprobacillus sp.
CAGTGCTTGTAATTGGAACATCAGTTAAAGAGGCAACAATCCCTTCTTCAAGGTCATTATCATCTAAATTCTCAACAATTTCTTCCGATTCTGCATCGTTATCGATTGTTTCGTCTGTGTTTTCTTCTTCTTGCTCTTCAGATTCTTCATCTAAATCAAGATCATCATCGTCTAACATATCTACCCTCCTTAAATATCTAGATTCTTCACGAATTGCGCGTTTTCACTGATAAACTCTTTTCTTGGAGTGACATCGTCTCCCATAAGATCAGTGAAGATTTTGTCCGCGGCAATCGCATCATCAATCGAGACTCTCATCATCTTTCTGTTTGCGGGATCCATCGTTGTTTCCCAAAGTTGCTGGTAGTCCATTTCACCAAGACCTTTGTATCTTTGATATGGATAACCAGGTTTTAACTGTAATTTCTTCTTAATAACATCGAGTTGTTCATCAGAGTAGGCATAGTATGATTTACCATGATAATCAACCTTATATAAAGGAGGTTGAGCAATATAAACATAGCCTTGTTCAATTAACTCTTTCATGTATCTAAAGAAGAATGTTAAAAGTAAAATTCTAATATGAGATCCATCAACATCAGCATCGGTCATGATGATTATCTTGTTATATCTGGCCTTTTCTATCTCAAAATTAGGATCAATACCTGCGCCTATTGCGGTAATCATATTCCCAATTTCAGCGTTAGCAAAGATTCGTTTTACCTGTGCTTTTTCAACATTAAGAATCTTACCTCTTAATGGGAGAATGGCTTGGGTTTCTCTGTTTCTTCCGTTTTTAGCGGATCCACCAGCGGAGTTACCCTCGACGATAAAGAGCTCACACTCTTCTGGATTCTTAGAAGAGCAATCCGCAAGCTTGCCTGGTAAAGTAGTAAGTTCGAGTCCACCCTTTCTTCTCATATCGTCTCTTGCTTTACGAGAAGCAATACGAGCGTTAGCGGCCATAATGATTTTATCAAGCATTGTCTTCGCGGTTTTTGGATTCTCCATTAAGTATCTTTCAAACTGCTCACCAATAACTTGAGAAGCGATTTTTCTCACTTCTGAATTGCCGAGTTTTGTCTTTGTTTGTCCCTCAAATTGTGGGTTAGGATGTTTAACAGAAATGATCGCGGTTAAACCTTCCTTAATATCGTCATATGTAAGGTTATCTTCATTGTCTTTTAAGAACTTATTTTGCCTTGCATAGTTATTTATTACTCTTACAAGCGCCATCTGGAATCCCGCTTCATGGGTGCCGCCTTCATGGGTGTTGACATTATTACAGAAGGAGAAGATCGAAGATGTGTATCCATCGTTATATTGGAAAGCACATTCAACATAAATACGATAGGTTGTATTCTCGTTGATCTGTTCTTCTCTTACCCCTTCGCAATAGATAATGTCATCAATGATTGGGGTTTTATGGGCGTTTATAAAGGATACATACTCCTTAATACCGCCATCAAACTTAAAGGATACAGTCTTTTCTTCTGCTCCTCTTGTGTCAGTTAGGTTAATGATTAAGCCTTTATTTAGATAGGCAACCTGTCTTAATCTATCGTGAATAATGTCATAATCAAAGATTGTTGTTTCTGTAAAGATTTCTGGGTCTGGTTTAAAGGTCACTGCAGTGCCGGTTTGATCCTGAGGGCAATCACCAATCTTTTTAAGGTGTTCAACTGGATGTCCTCCATTTTCAAAGCGTTGGAAATAAACTCCTCCATCCTTATACACCGTGACTTCTAGCCATTCACTAAGGGCGTTAACAACAGATGCACCCACACCATGGAGTCCTCCAGCGACTTTATATCCGCCGCCTTCACCAAACTTACCACCTGCGTGGAGTATTGTGTAAACCGTTTCTACTCCTGATAGTCCGCTTTTCTCAACGGTATCTACAGGAATACCTCGTCCATTATCGACCACGGTAATTGACTCATCTTTATTAATCGTAACGTCAATTTTTGTACACCAGCCCGCAAGAGCTTCGTCGACTGCATTATCCATAATCTCCCATACGAGGTGGTGGAGTCCTGCGCTTGCGGTGGTTCCAATATACATACCTGGTCTTTTTCTTACGGCTTCGAGTCCTTCGAGAACTTGAATGTTTTCGCCTGTATATTTCCTATCAGACTTTTCAAATTCAATTTCTTGTTCGTTTAACTCATCATCGTTTTCTGCCATATGATAATCCTCCGTCTTTACCAACTTTATATTCTGTGGCGCTCTCTATTTCGTTTTCTGTGCCACTGATGAAGACTTGATCTAAGTTAGAGAGAAACTTAATTAGTCTTCCTTTGTTTTCTTCGTCTAGTTCACTCATGACATCATCTAGGATGACAATGGGCTTCTTGTCCTTATCTCCGATAAGGAAGTATGGTGATAATTTTAAGGCTAGGGATACTAGTCTGTTTTCTCCTTGTGATCCATAGATTGAGATATCTTGGTCTCTATATTTGACGATGAAGTCTTCTCTATGAGGTCCTAGGGTTGTGCTTTTAGACTTAAAATCCTTTTCTTCACACTTTTTAAGGGCCTCTAAGGCGTTTTTTTCGATATCTCCTTCTAATGATACACAGGGCTCATAAATCATCTCTAGAGAGTTGTTTTCTCCCGTTAAGGAGCGAGCGATCTTACTAAAGACTTGATTGATCCTTTTGATGTAGCTATCCCTATATTCACAGATTGGTTTAATCTCTTTTGCCATCATCTCATTAAGGGAATTAAGAAGGGTCTTATCCACATTATCGGTTTTTAATAATGTGTTTCTCTCTTTTAAGAGCTTTTCATATCTAGAGAGACTTTCTAGGTAAAGAGGATACTCCTTAGATATAGATATATCTAAGAATGATCTTCTTTTTGAAGGTGAACCCCTGTAGAGATCAACGTCTTTAGGTTCAAAGAGCAAGATGTTTGTGACTTTTGATAGTTCTGAGATTTTGTGGATAGGTTTATTGTTTATAAATACCTGTCTACCTTCTTCAGAAATACGGATCTGGACACTCTTTTTAAGGGGTCCCTCTCTAACCACCGCAACTATTGTAGCCCTCTCTTTACCGGTCATGATTAACTCTTTAGAATCCTGAGTTCTAAAAGAACGGGCAAGAGAGAGATAATAAATCGCTTCTAGGATATTTGTCT
>JAJQAP010000073.1 GCA_021203745.1 Coprobacillus sp.
GAGACCATATATGAACTAGCCGCTTCTTTATACGATAAAAACTTTAAAGGAATGACTATTAGACTTGTTGGGGTAACATTATCTAATCTAATTTCAAAAAGAGAAGCTTTTATTCAAATGACTTTTGATAACTATGAGCTTGTAGAGAAAGAGAGTGAAACAAGACACTTAATAGATACTTTTAATAAACAGTTTAAAAAGGACTTACTTATGAGAGCGAGTCAGGTAAAAAAGGAGAATCACTAATGGATATACAAGCTGCTCTAGATAACTATGGAGAATATATTCTCGCGGATAAAGGACTCAGTAATACTACCTTAAAAAACTATTACGATGACCTTCATCAATTCTTTCTCTATTTTAAAGATAAAAAGAATGTTGAGGATTTAAAGGGAACTGACCTAGAAGAGTTTTTACAGTATGAACTCGCCTCAGGTTTAAGTGTGTCAACCGCCTTACGTAGACTATCATCCACTCGTTCTTTCTATCTCTTTTTAAAAAAGGAAGGACTATTTGAAGATGAGATACTTGAAATACCTTCTCCAAAAAAACCTGAACATCTTCCTACTTGTCTAACCTTTGATGAAGTAGAGGATCTACTAAACGCCCCAGACTTAAAAAAACCTGATGGAGTTAGAGACGCGGCAATGCTAGAAACGATGTATGCAACAGGTTTAAGAGTGAGTGAATTATTATCCTTAGAGCGTTCAAAAGTGGACTTAAAAAATAAGATTGTAACGGTTGTGGGGAAGGGCGCAAAAACAAGAAAAGTCCCCCTTGGTGATTTTGCGGTGGACGCTATCGTAAAGTATATAAATGAGGTAAGGAGTAAAAACCCTGGATCTAACTCTAAATACTTATTCTTATCTAAATATGGAGAGCCTATCTCTAGACAATATTTCTTTAAGATGATTAAAAAGTATGCAGAGAAGGCAGGCATAACAAAAGATATCTCTCCTCATACACTGCGTCACTCCTTTGCTACCCATATGCTCGAAGGAGGGGCACAGTTAAGAGCGGTGCAAGAAATGCTAGGACACGCTAATATTGCAACCACTCAAATATATACCCATATATCCTCTAAAAGGATCATCGATGCTTATGATTTGTATATTAATAATAATTAATATAGAATGGTAAAGGAGATTAAGATATGAAAAAGTATAAAAGAATCTTTGTTATTGTTATGGATAGTGCGGGAATCGGCACCGAACCAAGAAGTAAAGAATTTGGGGATGATGGGGCAAATACTTTTGTCCATGTTTCTCAGCAGTGTAACGGACTTGATATCCCTAATTTAAATAGTTTAGGACTTGCTGACCTAGGACCAGTAGTTGGCACTTATCGAGTGGAACATCCTCACTCATTCTCATTAAAAGCACTAGAGAAATCTAATGGTAAAGATACGATGACTGGTCACTGGGAGATTATGGGGGTATATACAGTTAACCCCTTTGTTACCTTTACTGATACTGGATTTCCTGAAGAACTAATAAGTGAACTAGAAGAGAAAACCGGTCATAAAGTAATCGGTAACTACGCTTCAAGTGGAACGGAGATACTTAAAGAACTAGGAGAAGCGCAAAAAAGAGATAACTCATTAATTGTTTATACAAGCGCGGATTCAGTGTTACAAATTGCCGCCCACGAAGAAACAACTGGAGTAAAAGAGCTATATAGATGCTGTCAAATCGCAAGAGATATGTGTATGAGGCCTGAATGGATGGTGGGTAGAGTGATTGCTCGACCATTTGTTGGAGACAGTAAAGATAACTTTAAAAGAACACCAAATCGTCATGACTATGCCCTGTCTCCCTCTATTCCTACAGTTATGGATGTTTTAAAAGATAATGGTTATATGGTTTCTTGTATAGGCAAGATTTCTGATATCTTTAACAATGCGGGAGTGGTAGATAGTGTAAAAACCATCTCTAATATGGATGGGATGGATAAAACAATGGACCAAGCAAAAAATAAAGACTTTACAGGACTCTGTTTTGTTAACCTTGTGGAGTTTGACAGTGAATGGGGACATAGAAGAGACCCACAAGGGTATGGAAAAGGCTTTGAAGATTTTGATAAAAGACTACCAGAGTTATTTGACTCCCTAAATGAAGATGATCTTCTCATTATTACCGCAGACCACGGCAATGATCCGACCTGGACTGGAACCGATCATACAAGAGAGAAGATTCCTATCTTTATCTATTCTAAATCGATTACTAGTGGGAGATATCTCCCTTATGAAAGAACTACATACGCGGATATAGGAGCGACAATACTCGATAATTTTGAACTTAAAAAACCCGATAATTTACTCGGAGAGCCAATAAAAGAAGTTTTTGAATAATGGATAGGAGGAAAAAACATGAAAAAGAATGCATTAATTGGTTTAGCTTTAGTGGCTTTAGTCGCAACAGGTTGTACAGGTAGTGGAGAGGAAAGAATCGAAAACTACGAGAAGATCATCTGCCCAAGTGGAGCACCTTCACTCTGCTTCTATCAAGAAGCGGTAAAAGGACATCTAGAAACAATGTCTACCCCATCTTTAGTGGCCGCCCAACTTCAAGATGATAACTATGGAATTGTCGTGTGTGATTTTACAACTGGACTATCTTCTCTTGCGACAAACAACGGAGATTATAAACTAGCTCGAATTTTAACAGGAGGTAATCTCTACCTCGTAGGAATCGATAAAACCGAAAGACCACAGAAAGGCGATAGTGTAGTGGCTTTTGGAGAAGGTTTACTTCCTGATCTAGCCTTTAGATATCTCTATGAAGATGACCTAGACTGGGAAAACGATGTTGAATATGTCGCCGCGACCTCTGATGCAGGCGCGGTTTTGCAAGAGGGTAAACATAATGGTCACGATGTCGATTATGTTGTTATCGCGCAACCCACCCTATACTCAATCCTTTCTGGACTTAGTGAAGAGGAAGCAAGTCGTCGTCATGTTATCTCAGTATTAAGAGAAGAGTGGGGGCAAGAAACAGGACTAGCCCCTGTTATCCCTCAAGCTGGTTTATTTATTAACCAAACGATGTTTGAAGAGCATCGATCATATTATCTCGATGAGTTTTTCCCTCTTTTAGATGAAGCAATAGAATGCGCAATCTATGATTTTGCAGTTGTCCGCGATACTCTAGATTCTAACTGGTCTACCTCAGAGCAAGCCGCTCTCTTTGGGTTTAACTCAAATGTCGCTCAAGCTGTTCAAACTGACCAAGAGGCTCCTAACGGTTTTGCTCTAGTCAGTGCGGAAGATCATGAAGATCTTGACTTAACAAGCTTTTTAACACAACTCGGGGATGAAACTGACTACTCAGATTACATCATGTTTTAATCTGTATGAAATCGATAGCAGATAAACCTTTATACAAATGGATATTGATAATTAGTGGAATTGTCTTTGTCTTTCTTTTGTGGTGGATCCTTGCTATCAGTTTAGATACAACCCTTTTTCCTGGACCATGGGAGACATTTGAATATTTATTTCAAATGATGGGAGAAGCGGATATTTGGATTGCTCTAGGTTCTACCTTACTTAGATTACTTATTTGTTTTGTGGTTTGCTTTATTCTTGCCTTAATAGTAGGAACAATTGCGGGACTCTTTAAACCTTTTTATACCTTTTTAAGTCCTCTTATTACGATACTTAGGACTTTACCCACCGCAGCGGTAATCTACGCTTTAATCGTCTTAACGCAAGTGGAATTTGCTATCGATATAATATGTTTTCTTTTGATATTCCCAATCTTATATGAAGCAGTGGCAAATGGCATTCAAAATATCGACCCCCAAATCTGGGCATCTTTAAGACTAGATGGAAAAGTATATAGACCAAGATCTATCTTTTGTGTTTTATTACCTTTAAGTAAAGACTATATATCGCTCGGTATTATTCAATCTCTAGGACTAGGGATGAAAGTTCTTATTATGGCGGAAATACTTTGTGGATCCTCTAAAGTTAGAGGACTAGGTAGACTTATATACTATGGAGCCCTTTACTCTAACATGAAAGAAGTCTTTGCGGTGGCAATTGTCGCTATTATCGTCATAGGAGTGTTTGATATTATCCTTCATTACATTAAGAAACCGATAAAAGCTAGAATAGCATAAGACAATTTTAGGACACTGAATTTCTTTAATTGCATATAAGCATAATGCTTATATGCTTTTTTTATGCCAACTAGGCAGGAAAGGAGGTGATATTATGCCAGACTCAAAGAAAAACAATGTGTCGATTCCTTTTGACTCGATTCAAGATGAACTAGATTGGATGAAAAGGCAACTTCAATACCAATCGTATGCGAGAATGGGTGAACTCCATTGGGCGGTGAAAAAAGGTGAAGTCTATGAGATAGACTGGGGACTTAATGTTAACAGTGAATTCTCTTATAGGCATTACGGAATTGTCCTCGCGGATTCTAATGAATTTAATCCCTTAGTGATTATGTGCCCATTAAAGACAAATAAGAATGGTCCTCATCCAAATAGCGATATTGATCTTGGTCATATCGAAGGGCTTGGCACTCCATACTCATCGCTCGCGGTCGTAAATCAAATCAGATCGATTGATAAGATAAGAATTTACACAAAACAAGCGATTGGAGAACGTAAACCTTATAGTGATGATGCCGTCACAAAAGTCGATGATTCTGTCGTAGAAGAGATCCTAGATGCTTATTTAAGATATCTGAAAACAGGAAGCATCAAGTAAATAATTAGTAGTTTTTTAGTAATAATTAACTACATTTAAAAAAACACTATCTTATTAGTGTTATTTAAGTGTGGCCTTGAAAATAAAGGCTTGTGATATTGTTTGGTTTACATAATGGAAATTATGCGAAGTTAAATATATAAAAAAGTGGGTACACCACTAATCAGGATATGTGGCGCTAAACTCCTTAATTACACTCTTGCGTTCTTTTAAATATTTTTGGTTTTCTGAATAAGTTAAGTCAAATCCAGAGTATATATCTTTTAAACATGCATCAATCATATATTTAGAATCATATCCTCTTCCTGGTTCGATCTTATCAGCGCAGTATAATATCTTCTCATAGATACTCATATCGACTTTTCCATCTGAATCAACATTACCGGTTGTATGGAAAAAGATCGGACTTAATATATCTCTATCTTCTATATTAAAGAGATACTTAGCCATATCCTTACCGATAAACTGATGATAGATAGGTAGAGGCAAATCTTTAAACTCGGGATAGTATTTATCCATTAGTTCATTCATACGATTATCATCAATACCTTTAGCGATATCGTGAAGTAATCCAGCGACATAACATTTATCAGGATTAGGAATATTATTAGCGAGAGCAATATCTAGAGCAAGATTAGCCACTCTCAAGGTGTGTTGATACCTTTTCTCGCTCATTAAAGACTTAATTTTTGGAATATAGTATAGTTCATGCTCTTCAATATAGTGTAATACCTCTCTAGGGGCGTCCGCTCTCTGGAGATTTCTTATCGAAGAGGATTCCATATCGATGTTATCGCCTTCCACTCTTAACATATGGTATTTTTCGATGTTTCCACCATCGTCTAGATTATGTCTTCCATAATAGATTATCTGAACACTACGAGAAATCTCTTCTGCTTCTTTCCAGCGATGAAATTCTTTTACTTGATCAGAACCGATTAATAAATAGAGATTATCGTCTGGATAAACCTCTTTAAAATGGCGCACAGTTTGATAAGAGTATATAGAATCCGCACTATTTTCGAGTTCATACGTATCTATGGACACGTTTTTCTCGTTTTTCACGGCAATTTTTAGCATGTTAAGTTTATCTAGAGGGTTTACAGACTCATTTTTCCAAATTGAAACCTTCGCAGGTACAATAATAACCCTTGCATCAAACTGCTCCGCCGCCCGTCTAGCCATTAAAAGATGTCCATTATGGACAGGATCATAGTTACCAGGAAAGAGAATAATATTAGACATATTTTTCAACCTTATATATTGGTTTTTCTCTATTTTTACGGTAGAGGACAATCACTCTTCCTCTTGTATCCACTACCTCAGCATTTAATCTCTCGCTAAGTTTAATCGCCATAACTTCAGTCTCATCCACTACCGACTTATTGAGGTCCACTTTTATTAGTTCATGGGCACGTAAAGCATTATCAAGCATCGTAATTAAAGAATCAGTAATCTCATTTTTACCGACATTATAATGAATATCTAATTTTTGTGCTTCGCTTTTTAGGTAGCGTTTTTGTTTTTTACTTAGCATATTAATAAATTCTAGCTTTAGTCTCTTTCACACCGCAGTTATGAGGAACGAGGACTCTAATTGTTTGACCTTTAGCAATTAAAGATACCCAACCTAGTCCTTCAATCGCGATATCTCGATATGTTCCATCATTATCCATTGTGTATTCAAATAAGTCATAATCAGAGAAATCTTTTAGATATTCACTGACTGGACGTAATGATCTTTTAATACGATTTTCTTGTAAGAAAGCATTAAACTTTGGTTCCGCAATCTCTTTATTCTCTACTCCTTCTGCGGTATAGATTTTAAATGTTGTGGCTTCTCCATCTCTAAGCTCAAAGGAAGCGAGAGAGCCAAGCGCTAGAACATTGCCTTTATTAATCTTTCTTGTTGTAATTTTCACAGCTTTTTTTGGAGTGATGAGATTTTGTACCTCTTTTTCGACTTTAGAAAGGACAGAGAACTTAAGACTTAATCCAGGTAGCTCATAGATAAAGGAAGAGTTACTTAGAGGAATTGATAGCACTCTATCATCGGTTCCTGGATAAATCTCTCTTGTTATCTTCCACTGAGATTTATTTTCAAATCCAACAAGGGCTCTATTCATTAAAACAGTTTTACCACTGCCTATTGCTCCTACCATATAAAGGTCATGACCTTCTCTTATACGATTAGCGAATCTTACAAAATCACCTGATTCATATGAATCGTTTTTACCGACGATTCTAATGGCGACAGGACTAATACCAACCTCGGCGAAGACACTTTCTAGGTATTCCTTAAAGTGATTGATTGTTGTTTCATTATCTTTTGTGGGGAATAGGTCCGCTTTAGTGCCAACAACCGCAACCTTAAGCTTTTTGACTTTTTCAACGACAGGTTGAGGTAAGATTCCTGAGAAAGTAAATAAATTAATGACCCAAATTATTCGAGCGTCCGTTGCTACAGCGTCATCAAGGATTTTTAAAACATCTTCATCTACACTCAAATCGAGAGCACTTTCGTTGACCACTTTCATTTGGTCAAAGCACTTTTGACAATATAGAACATGTGGGGCTTCAGCTTCTCTTTCGATAACAGATGCTGGGATGTAACCATCTTTAGTTGGATCTTCACTTTGAAGCACCATACCACAACGATGGCATCTTAATAGTCTTTTAATCTTTGCCATATTAGGACCTCCAGTCGATATATTTATTTGCCGCTTTAAGTTTCTTTCTCATTCTTTGATCACGATGACGATTGACCCAGGTTACCCATCTATCCACTGTGGTAAGGGGTTCGGTTAGAACTGATTTAATACCTAGTTTGTTACAGAAGATAATGTCTGTATAAATCTGGTCACCGATTAAGATTGTGCTCTCTTTATCGATACCATGAACTCTTATATATTTTCTCATTCTTCCTGCAAGGGGTTTACCACTATGGAAGACAAATTCGAGGTTTGGATCAATAGCCTCACAGTATTGTCTCACACGATTTTTATGATTATTGGAAACGATAATAACGTGAAATTCATCTTTTAGTCTATTCACAACATCAATACTTTCTTGATGAGGTGTGGGGACTTTTACACAGTCAAGAGTGTTATCTAGGTCGATAAAAATCGTCTTAATATTTTCTTTACGATAAAAATCTGCATCGATTTCGTAGACGTTTTTCGCGGTTCGATATGGAATAACTCTCTTTCTCATACTTTTATTTTAGCATAGTATCTAAAGTTTTTTATAGTTTTACTTATAAAAAACTCTGCAAAATTTTCTGCCTTATTTTAAACTAAAGACTTATTCGTCGTCTGAATCGAGTTCATCAAAGATTGAAATCTGAGTAAAGCCAGATTTACCTTCTTCTTTTTTCTTTGGTTCTTGGTCCACCGCTTGAGTAAGTGAGGGCTCTTCCACTTCGATAATTTCCTCTCCATCTTCACGAGGTACCACTATCTCTTTTTTGACGACTTCTTTTATGACGATTGGTTTAGAGACATTATTCTTATTAACAACATCTAGACTTAATCCATAGACTGCTTCTACCTTTAAACGAGAGGACATATTGACATTCTTTTTCATATTCTTATCAATTTCATTGATGCGATAATCATCGACGACATGTTCAATAAGAGATCCATCGCTTAAACATAATGTTAGTGTCGTTGGGTCTTTAGAAGTTACTTTAAAGGCCTCCACGAGATGATGGACATCGTTTTTAAAATACGTAAAGACATCCTGAGCTTTTCCTGGACGACCCGTTTTATTTATATGGGTATTATCGATAACTCTAACGCACCCTCTATCACTAACAAGGATGACTTTTCCTCTTTCATCTTCTTCAAATGGGATAAGTCTTAAAGCATTGTCTTTAGCAAGTCCTTGCATCGATTTCACCCCACCCGCTTTAGAAGAAACGATTGTTAATTCATTTTCATTAAAGTAAGCACCTTTCCCATTTTCTGTAAGGATAAGGAGATCTGAGTTGCCACTTAAAAGAGCAACACTTACTACTTCATCAGAAGATAATATCTTCATAAATCTCGTCGGTTTGGAGTGTTTTGCGTAGTCTAGTTGATTAATATTCATTCGTTTAATCTGTCCTTGACGAGTGAGGATGCCGATATATAGATCGTCTCTTTTTTGATCTATTATCATTCCCTTTATGATCTTTTCACCTGAAGCAAAGGTAAAGAACTGATTAAGGTGAGATCCTTCTTCTTTCCATTTATTCTCAGTGAGGTAATGGATAGGTATGCAGACATAGTTACCTAGGTTAGTAAAGGCCACTAAATAATCGGTGGTATAGACATCCGCAATACCGATAAGAACATCTCCATTTTTAATTCCAGGGAGACTTTCTGAAGACTTAAATGATTTAAGAGAACTTCGTTTTGTATAGCCATCTCTCGTTAAGGAGAGCATCTCTTCTTCTTTTGCGATTAGTTCACGCTTATCAATTGCAACTTCTTCTTCCTTCTCTTCGATTTGTGTGCGTCTTTCGTCTCCATACTCTTTCTTAATCTCTCTTAAGTCAGAGATAATCTGATTATTGAGTTTGTTTTCGTCGCTGAGTAAGGCGTTACAACGTTCAATCTCTCTTTCGAGATCTTTCTTTTCTTTTTCTAAGGCTATTTCATCGGTATGAGATAGTTTATATAAAGGCATGGTCACGACCGCTTCAGCCTGGTCATTTGTGAGATCATACTTTGCCATTAAGTTAACTTTAGAGTCCGCTTTATCTTTACTCTTTTTAATAATCTCCACGACTTCATTGATGTTTAAAGAAGCGATAATTAAACCTTCAACGATATGAAGTCTTTGTGAGTATTTTTCTAAATCAAACTTTGTTTTGCGGGTTACTACATCTTCTTGATGGGCAATATAAGCATCGAGATAATCTAAAATCCCTAACGTTTTTGGACGTCCGTTACAAATTGCAAGGATATTCGCGGAGTAAGACACTTTTAACGATGTTTTATTCAATAAATACTGTAAAACGAGGTCCGCTTTTGCATCCTTTTTTAAATCGACGACGATTTTTATTCCTTCAATATCGGATTCATCTCTTACTTCTAGGATTCCATCTATCGCACGAGACACTCTAATTTTATCTATTTCATAAGCGATATTAATCTTGACCACTCCAAAGGGTACTTCAGTTATGACGATTTGATTAATATCTTTACCTTGTACTATTTCGCATTTGGCGGCGATTTCTATCCTTCCCGCTCCAGTTTCATAAATACTTCTTAGTCCATTTGTTTTATAGACAATACCCCCAGTTGGGAAATCTGGACCTTTAATAATATCTAGGATTGGATCAACTATGCATTCTTTATGTCTAATTCGATAAATTGTCGCATCGATTACTTCCCCTAAATTATGAGGAGGGATGTTTGTGGCCATCCCTACAGCGATACCTTGAGACCCGTTAACTAAAAGGTTAGGGAAACGAGAGGGTAAAACAATTGGTTCAAACCTTGTATCATCGTAGTTAAGTTGCATATCGATTGTCTTTTTATCGATATCTCTTACTAGTTCATTTGAGATTTTAGCGAGTCGTGCTTCAGTATATCGATAGGCCGCTGGAGAATCACCATCAATAGAACCATTATTTCCTTGGAATTGAAGTAAGGGGTATCTCATCTTCCAGTCTTGAGAAAGGTGAGCCATCGCATCGTATATTGAGGCGTCTCCATGTGGGTGATAAGTACCCATAACCGCCCCTACTGTATGAGCGCATTTTTTCGTTGGTCTATTAAAGAGGTTACCATCTTCATACATCGAGTAGATGATTCTTCTTTGGACTGGTTTTAAGCCATCACGAACATCAGGGATTGCCCTATCTTGGATAATCTCTTTCGCAAATATCGCATACTTCTCTCCCATTATCTCTTCGAGAGGTTGGGTAGAAATATCCTCTTGTATAACTTCTTCAACCACTGGTTCTTTCTTTTTAGCCATTTGTTACCTCTTTAATAAATGAGTCTTCTTCGTTAAAGTCGACGTTTTCTTCAACCCAGTCTTTTCTGAGTTTAGGATCATCTCCCATTAAGATACGCACCCTCTTTTCGACAAGGAAGGCATCCTCTATATCCACTTGTATGAGTTTTCTACTTTTTGGATCCATCGTTGTTTCCTTTAGTTCGATATCGTTCATCTCTCCAAGTCCTTTATAACGATTAACCTTATATCCCGCGCCTACTTTTTTCTTAGCCTCTTCTAACTCCTCTTCGTTCCAGCAGTATTCTTGGATTGTCTTTTTTCCTGGACTCTCTTTATACACCCTATAAAGAGGAGGTACCGCGAGAAAGACATGACCTGTAGTAATAAGGGGTCTCATATAGTGATAGAAGAATGTTAATAGGAGGGTTTGAATATGAGCGCCATCAGAATCGGCATCGCTCATAATGATAATCTTTCCATACTTGATATCATCGATATCAAAGGATTGACCAAAACCCGCTCCGATGGTGGATATAATCGTGGCAAACTCTTCATTTTTTAGGAGTTTATCCACAGCGATAGAATCGGTATTAAGTGGTTTACCACGAAGTGGTAAGATTGCTTGATGCACTCTATCTCGACCCTTTTTTGCACTTCCTCCTGCGCTATCACCCTCAACGATAAAGAGTTCGTTATTTTTATAATCTTTACTCTGTGCGGGTGTTAATTTATTAGAAAGAATTACTTCTTGTTTAGACTTTTTTGATGAGCCTCTTGCTTCTTCTTTAGCTTTACGCGCGGCAATTCTCGCGTTTTGCGAATCGATACATTTTTTTAATATAGTAAAGGCTAGTTCCTTATTTTCATTTAGATAATATGTAAGCTTAGAATAGATGATGTTATTGACAATTGGGGTGGCTTCAGGTGTTCCTAATTTCCCTTTTGTCTGACCTTCAAATTCTAGGTAGTGCTCAGGGATCTTTAAGACGAGGATTGTGGTTAGTCCCTCTCTTATATCAGACCCATCTAGGTGTCTACCTTTATTCATCTTTGTCATTTCAATAAAGTCGTTTATCGCCTTTGTAAGTCCTGTTTTGAAACCAACTTCATGGGTCCCCCCATCACGGGTTCTCGCGTTATTGACATAGGAGTAAGTCGTTTCGTTATAGTCTTGGTTACACCACTGCAAAGCAACTTCTACCTCTATTCCTGTTTCCTGGTCTATATCATCAAAGTAAATGACTGGAGATAGTTTATCTTTATCTTCATTAACTGTTTCTACATATTGGACGAGTCCATTTTCGTAGTGGTATTCTACCGATTGTCCACTTCGTTCATCGTTTAAAACGAATGTCACATCTTTCATTAAGAAAGCATATTCTTGGAGTCTATCACTCACGGTATCAAACTTAAAATCCACAGTGGTAAAGATTGTGGGATCAGGTAAAAATCTCACTGTGGTTCCATGCTTTTTTGTGCTGCCGACTACCTCTAAGGGTGTTTCTATTTCCCCGCCATCATGGAATCTCATATGGGAGATTTCTCCGTCTCGATATACGGTTACATCTAGCCAACTAGATAAAGCGTTAGTAACAGAGGCTCCCACTCCATGGAGACCAGCAGCGGTCTTATAGACATTATCATTAAATTTACCACCAGCGTGGAGTTCTCTAAAAACAAGCTCTAAAGCGCTTTTTCCTTCCACTTCGTTAATGCCTGTTGGAATTCCTCTTCCTTCATCACTAACTTCACATGATCCATCTTTATGTAAGGTAACGACTATTTTATTTCCATATCCACATAAGGCCTCATCGATAGAGTTAGTGACAATCTCCGTGATAAGATGATGAAGTCCTTGGGAGTTAGTAGAACCAATATACATAGCGGGTCTTTTTCTGACCCCTTCAAGTCCCTTTAAAACTTGGATGTCTTGTGCGGTGTATCCTGATGATTTATTTGCCTGTGCCATAAAATTACCGCTTTAATTATAAACAATTAAAGTTGAAATTTTAATAATTTTGTGAATAATTATTAAAAGGAAGAGGAAGCAGACATGAAAGTGTTAATTAATATTAGTGCGGCACTCGTATGTCTAATAGTAGGATATCTTATCGGTTCTATCTCTAACTCCATCATCATTGGTCGTCTCGTCTATCATCAAGATCCGCGAGATGCTGGATCTAGAAACGCTGGAGGCACCAATGCAGGAAGACTTTGGGGAAGGAAGATGGGATTTTTTATTATCGCTCTTGATATGATTAAGGTTATTCTTCCTCTCTGGCTCATGTGGTCTCTTTTAACCTTTATTAAGTTTGATGGAACGGCGTTAATGCCAAGTGGCATGGAGTTTGTTAATGGGGAGATAGCCGATTATACAATTCCTTGGCCAGTATACTGGTTATCAATACTTGGGACAGTGGTCGGTCACTGCTACCCTGTATACTATGGCTTTAGAGGAGGGAAAGGAGTTTCCTCATTCTACGGAGTTCTTATTGGTGGATGCTGGGTAAACTTCGTTGTGACAGGTGTTACCTTTATGATTACGATTGGCGCAAAGCATTATGTCTCTCTAGCCTCAGTTGTTTCTTCAATTGTTGGAACAATCTTTAGCTGGGTTTGGGCAATCCTTATCGAGTGTGGAGTCTTTAGTTCTCATCCAACCTTGATGTTTATTCCAACCTACGGCACAACCCTATATTGCAACTATGTCCTCGCGATTTGTCTAACGATTATGATGGTGATTTTAATTGTCAAACATATCCCAAATATGAAGCGAATCAGAAAGGGAGAAGAGAATAAAATTACCTGGTTAAAAGAAAGATAATTAGTAGTTTTTTAGTAGTTTTTATTGTAATGTGAATTAAGAATTCACACATAAGTAAAAATCGCTATAAACATTGATAGATAAAATGTTTTGATTGACACTTTTATAAAATAGGTAGAGAAAACTAGTAAATTAAAAGCACCTCCACTACTGAGATGCTTTTTCCATTTTGTTCCACTATTTAGTTAGAGATTTTTAATCTCATCTTGAAGGTTTTTAAGGTAGTCAATGAGCTCTTTAAAAGATGGCTTTTCTCCCCAAATCATTCTCCCCATTTTCTCATAATCTTCTTTGATTTCTTCATAACGATATTCAGGAGGAACTAAAGTATAGTCATGTTCTTGCATTGGTTTTAAATCTAGCCATCCATAATGATAGAAAGCATCAGAGGTATTCACTGTCTCAAGCTGAAGATCTAAATCATGAAGCGCTTTATCTTTAATATCGGTTTTACCAAGAGAGTAAATATCGAATAAATGTCTAGAGAAGCGAGATTCCAATTCCTTAGAAAGAGGTTTAACAAAGCATGTATGAATGGCGTTAATCTTCTCCCAATATGTTTTAACTGGAGAATAGATTAGAACCGGGAATGGTGATTGGTCTGGATATAGAGAAGGATTAGCATTATAGACAAGAGAAGAGATGTTAACTGTTTGAGTGGGTCCAAGAGAAGATAAAG
>JAJQAP010000039.1 GCA_021203745.1 Coprobacillus sp.
TAATTGAGTATTCGATCCTGTAAGCCATGTTTTGTCTAGGATAATAATTTATCTAGGTTTCCCTACCACCATCGATTCGTTTCTCTAGGTGATTTCCCTTACCAAATTTAGGTTTCTCGCTTATGGGGTTTACCGCGTTTCATCCTATGATTACTCATAGGCTCGTCTCTGTGGCACTTTGTGGCGCCTTCCCCTAGTAGGGTCATTTGCCGCCGTCACGCACTCCTACGTGCCTAGCGTTATTTATTTCCGCTAGCATAATCACTACAGGCATCACAGCCTGTGCGAGCATGGACTTTCCTCTAACCTTTCAGCCAGTAATTATCCAGATCGAATGATAATCTATTTTATTGAACTAGGGTCATAACCGAGGTCAAATAAATAGTCTTCTAAGGCACGGATTCTTTTAATAAGATCCATGTTGTCTAAGGAAACAGTATCAGTTTCGCTGATACCCTTTAGTCTTGATTTATATTTTTCAAGTTCAATTTCAAGGGTTTGTATCTGTTCCTTTAAGGCCTCTTCAGTGGTGTTAGAAGCTTGTACTTCTTCTTCTATCTTTTGATAGTCCTCAATAATTTGGTCAAGAAATTCATCGACTTCTAAGGAATCATAACCATTAGAAGATTTAGAAAATTTCTTTTCAAGGATTTGATTAGAGTCTAGAGATAAATCCACTTTCATAGGCTGCTAATATTATATATTAGGAATTAGGTATCTTCAATAAATAAGAGTGGAAAAAAATCACAAATTATCTAATAATAATTAAGTATGGCAAAATTAGAGAAATTACTAAAAACAAGAAAAAGCATTTGCTTCCTAGACTTAGAAGGGACTCAGTATTCTCACGAGTGTATCGCGCTTGGCGCCGAGGTTTGTACATTAAATAAAAACGGAAGCATTAGAAAAAAAAGAGAACCATTTAAGGTTTATGTAAAACCAAAAAATAAGATAGGTAAATACATTGAAACTTTAACAGGAATCACCGATAAATTTATCGAAGAAAATGGTGTTAGTTTTAAAGAGGCAATTGAGAAATTCTTTAAGTATTTGGGATCCTATGGAAAAGGGTCTTTATATATCACATATGGGTCTCATGATATGACAATATTGAACCAAACAATCGCCTATAATTTAGACGCACCAATGGAGAAATGCAAAGTTATTCAGAAAAATTACCTTGATTTTCAAACGATTTTTAATGAATACGTTAAGGATGATCAAAACAATGTTTTATCCCTCGTTCATGCCTGTGAACTCTTTGAATGTTTAGATACATCTTTAAAACCTCATGATCCAGAAAATGACGCTATCCAACTAGCAAATTTATACCAGGCTTTATACGATAGAAAAGATATTCTCTTTGAACGTTATAAGAAGGTTTTAGCCGCTAACTCAAAACTCCCTTCCCCTATTGCAAAGCTCCTTAAAGATATCAATGATGGGAAGATTGTTGATAGCGAGACTTACGATAAATATATCCACGAGGAGATTGAACATCTATGATTCATTATCCTGATGGAACGCCATATAAAGAACCAAAGACAAAACAAACCTACACAAAAAAAGGCACCGAAGCAAATAGGGGCATGTCTTTAGAAGACGATATCAATAAATCAAATGAATACTATCGAGAAAACGACATTTGCCTTATTACAAAAAGACCCACACCTATTAATGTCGTAAAAGTTGATTACTCAAAAGGGGCTAGAATTACTGATGCCTATTTTGAAAAAGAAAGCACAACCGATTATAACGGGGTTTATAAAGGACGATATATCGATTTTGAAACCAAAAATACGAAATCGAAGACATCATTTCCTTTTGCTAATATCCCAGAACATCAAATCGATCACCTAACAAGGGTATTACGACATGGCGGCATTGCTTTCTTTATTATCGAGTTCCAAAGTCTAGACGAAGTCTATCTTATCGATGCCTCGTTAATTATCGAACGATATAACAGCAGAGAGAGAAAATCACTCTCTTACCAAGAGATAAAAGAAAAAGGATTAATAATCGAACGATCTTATAATCCACCACTAAAATATATCGATGCGGTAAATAAACTCTATTTTGCGGAGTAATATTTGCAGATATCCTTTAATTTACACTCTTCGCAATGAGGATTTCTCGCTAAGCAGAAATACCTCCCAAAATGAATAAATAGATGATGAGCATTAATCCAATCTGATTCATCTATTATTTTTTTAAGTTTTTTCTCTACTTCATCTGGAGAATCATCATATTTTGCTAGTCCTAATCTTGCGGACACTCTTTTTACATGGGTGTCCACAGCTAAATCAGGTATTTTAAAAACCTCTGCTCTAATTACCCCTGCACTTTTATTACCAATCCCTGGAAGTGTAGTTAGTTTTTCCTTCTCACTTGGTAAAATGCCGTCAAAGTCTGATAAAAGTTTCTTAGCAAAATCTATGACATTTTTGGCTTTGTTCTTGTAAATGCCTAGGATTTTGATGATTTCCTCGATATCCCTAACGTCCGCATTTGCTAAATCCTGTAAAGTTTTGTACTTGTTAAATAAAACTGCAGTGACTTCATTGACTTTTTTATCTGTCGTCTGTGCACTGAGTAAAACCGCGATAGCGAGTTCGTAGTCCTTTGTGTAGTTAAGTTCACAATGAGCATCAGGAAATAGTTCCCTAAAATAGGAGAGAATATATTCAATATCTATGCTTTTTTTATTCATCTTTTTTAACCCAAGGGGTTTTTGCTAAATCGACTGTCTTTTCAAGGTTCTTATCCCAGTTTTCATCGTTTGTGGATAAACCCTCGTTTTGTCTATCTTCTTTTTTCTCCCAGTTTAAGAGAATCCTGTCAACTTCACGAAGAGATTTCTTATTTTTTGATAGAGCTTCTTTTAAAGCATTAATAATTGTTTCCTCTGAGTATCCATATTGGATCCAAGCGGTAATTTTATCCACTTCCACTGGCGAGAGATTTCTATTTAAGAGTTTTTCAAATGATGTATAGATTGTATCTTCCATCTCTTTTTTTGAGGGATTAATGTTTGATTCGTCGTCTTCAGCGGCACTTAGTTTAAAGTCATTAAAGAGAATGTTATTTAATGGATCAAGGGATGTAATTGTGCCGTTTGCGGATGTTTTAAATTCGATATATCTCTTTTTTAAAAGAGAGGCGATAATATCATCAATCTTTTTTGGATCATAATTCATCTTAAGTGAAAGTAAATCCGCAGTTATCAAAGCGTTATTTTCTCTTATAAGTTGATCAATCATTAAAAGGACGATAACTTCATCTTCACTGATTTTAAGTTTCTTGTAGTTATCTAAAAGAAGATATCTAAAATCTATCGCATTAGTAATCATACTCATATTTTACTCTCCCCTAAAAGATAGTCGATAGAAAAATATCTAAAGACATTTCTCGTCGTTTGATAATCAATCTTCTTAAACTTGGATAGTTCGTGTCTTATCTTCTCGGGATTTAATTCATGGAGAAGTCCAACATTATCTTTAATGGCCTGTTCTAAATCTGGATCAATAGAAAAACCGAGTGTTAAAGAGAATCTAATTGCCCTTAATATTCTAAGAGGGTCTTCAGTTATTCTTACTCTTGGGTCACCAATTGTTCGGATAACTTTATTCTCAATGTCTTTTTGACCACCAACAAAATCATAGATTTTAAACCTATCATCCATATATAGGCCGTTGATTGTGAAATCACGTCTTACGACATCTTCTTCCATGCTTTTAACGTATTCAATTATCGCTGGATGACGATAATCAGTATAGACAAACTCTTTTCTAAAGGTGACGATATCATATCTAATACCATCTTTTTTAAGAGTAATAACTCCGTACTTTTTAAAGGAGGCATCAAAACTATAATCTTTTAGGATAACCACCACTTCATCTGGGGTGGCATCTGTTGCGATATCATAGTCTCCGACTTCTTTATACATAATAAAATCACGGACTGTCCCTCCCACCATAAAAAAGGAATATCCCGCGTCTTTAAATTTGTTTGTTAATTCAAGGAAAAAATTGATACCATCCATATCTATTATTCTATAAATTAGAAAGAAAAAATAAAAGAATTAACTAAAGTTAAGAGTTCAATTTTTCCTTAAATGTCCTTGAAGGATGAAAGGAAACGGTCTTTGTCTCTTGAAGTGTCACTTGTTTATGGGAAATGGGATCGGTTCCTATACGGGCTTTCTTTGTAATTGGACTTAAAGTGCCAAAGTTACAAATGTTTACCTCATTTCCGTCAATTAAAGATCTCTCAATCGTGCTAAAAACTAGGTCTACAGCAGTTTCTGCGTCTTTTTTTAGTAGTCCACCATCCATATAAAGAACATTCACTAAATCGCTTTTATTTAGTTTGTCCATAATAACGCTCCTTAAATAGACAATAAATTAGAAATATGTATGTAAAGAGATATTATTCGCTCTTCAAAGGTCGATTCATCAATGAAGATATAAGCTGAGAAGGACGAGCCTTAGAGTAGATGATTTGATAGAGGGCATCGATGATTGGAAGTTCAATATTCATCTTATCGGAAAGTCGTTTGACTACTTCAATTGTCTTTAACCCTTCCACAGTCTTTGTGTTTGTCTCAAGAAAGTGCGTGGCGTCATCATCTTTTCCTATCTCTTCTCCTGCACAAAAGTTACGGGAGTGACGGGAATAACAGGTAACCACCAAATCGCCAAGTCCAGTAAGTCCTAGTAGCGTTTCTTTTTTGCCACCACTAGCGAGAACAAATTTTGTTATTTCAGCTAGACCCCGAGTACATAAAGCAGCTCTAGCATTATCTCCATAACCAAGTCCTTCAAGGACTCCTGAACCGATAGCGATGGCATTCTTCATTGCTGCACAAAGCTCGCTACCGACTTCGTCGTCATTTGTGTAGACTCTAAAATAACTATTTGAAAATATTTTAGCAACTTTTTTGGCTATTGTCTTGTTTTTTGATACTGCACAGATGCAAGTAAGGTCTCTAATTATGACCTCTTCCGCGTGACTTGGCCCAATCAATGAGACAATTTCTTCTCTCTTAGTCTCTGGAATTATTTTTCGAATTGTTTCAGAAAGACGATCATTTGTGTCCACATCAAACCCTTTTGCGGTGTTAATTAGAAGTACTTTTTTAGTGAGTAAAGGCTCAATTTGCTCTAAGACTGATTTAAAGGCCACAGTGGGTACTGAAAGAATTAAAACATCTTTATCTTTAACTGCTTCTTCTAAAGAAGTTGTCGCCTTAATATGTTCACTTAGATAATTATCAGGGAAATATGTAATATTTCGATGCTCATTATTAATGGAGTAAACATCTATCTCTCTATTAGAGTAGATAATTACCTCATATCCATTATCATCTAAAACTTGGGCAAGCGTTGTTCCCCACGCTCCACCACCTATTACACCAAATTTCATAAATCTTTCTCCCTTCTTCCTTTTAATATAAACCTTATTGGTGTGCCATCAAAATTGAAAGCGCTTCTTAACTGATTTTCTAGATAACGTTGGTAGGAAAAGTGCATAAAATCAGGATTATTCACCGATAACATAAAGGTTGGAGGAGCGGTACTAACCTGAGTAGCATAGAGTATTTTAAGTCTCCCTCCTTTAAAGTATGGAGGTTCATTAAGGGCCACTGCATCATGGATGATAGTGTTTAATAAACCTGTCGTAATTCTTGTATGATAGGCAACACTTACTTTTTTGAGTGCATCAAAGAATGTATTTAGTCTAGATCTAGTTAAAGCACTTAAAAACACTATTGGAGCGTATGGGATAAACTTAAACTCGTTTTGAACCTTTTTCCTATACTCTTCCATTGGATTAGCTTTTTTATCCACAAGATCCCATTTATTTAAGACGAGAATAATTCCTTTCTTTAAGTCTGTCGCATAGGAGAGGATGTGTTTATCTTGGTCTACAATTCCTTCCGCGGCATCGATAACATCGACGACAATATCACTTCGTTCAATGGCTTTCAACGCTCTTATTGCCGAGTACTTATCTATTGACTCGTAGATTTTGCCTCGTTTTCTAAGTCCTGCAGTATCTATAAGGGTATATTTCTCCCCATCTTTTTCAAAATAGGAGTCAATGGCATCTCTAGTAGTGCCGCTTATTGGGGATACAATTACCCTTTCTTCTTTTAGGATTGCGTTAGCGAGTGATGATTTACCAACATTAGGTCTACCTATAATACAGAATGTTGTCCCTTCGTTTTCTGTCTCTACAATCTCTTCAGGTAAAAGTTCAATGATCTTATTTAATAGATCTCCAATACCCACGCCGTGTAAAGAAGAGAGAACAATTGGGTCTCCTAAACCTAAACGAGAAAACTGATATGCGTCACCAATATGCGTTACGTCATCGATTTTATTGACACAAAAGATAATTGCCTTCCCTGAGGCTCTTAATATTTTTGATACTTCCATATCATCGTCGGTAAGACCCATTTCACCATCCACCACAAAGACGATGACATCTGCTTCTTCGATAGCGATTTCCGCTTGCATACGGATTTGTTCTTGGAAGGGATGATCCGCTAGTTCAATCCCTCCAGTGTCAATTAAAGAAAAGGAGCGATCTTTCCATGTCGCTACCCCATATAATCTATCCCTGGTGATACCAGGGGTGTCATCCACTATCGCCCTTCTTTCTCCAAGGAGACGATTGAAGATGGTAGATTTACCAACATTAGGGGCACCGACAATTGCAACTGTAGGTTTAGCATCATTCATTAACACTCTCCCCTTTGACTTTTTTATTTACGATATCGATAATCGTGTTTACCACTTCTTCAACACTCATAAAGGATGTATCAATTAAAATTGAGTCAGGAGCGGGTTTTAAGGGAGCAAAATCCCTATGGGAATCGATATAGTCTCTCTTTCTCACATCCTCTTCAACACTTTCAAGGGTACAATCTATTCCTTTTTGGACGTTTTCATCGTATCTTCTTGTGGCTCTCTCTTCCACAGATGCTATCTGATAGATCTTAATATCGGCATCTGGTAAAACATAGGTTCCAATATCTCTTCCATCCATGATAACGGATTTATTTCTCGCCATCTCTCTTTGTAAATCAACAAGGGCTAAACGAATATCTTTATAGGAAGCAATATAAGAAACTTGAGAGGAGACATATGGTTCTCTTATAACCTCTGTTACATCAGTGCCGTTACATAAAACCACTTCATTTTCTAGGAGTTCAATATGAACTTTGTCAATAACCGCGACACATGCTGCTTCATCCTGACAATTGATTCCATTTTCAAGGCAATACCAAGTATAAGCACGATACATCGCACCGGTATCAATATAGGTAATGTTTAGACGTTTGGCGACAATCTTTGCCACGGTACTTTTACCAGCAGCAGCAGGACCATCGATAGCAATTGATACTTTCATACTTGACCTCTCTAAAATAAGAGAATCCCTACAATAGCGAGTATTGCTGCGACAACAACCACAATTAAGATGATGATTGATGCCCAAAGGATTCTTTCTTTTCTATGTTGTTTGACAAATTTGTTATCGTCATCATCCGTTGATTTAATGACATCATTAATCGTTAATGGAGATGGATTCAAATCAACTCTGGTATTCGTGGAGTCTTCTTCTGTTTCAGTGGGTTTTAAAATATCGTCATTACCGGATAGTATTGAGGCTCGATAATCAGCGTATTTTTCCTTTCGCGTCTCCACTTTAAAAACCTTGATAGTATTATACAAAATATGGACCCTTTTTTATAGAAGAAAATAAAAAGATTTTTTATTTTACTCTTTCTTAGCATTCTCCACCATACGATGGATAGAACGGTATAGTAAAAGTGTGACCACCACGACAATTGCATCCTTCAGCAGATTGAAGGGAAGAGCGACCCATAAACAGAATGTCCAACCCAGTGATGTGACATTTGGATTAACAAGTTGACACATATAGAGGAGCTGCTCTTCACTAAATCCCATCACAAACATGTAGAAGTCTAGAATTGGGAACGAGGTAATAATAGAGGCTACGGCAACCTGAAGGACCACAGCGATTAGACAAGCGACAAGGCATCCTTTAAAGGTGCGATGATGTTTATAATAGAAACCCGCAGGTATAACTAAGACAAGACCATAAATAAGATCTGCTAACTCTCCCACTCCTAGTGTTGTGGTAAAAGGAAGTTTTACTAAGGTCTTAACGATAACAACAAAGGTTCCCATTAAAGGACCATAAGCAAAAGAAGCGATTAACGCGGGTATTTCATCGATATGAATCTCTAAAAAACTAGGGAATATAGGGAGTGGTATATGGAGAAAGGGAACAACATATAAGACCGCGGCAATGGCACTAAAAATCGCTGTACGTGTAATAAAACGTACGGTCATGTGGTTCTTAAAATGTACTCCTCTAACAAGAAGAGCAAGTAAAATTAGAACGAGGGCGACCGCTCCAATAATGATACGTGCTTGATTCCAACCTGACATAAAAAATATCACTCCATTCAGAGCGATACGAATATTAAACACATTCTTTTATCCAGACTTTAACTGTTGCCACTTGAATTTCACAAGTTCTGCTTTCGCGTGCGGGGTATACCGCCAGTCGAGGAATTTCACCATCGCCCTGAAGTTAATGATATTATATATCATTTTCGTCGCTAATCAAGTCTTTGCTTCTGCGACGACGTGATAATTTACGGAGTCCTTTTTTAAAATCCTTATCATTTTTAAAGGATAGAGTGATTTTGTTGCTGTTTATTTGAACATTACAATTGTAGATTTGTCTAATAGCATCTTCTGAGGCATCATAATTAAAACTATGTTTTAAGGAGTAGATCATCTTTTCTGTATCTCTAACAGAGAGATTATGATCAATAATATAGTTTGTATACTCAATAATTTGCTCATCTTTAAGTGTCATAAGGGCTCTAACATGACCTAGGGATATATCTCTATCAATTAAATGATTAATGACACTTTGAGGTAATTTTCTAATTCTAAGAACATTTGTAACCTGACTTCTTGACCAAGACATAGCCTCTGCAATCTCTTCTTGAGAGATGTGGTAGCGGCGATACAAACGATTTAATACATAGGATAGTTCCACAACAGAAGATTCCTTATCGTTTTTCATATGAGTGGCCATTAAGAAGAGTTTTTCTTCTTCACTGACATCGATAACAAAGCAGTTTAATCCTTCTATCCCTTTTTCTTTAGCGGCATAGTAGATAATTCTTGGATAGACTATTTCATATCTATCTTCAGTTTTAACCACCACCATTGGGGATAATACTTCATCACCAATTCTTTCGATTTCTCGATTTAAGTCTTCTTGATTGATTTTGACATTGCGAATAAAAGAGGGATCATCAATTTGCGAGATAGCAATTGCACTATGAAAGGAATTGGAATACTCCTTTTCAATATTCTCAACGACATTAACCGAGGAGAATCTCTTTATTAAAGATGAAAGGGATTTAGTAACAATCCTTTCATCATCTTCTTTACTCATGATCCATCACTTCCTTAGCAAGTGAGAAATATGCAAGAGCACATCGAGATGATGGTTTATATATAGTAACAGGGAGTCCTTTTGCATTAGACTCTGGAACAGATATATTTCTTGGAATAACTGTCTGGAAGGTAGACTCCGCAAAAAGTGAACGTATCTGCTGAGATATTTCATTACAAAGTTGATACTTAGATTCATACATGGTAAGGAGGAATCCTTCAATTCTAAGATCAGGATTATTATTTGTTTTAATCTGTGAAACAGTGGACAAAATTTGAGCGACTGCTTCAAGAGCAAAGTATTCACATTGCACAGGAATAATGATTGAATTGGAGGCTACAAGGGCATTTAAAGTGAGGAGTCCTAGAGAAGGAGGACAGTCGATTATAACATAGTCATATCCCTTTTTAAGAGAATGTAATGCATTCTTAAGGATAGCGAATGGATCTAGGACTTTATTTGAAATTTCAGCATCAAGAGATGCAAGAATTAACTTAGATGGAATGATGTCTAAATTTTTAAAAACCTTGCGAATTGCATTGTTAATATCACAATTTCCCACTAAAACATCGTAAATAGACTTGTTAATTAAAGTAATGTCGAGACCTAGTCCTCTCGAACAATTTCCTTGTGGATCCATATCGATAACTAGTACTTTTCTACCAAAGTGAGTCAAAGCTGCACCTAAATTAATTGAAGTAGTCGTCTTACCCACTCCACCTTTTTGATTGGCGATTGCAATAACTTTGGTCATTGTCTAAATTATAATTTATTTATTTTATTTATGTCAAAAAATAAAAAACTATGCAGATTTTTTCGCTATCTGAATAATGTAGCGTTTTTCGTCAGGAAAGTCGTATAGACTATAACGAGTTACGTAAATTACATCGAGATGATTTTGCTTGAAGGCTCTACTAGCCGCTTTTATCTCTTCTTCATAATCTAAACCCTTATAAGCAACTAGTCTTCCATCTTTATTTAAGATTGGAGCGGAGTACTTAACAAGAGTCTTAATATCGGTGACCGCACGAGCGAGAATATAGTCAAATGTTTCACGGTTTTTCCCATGAAAATAATCCTCCACTCTATCAGCAATGCACGTGACATTATTTAGCTTTAAAAGATCAACCATATCCTGACAATGGGCAATCTTCTTTTTTGTGGAATCGATTAAAGTAAATGATCCTTCAGGATAAAGAATTGCAAGGACTAATCCTGGAAAACCACCACCAGTTCCAACATCTAATACTTTCGCATTAGAGAAGTTTATAAATTTTAATGGAATTGCACTGTCGACGAGCATCTTTGAAACAAAAGTCGCTTCATCCTTAATTCCAGTCAAATTCATATGTTCATTAACTTCGAGAGTTTTATTGGCAAGAAGCGCTAACTGTTCTGCTTGATAATCGTTAAGATTTATACCCTCTCTTGAAAATGCTTCGAATAAATTTTCTTTACTAATCATTATTTGCTTCCCCTTTTTAAAGTCATAATTAGGATTGAAATATCACTTGGATCAACACCAGAAATTCTCGATGCTTGTCCAATGTTTTTAGGTCTAACCTTGTCGAGTTTTTGTCTCGCTTCAAGAGCTAAACCCTCAATATGAAAATAATCTATATCTTGCGGAATTTCAAGGTTTTCAAGTTTGCGGGCTTTTTCTGCATCGATTTCTTGCTTCTTAATGTAACCCTCATACTTAATTAATATTTCAACTTCTTCTACTTCCTCTTCGGTAAGATGAATGCTATCGATCTTATCAATATATGGTAGGAGTTTTTCTAGTTTTACATTAGGTCTCTTGATGAGCTCTTTAGCGTTTACCGATCCCTTATCATCATCGTATCCTAATTCTTTCAAATACGCTGATAAATCACTATTGAGTTTAACACTTGTTTTAGAGATTAAATCTTGTGCGGCATTAATTCTATCTAGCTTACCTAAGAAATAATTGTATCTTTCATCACTGATAAGACCGATATCATGTCCAATTTTAGTAAGACGCATATCCGCATTATCATGTCGAAGTAATAAACGATACTCTGCTCTAGAAGAAAGAA
This sequence comes from Coprobacillus sp., assembly GCA_021203745.1. Classification (GTDB taxonomy): domain Bacteria; phylum Bacillota_I; class Bacilli_A; order RFN20; family CAG-826; genus JAJQAP01. The sequence continues at coordinate 11,571 of JAJQAP010000039.1, forward strand.
GACGATAAGGTTCTTCTGTGCCTTTAGTCACAAGGTCATCAATCATCACTCCAATATAGGATTCATCTCTTTTTAAGATGATTGGTTCTTTTCCTTCAATATAACGAGAAGCATTAATGCCCGCCATAAGACCTAAACCTGCTGCCTCTTCATATCCAGATGTACCGCAAATTTGTCCACCTATATAAAGACCTTTATATTTTTTGATGGCGAGTGTCGCATCATATTCTTCTGTTCTAATGGCATCATATTCTATAGCATAACCGTACTTTAAGAATTTAGCCTTCTTGAATCCAGGTAAAGAGTGAACCATTTTCTCTTGGGTTTTCTTATCCATCGATGTTGAAAAACCCTGCAAATAAATCGAGTTCGTATATAATGACTCGGGTTCTAGAAAGAGTTGATGTCTTTCTTTATCTGGAAAGTTAACAATTTTTGATTCAATAGATGGGCAATATCGAGGACCGACTCCTTGAATCTGACCAGAATAAAGAGCACTCTTATTAAGATTCTTACGAATAATTTTGTGTGTTTTTGGAGTGGTGTAGATTAAATAACAGTTTATTTGATCTTCAATTGGAACAAATTTCTTAGTTTCATAGGAAAATGCTAAGTTTCCTGGGGTGCCAGGTTCTAATTTGGCCTTAGAAAAATCAATGGATTCACGAGCAATTCTTGGAGGGGTGCCAGTTTTTAAGCGGTACAAAGATAAACCCATACCTTTTAGAGTCTCGCTTAAATCCACTGCGCTTCTTTCTCCTTCTGGACCCTCTACTTTTTTCTCCATTCCTTTAAATGTCTGAGCTTTTAAATATGTACCAGTTGTAAGGATTGTGGCTTTTGCTTTTATTTTTTCTCCAGTTTCTAAAATAACCCCACTTACAGAGTTATCATCATGGATTAAATCCACCACCATTGCTTCAATACATGTGAGATTTTCACAGTTTTTGACGGCATTTTGCATATTTTTTGGATAAATTAACTTATCTTGTTGACTACGTAAACTCCACACTCCTGGGCCTTTACCCATGTTTAACATTTTCATTTGGAGATAATTTAAGTCGGCAATTTTTCCCATCATACCTCCAAGTGCATCGATTTCTCTAACGACGATTCCTTTCGCGGATCCACCTATTGATGGGTTACAAGGCATATTACCAATCTTTTCAAAATTAAGGGTGATTAAAAGAGTCTTATGATTTAGATGAGCACAGCTAAAGGCGGCCTCTAGACCGGCATGACCACCACCGACAACTATAACGTCATAATCTGTATCCATTATCCAACTGACCCTGCCATATCCATCTTAATTAACTGATTAAGTTCAACGGCATATTCCATTGGAAGTTCTTTCGAGAATGGTTCTATAAATCCCATGATAATCATTAATGTCGCATCTTCTTCACTTATCCCTCTACTCATGAGGTAGAAGAGTTGCTCCGCATTAATCTTAGAAACTGTCGCTTCATGTTCGATATATGATGAATTGTTTGCGCATTCATTGACAGGAATCGTATCACTATTTGATAGTCCATCAAGAATTAAAGTATCACATTCAATATGTGCTTTTGAGTTTACTGCGTTTTTATTAATTCTTACGGTTCCTCTATAGTTAACTTGACCACCATTTTTACAGATAGATTTAGAAACAATATCTGAGGTTGTATTTGGAGCTTCATGTATCATTCTAGCTCCAGCATCCTGGAACTGACCTTTACCAGCGACCGCGATAGAAATACATGTTCCTTTGGCGTATGGTTCTTTTAATATACAAGCAGGATATTTCATATTCATCTTAGAACCGATATTACCATCTATCCATTCCATGGTGCCGTTTTCATAGACATTTGCCCGTTTTGTCACAAGATTAACAATATTATCAGACCAGTTTTGAATTGTAGAGTATCTACATGTAGCATCTTTCATAACGATAATTTCTACCACTGCAGCGTGAAGAGAATCTTTACTATATATAGGAGCGGTACAACCTTCTACATAATGTACAGATGCTCCTTCATCCACAATTATAAGCGTTCTTTCAAATTGTCCTGATTTTTCATTATTAATTCTAAAGTAAGATTGAAGAGGCTTTTCAAGATGAACTCCCTTCGGTACATAGATAAATGATCCGCCACTCCAAACAGCGGAGTTTAACGCTGCAAACTTATTATCATTCATTGGTACTACTGTTCCAAAATACTTCTTAAAGAGATCTGGGAATAGTTTAAGTCCCATATCAGTAGACATAAAGATAACTCCTTTATCTTCTACCTCTTTAAGCATATTGTGATAAACCATCTCTGATTCGTATTGAGTGGCCACACCACTTAAATACTGAGCTTCTGCTTCTGGAATACCTAGTTTATTAAAGGTATTCTTTATTGTTTCAGGAACTTCATCCCAACTTCTTACTTCTTTATCCGCGGGACGGGTAA
>JAJQAP010000044.1 GCA_021203745.1 Coprobacillus sp.
TTCTTCTCAACAGAGAAGTCAGAGATTATAGCTTCTTCCTCTTCATCGGAGAGTAGACCACGTCCGGCAGGGATTAGACGTCCAGTAATGACGTTTTCCTTTAAGCCATGGAGATGATCAACTTTACCTTTAATCGAAGCATCGGTTAAGACTCTTGTTGTCTCCTGGAATGAAGCAGCGGAGAGGAAGGAATCCACTTCAAGAGCGGCTTTAGTAATACCAAGAATGAGAGGCTGGAAAAGGGCAGGACGTTTACCCAAAAGTAAGACTTTTTCGTTTTCCTCGGTGATTCTTTGACGACTCACTCTCGTCCCTGATAGTAAGTTTGTATCACCACTATCGATAACAAAGACCTTATTGAGCATCTGTCTAATGATAACCTCAATGTGCTTATCACTAATCGCAATAGATTGGGCGGAATAGACTTTCTGCACTTCTTTGACGATGTAGTTTTCCACAGCGGTTTCATTAGAGACTTCAAGGAGTTTCTTAGGATTAATTGCACCTTCGGTAATCTTGCCACCATTATGGACATGATCACCTTTCTTCACACGGAGCTTATTACCATATGTTGTGGTGTAGGTCTTCTCTTCAAGGTCGTTTTTAATGGTAACGACATAGTGGCCTTCTTTTTCAACGATGTTAGTGACAGTACCACTGATCTCAGAGATATCCGCTTCACCTTTTGGTTTTCTCGCTTCAAAGAGTTCCTGGACTCTTGGAAGACCTTGAGTAATATCAGAGCCACCCGCGACACCACCAAGTCTGTGGTTCCAAAGGGTTAGCTGAGTACCTGGTTCACCGATAGATTGAGCAGCCATCACGCCAACAGCATCACCGACATTGATTTCTCTTCCGGTTGCTAGGCATCGACCATAGCAGTGTACACAGACACCATCCTTAGTTTCACAACCAAAGAGTGATCTAATAGTAACTTTCTTAATACCAGCGTCGACAATCGCGCGAGCTTGTGCTTCTTCAATCATCGTATTACCAGGAACAATGACTTCTCCTGTCTCAGGATTAACAACATCGTTTAAGGCATATCGACCAACAAGTCGGTTATAGAGAGGCACAATAACGACGTCTCTTGCGGTATCCACAATATCGGATACTTCAAAACCTCTATGGGTTCCACAATCGACTTCTCTGACAACGACGTCTTGAGCAACATCCACTAGACGTCTTGTAAGGTAGCCTGAGTCAGCGGTCTTTAACGCAGTATCAGAACCAGATTTTCTCGCACCGTGTGTGGCAATAAAGAACTCTGAGACTGATAGTCCTTCACAGAAACAAGACTTAACAGGGATTTCAATCGTTTCACCTGATGTATTACCCATGAGTCCTCTCATACCAGCGAGCTGGACAATATTTGAGATATTACCTCTCGCTCCAGAATCGGACATCATGTAGATAGGATTATGTTTATCCTGTTCAAATTGATGAGTTAAATCATCCTTAATCTCATCGGTGACTTTTGACCAAGCAGAGACGATTTGATTATGACGTTCAGAAGAGGTAAGGAAGCCTTCCTTATACCACTGTTCAATCTCTTCGACTTGTTTATCACCTTTTGCGACGATATCATTTTTACCTTCAAGCATCTTGATATCAGAGAGAGCAACGGTAAATCCTGCGGTTGTGGCAAATTTGAATCCTTGGTCTTTCATCTTATCGAGGACCGCGGCGGTCTTTGGTATTCCTTGACGATCATAACGCTGGAAGATTTCATCGATAATCTTGGATAACTCTTTCTTTCTAAATGGTTGATGTAATGGGGTTTCGGCAATGACTGACTTAATATCTGTTCCTTTTGGATAGAAGTTATCACCGGTATCACCATAGAAATCTTTTGAAGATACCTTATTAAGGTATGGGAAGTCAGTGGGGAAGATCTGGTTAAAGATAACCTTTCCTACTGTTGTAATGAGATATGAATTATTTTGCTCTTCAGTAAAGATAGATTTCATTAATCCTTTGCCGAGGATAGCAATTCTAGTTTGAAGATGAATCTGCTTTGTATCATAGGCAAGAAGCACATCATCGACGTTCTTAAAGACTTTACCTTCACTTTCCGCGTATAGCTCAAAGAGTTCCGCTTGATCTTCTTCTCCTCTTTCTTTGTAGAGTCTTGCTCTTTCGAGAAGTTCATCTTTAGAGATTTCTCCAGTTAGGTAATAGTTTCCTAGTACCATATCCTGAGATGGAGTGACGATTGGTTCCCCGTCTTTTGGACCGAGAATATTATTTGAGGCAAGCATTAAGTCAAGGGCTTCTTCTTGGGCCGCTTTACTTAAAGGCACGTGGACCGCCATCTGGTCACCATCAAAGTCAGCGTTAAATCCAGTACACACAAGTGGGTGGAGTCTTATTGCTCTACCATCGACGAGTTTAGGCTGGAAAGCTTGAATTCCTAGTCTATGGAGAGTTGGGGCTCTATTTAATAAGACTGGATGTTTAGAGATAATCTCTTCAAGGATATCGAAGACGACATCATCGTATCGATCGATAATCTTATCCGCTTGCTTATGTGCCGTAGCGTATCCTCTCTTTAAGAGTTCTGAGGCGATAAATGGTCTTAAGAGTTGAACCGCCATCTCTCGAGGGAGTCCACACTCATACATCTTTAAATCTGGACCAACCGCAATAACGGATCGACCTGAATAATCGACTCTCTTACCGAGGAGGTTTTGTCTAAAGCGACCTTGTTTACCCTTTAGGGCGCTAGAAAGACTCTTTAATGGTCTTCCACCAGGTCCAGTAATTGGTTTATTTCTTCTTCCGTTATCAATTAAGCCATCGACAGCTTCTTGTAGCATTCTCTTTTCATTCATGAGAATGACTTGAGGAGCTTTCATCTCGATGAGTTTCTTTAAACGGATATTTCTTGAAATAACATGACGATAGAGATCGTTTAAATCTGAGGTAGCAAAACGACCACCATCGAGTTGAAGCATTGGTCTTAGGTCTGGTGGTATCACTGGGATAACATCGAGAACCATCCATTCTGGCTTATTGTTTGACTTCATGAATGACTCAATTACTTCAAGACGTTTTGTATATTTCTGTCTATTTTGCGCAGTGGCGTCTTTACATTTAGCGTTTAAATCATCAAACTCTTTTTGAAGATCAACTTCACTTAAGAGTTGTTTGATAGCCTCCGCTCCTTCACTAAAGGAAGCGTCTGCGTGCTTCGTTAAATAGTTCGCACAGCTTTGGAAATCAAAGACTTCACCAGGGTTAGAGAGTTTCTCAATAAGTGCCTCTCCTTCAACATACTCATCGGTATCAAAAACAACACCAAAGGTTGCTTCATCTTTAAGGATTTCGTTTATCGCTCCAATAAAGAGTTCACGTCCATTCTTTTCGTTGATGATGTCTTTATATTTAATCACCGTGCCTTTTCCAGGATTTAGACAGATATGCGCGGCAAAATAAACAACTTCTTCTAGACTCTTTGGGGATATTTCTAGGATTAGTCCAATACGAGAAGGCACTCCCTTTAAATACCAAATATGGGTACAAGGAGAGGCGAGTTCAATATGACCCATTCTCTCTCGTCTTACCTCTCTAGAGGTAATTTCCACACCACAAACTTCACATACTTTGCCGGCGTATCTTATTTTCTTATACTTACCACAGTGACATTCGTAGTCTTTATTAGGACCAAAGATCCTTTCACAGTAGAGGCCATCTTCCTCAGGCTTTTGTGTTCGATAGTTGATTGTTTCAGGTTTTGTGACTTCTCCGTGGCTCCAACTTCTGATTGTATCAGGAGAGGCGAGTCCAACAGAGATTGCACTGATCTTTTTCGTATTGTATGCCATCGTAAGTTACCTCCTTATTCCTCAAATTCACCACTGGCGAGAGCTGCTTCCGCACTCATCTGTTCTTCTTCACCAGTGATCTGTCTAATGGAAGCGTTTACTTTACGCTCCTCTTTATCCTCTTCTCGAGCGAGTTCATCCATATCAATCTCTTCTCCATTCTGGTCGAGGAGTTTGACATCGAGAGCGAGACCTTGAAGCTCTTTCACTAACACTCTAAAGGCTTCAGGGATACCAGGTTTAGGTATTTCATTACCTTTAATGATCGCTTCATAGGTCTTTCTTCGACCCACTCTATCATCGGATTTAATGGTGATAATTTCTTGTAATACATGAGCGGCTCCATATGCTTCAAGAGCCCAGACTTCCATTTCACCAAATCTCTGACCACCATTTTGGGCTTTACCACCTAGAGGTTGTTGAGTAACAAGTGAATATGGACCGGTGGCTCTGGCATGGAGTTTATCATCGACCATGTGGACAAGTTTAATCATATACATGACACCGACATTGATTCTTTCATCAAATCTTTCTCCGGTTCGACCATCGTATAAAACAGTCTTACCATCTTCATCAATGCCCGCTTTTTTCATGAGTTCAAAGATTTCATCGTTAGTAATTCCATCAAAGACTGGAGTGGCTATTTTATACCCTAACTCTTTTAGAGCTAGTCCAACGTGCGATTCAAGAATCTGACCGATATTCATACGAGATGGGACACCTAATGGGTTAAGCATGATATCTATTGGGGTGCCATCTGGTAAAAATGGCATATCGGATTCTGGTAAAATCTTAGAGATAACACCCTTATTACCATGACGTCCAGACATCTTATCACCTTCGGAGATCTTTCGTTTTTGAGCGATATACACTCTAACGACTTCATTCACTCCTGGAGCGAGTTCAACATCTCTGTTTTTACCTTCTCTTCTCACCACTTTGACATCAATCACAATTCCCGCCCCACCATGTGGGACTCTAAGAGAGGCATCTTTACCCTCATTAGTCTTTTCTCCAAATATGGCCATTAAGAGTTTTTCTTCAGGGGTAGGTTCACTAATACCTTTAGGTGTGACTTTACCGACGAGAATATCACCCTCTTTAACTTCTGAGCCAATGGTGATAATACCATTTTCATCGAGGTGAGCTTTAGCTTCCGCGCTGACATTAGGAACATCCGCGGTAATCTCTTCATCACCTAGTTTAGGGATAGTACGGCATTCGAGTTCATATTTTTCAATATGGATGGATGTATATGTGTCATCTTTTACGAGTCTTTCACTCATGATGACCGCGTCTTCGTAGTTATAACCATTCCAAGGCATGAAGGCAATAACGACGTTTTGACCGAGGGCTAGATCACCATGATCCATCGCTGGACCATCAGCGATAATATCGCCCCTCTTAATCTTTTGACCAACATGAACAATTGATCTTTGATTTATACATGTTCCGTTATTGGAACGTTCAAATTTTTGTAATACGTATGCAGGTTCTGCGATAATCTCGCCTTTTTTAACCTTTGTGTCTACACCCACAATTGGATGACGGTTAACAGATGTTTCATCTTTGAGTAGATATAAAACGTCATCCGCTCCTTTTTTCGAAGGATGGATATAGATAGCATCTTTATCTACTTTTGTGACTGTTCCATCAACTTCAGAGATTAAGACATAATCGGTATATCTTTCGTTATCTGGGTAAGGTCTTACTCTGATAGTTTTACTATCAGTGTAAGTTACCTCTCCGTCAAAGGAAGCCACTACCGCAAGCCCTGAGTCTCTTGCAATTTGATACTCCATACCTGTACCGACGATAGGAGCGCTTGGCTTTAAAAGAGGCAAAGCTTGACGCTGCATATTAGCGCCCATCAAGGCTCTTGAGTTATCATCGTTTTCAAGGAATGGAATACAAGCGGTAGCAACAGAGACAATCTGCTTAGGAGAAACGTCAACATAATCGACTTTCTCTTTATCAACGAGTACATCCTCTCCGTTATAACGGGCAATCACTCTATCATCGAGGATAGTGCCATCCTCCGCCATATGGATGTTAGCGCCAGCGATGTATTTATCCTTTTCATCGTCTGCGGATAGATAGTGAGAGTGCTCAGCATCCGAGAGCACTTTACAATGCTCTTTATCTACTTCTCGATAAGGGGTTTCAATAAAGCCGTATTTATTTACTCTTGCGTAAGATGAGAGGTTATTAATTAAACCGACGTTTTGACCTTCTGGAGTTTCAATAGGACAAATTCTTCCGTAGTGAGACACATGGACATCTCGTACTTCACTACTCGCTCTATCTCGAGTTAGTCCTCCTGGACCTAAGGCGGATAGTCTTCGTTTATTTGTTAACTCCGCAAGTGGATTAGTTTGATCCATAAATTGAGATAGCTGACTAGAAGCAAAGAATTCTCTAATTGAGGCGGTTAAAGGTCTAGGGTTAATTAAAGCCTTAGGTTTAACGTTAGTCATATCGGTAACAGACATCGTCTTTTGAGCGGTCTTTACGGTTTTTGCTAAGCCCACTCTAAACTGATTCTGGATGAGCTCTCCAACACATCTAATTCTTCGGTTACCGAGGTGATCGATATCATCGGTATCACCAAAACCATCAATAACGTTTAATAGATAAGAGAAGATTGCAAATATATCAGAGATAGACATCACGTTGCAGGTGAGTTTTAAGTCTGTCCCCACAACTGTAGATATGTTGTTTTTATTCCAGGCAACTTTTTCGTTTGTGTACACTCTTACGATATTTACAAAGACGAAGTCGATATCTTCATGGAGGTCTTTATTGACATGGACAAGGGCAACTTGTGGGGCAACATACTCAATGACTGGATTATTCTTTAAGGGATAAATCTTAATCTTACAGACGTTTTCTAGCTCTTTGTAGTAGTCATTCTCTTGTAAAGACTTAACATCTTCTGGAGTTAAGGTATGGTCTTTTTCAAAGAGAAGCACTCCATTATCATCGAAGACATTATCAGAGAGTTTTCGGTTATAAAGTCTAGAGTAATAGGCTACTTGTGTGAGGTTTTCAAAGAACTCTTTATCCCTTAAATCCTCGACTTCTTCGCTTGTTAATGTATGTCCTTGTGGGTAAACAGTGTTACCCTCTAAATCTTTAAGATCTTCCGCTAGAACTCTACCCTTTAATCTATCGTAGATAGAAAGTTTCTTTTCATACTTAAATCTACCAGCTTTACCAAGGGAATATCTTTTTGGATCCATGAACTTCTGGTAAAGGAAGGAGGTATAACCCTCTTTTGTTACTGGTTCACCAGGTTTCATCTTCTTAAAGATATCGGTTAAGGCTTCATTAGATGTTTTAATCTTAGAGGAATCATCTTTAGAAAGCGTTTCATTTAAGTAAACGTTGTTATAACCAAATAGATCTAGGATTGCGGTGTCTTCTTTTGTGGATCCCGCTTTCTCATCGTTAGATAGTTCGACTCCAAGTAGTCCTTTTAATAAGACTGTTGCACTCATCTTTCTCTGTCTATCGATTCTTGTAAAGATGAGATGCTTATTAAAATCGGTTTCAAATTGTAACCAGGTTCCTCGTCCTGGAATTAAATCCGCGCCAAACATCTCTCTTCCGTAATGACTTTCTTTAGAAAGATAGGCACCAGGAGATCTTACTAGCTGACTAACAATAACACGTTCGGCACCATTGATGATGAATGTTCCACTGCTAGTCATAAGAGGGAAATCACCCATATAGACTTCTGATTCTTGGATTTCACCTGTATCGTTGTGTTTGACGAGAAGTGTTACGTAAAGAGGCGCGGCATAAGTTAAGTCGTTAGCTTTACAATCTAGAATTGTGTGTTTAGGATCACCTAGTCTTAAAGAAGAGTATTCGATAACGAGTTTCTCATCGTAGGAAACGATAGGGAAAGACTCTTTAAATACTTCATCAAGACCGGTATCAATTAATTCATTGTATGAACGAGTTTGGATTTCCACGAGATTAGGTAGTGGTAAGTCCCCAGATATCGAAGAGTAATCCACTCGATCATTGTTTAATCTTTTTAATTTATCAATGTCTCTATTCATTTTATACGGCTCCTTTATGTTGTCCGTTTTTACTTATATAAAATAAGTAAGAACCGTGTTAGTTTGTTAGATAGGTTACCCTATCGAAGTTGATTAATGCTACGAGTAGCTTAAAGTGTTATTTAATATCAACTTCCGCGCCAACGGCAACAAGGGCCTTCTTGTGTTCCTCTGCCTCAACTGGAGAGATATGCTCTTTGACAGGGGTAGGAGCAGCATCGACGAGTTTCTTAGCATCCATAAGTCCAAGACCAGTAATCGCTTGAACCGCTTTGATGACCTGAACCTTTTGGGCTCCACAAGATGTAAGAATAAGACTGACTTCAGTTGGTCCTGCACTAGCAGCAGCTTCTTCTTCAGCAGGTGCAGCAGCGGCAGCAACAGGTGCGGCAGCGGTAACACCGAATTCTTCTTCGACCGCTTTAACGAGGTCATTTAGTTCAACAATTGTGTACTCCTTTAAGGCGGCCACAATTTCTTCTTTTGTTAATTTTGCCATGATTATATCCTCCTATTATTTGGCATTATCTGCGATTGCCTGTACGGTAGCCGCAAATTTTGAAATTGGTGCGTTTAAGCACGATAAGAACATACTGTATAGTGAATCTTTTGATCCAAGTTTTGATAATTCTTTGACTGTGTCTTTATCGACATACTCACCTTCGACGATGGCTCCTTTAATGACGAGCTTACCCGCAAAACGTTTGGAATACTTCGTGGCCACTTTAATTCCTGAGAGTTCATCTTCACTAAAGATGAAGGAGTTAGGACCGGATAGAAGCTCTTTACCATCGGAGTAGTTGAGTTTATCAAAGGCACGAGTTACAAGGGTGTTTTTGTAGATTGAGAGAAATGAATTTTGTTCACGTAACGCTCTTCTTAACTCTTGGAGCTGGGCCACTGTAAGTCCACGATACTCCGCAACAAGAAGAGTCTTATTGCTTTTACATTCATCGACAATCTCTTCAACAGTATCTTTTTTCTCTTGTAAGATGTCTTGATTCATGATGTTCTTTTCCTCCTTTTTTAGATTTTTTTTGAGGATCCAATATACTGGTATATGAATGCCTGGGTAACATGATTAAGACTTTTATGTCCGTTACTTTCTTAGGTATATTGAAATCTTAATTTCGACCATTAATTAACTGAGAATCTAATCGCTGGACCCATGGTCGTATGAATCGAAGCGGTTTTGATATATGTCCCTTTGACCGCAGCAGGTCTTGTCTTTTGAACGATATCGACAAGAGCCCGGACATTATCTGCAATATCCTCAGCGGCAAATGAAGCACGAGCAATAGAAACGTTCATATTCGCGGTTCTATCGGTACGATACTCCACACGTCCTGCTTTAATTTCACCGACAGCTTTTGCTATATCATTAGTGACTGTACCGGTTCTTGGGTTAGGCATTAAACCTTTAGGTCCAAGAATACGTCCTAATTTACCGAGCTCACCCATCATATTTGGGGTGGCGACGATAACATCGAAATCAAACCAGTTTTCTTTTTGGATTTTTTCGAGAATTTCCACTCCACCGACATAATCTGCTCCTGCGGCAGTAGCTTCTTCATACTTGTCGGTTACCACAAGAACTCTTTGGGTTTTACCATTTCCATGGGGAAGGGAGATTGTTCCTCTCACTAACTGATCTGTCTGTTTTGGGTCGATATTTAAGTGAAAGGAGACATCAACAGTCGAATCAAAAGATGTGACAGATGTCTTTTTTACTAGTTCACAAGCTTCCTCTATAGAATAGATTTTTCCTTTTTCAATAAGAGCCTGGGCGGCTAAATACTTTTTACCACGTTTCATATTTAGTCCTCCTAGTCATCCACGACGATACCCATTTGACGGGCACTTCCTTCGATGACCCTCATCGCTGCTTCAATGTCGTTGCAGTTTAAGTCTGGCATCTTGTACTCTGCAATCTCTCTGACTTGAGCCTTAGACACATGACCAACTTTTGTGGTCCTAGAGTTTGCAGAACCTTTTTTAATCCCTGCTGCTTTTAAAAGAAGCGGAGCAACAGGAGATGTTTTGATGACAAAGTCATAGGACTTGTCTTCATAGGCGGTGATAATAACTGGAACTATTTCCCCATGTCTATCACCAGTCTTGGCGTTGAAGTCGGTACAAAACTTCGCCATGTTGATGTTAGCGGACGCTAGTTTTGGTCCGGGTTTTGCTTCCCCACCATCAAGTTCTAGCTTCACAACTTTTGCGATTTTTTTACTCACTTGAATTTCCTCCTTATCGTTAATTCAGTGTTGTGGTACGAGCACTCGCCACTCTTCCACCTTGTATACTTACGTATACATACGTGTTATTACAACACGCAAGTACAAGGTTATCAAAAAAGAGAATAATTATCAATAATTATTTTCAAATTTTATTGACTATTTGAATTTAAAGAATAAAATAATTGCGGTTTAAAAATTATGGCAAGAGAACATCATAGGACGGAACGCATTGTCTCACCTTACTTACTCGTTATTTTATCCCTTATTGGAATGATCTTTTTAGGGACATTTTTACTATGCACTCCATTAAGTAATTCTGAGGGTGTATGGACTAACTTTAACGATAACTTCTTTATGGCGGTATCCGCAACTTGTGTGACAGGTTTGTCCGTTATGGCGGATGGCCTAGTGGAAGCTTATAACCTCTTTGGTCAAATCGTGATGCTCGTCATGATTCAAATCGGTGGTTTAGGGTTTTTAACACTACTAGCCTTTGTTATTACCCTCTTTAGAGGAAGGATGAGAATGTCAAATAGACTATTCTTTACAAAAGCCACCCAAGCATCTTCAATTGGAGAAATGAGACATTTTGTGAGGTCAATTGTGGTGATAACCCTCATTATTGAGGCATGTGGATTTTTACTCTGTTTACCAGTTTTTCTCACTACGTTTAGTGAAAATATGACCCATGGAGTGTGGGTATCAATCTTTCATTCAGTGTCATCTTTCTGTAACGCAGGATTTGATATACTAGGTTCTACTTCCCTTATGAGAGTAGAGGGAACAGTAGTAGGAGGTATGGCTACATGGGCATATAACTACTTACTAGTGGTAACAATGATCCTTATTGTATTAGGTGGCATCTCGTTCCTAGTTATCATGGATATTGTTTCTATTGGGAGAAAAGGTAAACATCACCAGTTAAATATCTTAACTAAGGTGGTATTAAGCACCACAGCGGTTCTCCTTGTATTAGGTTTTCTCTTATTCCTTTTAACGGATACTGCGTTTGGGAATATGACTTGGTTTGAAGCACTCTTCCAAAGCGTCACCACAAGAACAGCGGGTTTTGCAACCTATAATCAAGCGGATCTTTCAATGGGAGGCAAGATATTCTCTGCTATTTGGATGTTTATTGGAGGGAGTCCATTATCCACTGCAGGAGGAGTAAAAACCACCACCATCTTTGTTATCTTTGTTTCTATCTTTAGATCTTTACAAGGAAAACAAAATACAGCGTTTAAACGAAGATACTCATCAAATATGGTCTTAAGAGCGTTTACTCTTATTGTGATTGCCTTAATTGTCATCGTTTTATGCTATGTTATTATTATTGAATGTGAATTAAATCTCTCAGCGATTAGTACGGTTGTTTACGATGAAGAGCTGGGGGATTATATAGAGGTGAGTCAGTCTCTTGTGGATTTAGATTCAAACTTCTATCAGGATGTGTTCTTTGAAGTTTTTAGTGCCTTTGGTACATGTGGACTATCCACAGGCATTACACCATACCTAACTACAGGTAGTAAATACACCATTGATGTATTGATGTTTATTGGTCGACTTGGACCAGTGACCTTCTTACAACTCTTTAATAGAGATTTAGATAAAGAGACAAAAGGTCATTATAGTTATGTTGAAGCAGACTTCTTAATTGGTTAATATATAGGAGGAGAATTATTATGGCAGGAAAGAAAACTTTTGCGGTAATTGGACTAGGAGAGTTTGGGTTAGCTCTTGCAACAGAACTTGTTAATTTAGGGCAGGATGTTATCGCTATCGACTCAAAAGAGGATAATGTAGAGAGAATCTCAACAGTTCTTGATACAGTATTTGTGGCAAATGCAACAGATGAGATAGCATTAAAGGAACTAGGCATTGATGAAGCGGATGTTGCTATCGTCTGTATTGGAGAAAATATGGAAGCAACAATACTCGCTACTGTCTTACTTAAGGAATTTAATGTTCCAGCGATACTAGTTAGAGTGGATGATGATTACTATATCCCAATCATCAAAAAGCTTGGAGCGACCGAGGTTATAAGCCCACAGAAACATGCAGGACACGACTTTGCTAATAGACTCGTCTATGAAGATTATCGAGATTACTATAAACTCGATGATAAGTATTCCATTGTTTCTATCGTGGTCAACGAAAACAGAGAGCCAATCGGGATAAGAAACGAATTCCAAAGTCATAACTATGGAATTAATGTCGTTTTAATCGTCAGAGATGGGAAATCCTTTGTGCCAACTGGCGAGGATGTCATTAAAGGTGGCGACACAATCTATGTGATAGGAACAGGGAAAGATATCCATGATTTCCGAAACTTCATTAATGAGGGGAAAAGAAGACGTCTTCAAAAGGCTACTAACTAGACAAAAATTACATAAAGAAAAAGTCGTCAATTGACGGCTTTTTTCTTATACGTATATAAAATTTTTATGCTTTTTCGATTTGTGAGAATTCCACAGTGACTCTTGAAGGACGACCGAAGAAATAGATTTCCACTTCAACTTGTCCTGAGTCTTTGTCGAGAGAGATAATATTACCTTCTGTATTATCGAATGGCCCAGAGATAATCTTAACTGCGTCTCCTACTTTATATCGATCATACATACTCTCATCGATAATGCCTAGTCTCTTTAAGACTGGTTCCATCTGTTCCCTAGGAACAGGGAATGGTTTTGTACCTTTACCAGAGGATCCGACAAATCCAGTCACTCCTGGAGTGTTTCTTACAACATACCAGGCTTTATCGGTCATGATCATTTCAACGAATATATAGGATGGGTAAAGGTTTTTCATCTTGGTTTTACCTGTGGGTTCACCGTTTTTTAAGACTGGGACTTCAACCTCACCAACGAAGGTCCTAAAGATAAGGTCTCCCATACCCATAGACTGCATTCTTCTTTCGATGTTTTCTTTAACTTTAGCTTCATGTGTGGAGTAAGAAGTCACCACAAACCAAGCTTTTTCTCCAGAAGATGAAGACGCTCCACGACCAACAGATTCATCTGTGGATGAATCGGTAACCGCATATATATCTTCTCTTTTTGCGACGTCTTCTTCTGCCATACTAAATTATCCGACTGCCCCTTCTGCTTCCTCTGCTACTTCTTCCACGACTGGAACAATCTGCTGGAAGGAATTATTAATAGCTTGAATGATGGTGTTACCAAGCCAGTCCCATAAGAAGAGGATTAAACCCGCGATAATCGCGATTATTACGACCACTAAAATAGAGGTAAATAGTTCATCTCTTTTTGGCCAACGGACTCTTTTACCTTCTTTAATTACACCTGAAGCATATCTTCTTATAGGTCCCATAATCAATCCTCCATCGAGTTTTACTTGCTTATTTTATGCTCTGTATAAGCATTACATTTAGGACAGTACTTGTTAATACTACCTTTTTCTAGAACACTAGAACTCACTGTTGTACTGTAGTTTCTACTAAGACATACACTGCAGATTAAAATTACTTTTTGTTTCATCTTAATCCTCCATATTCTAGCAATTAAAAGAATATACTAAACCTTTATTTATTGCAATAAATAAA
>JAJQAP010000024.1 GCA_021203745.1 Coprobacillus sp.
TTAAAGTGGACTCGATAGAGTCAACGATTAACATAACATATAACGAGACTTCAGAAGCATTCACTTTAAATAATGTATCTTTAGATAATGAGAAAAATGAAATAGATGTCTTAAAAACAGGGACATATAATGTCTATGTCTATAAAAATGGTATTGATATAACTCTAGGTGAGGGGACCTCTTCTAACCTAGAAGAGAATAAACCAGAAGAAGAAGTAATTATCGATTTTTATGCAAATGGGGATCAGCATGGAGTAATAGAGGAAACACAATATGAGAATAAAACGCTCCCTTCTATGCCTGAATATGTCTCGTTTATATATGAAAATATAAATAAGAGTGAAGGGGAAACTATCCTTATATCTAATGGGGATCTCTGGCAAGGAACTTACGCATCTAACTTTAATTATGGCGCCCTTTTAAATGAGATTATAGAAGATGTTGGTTATGTCTCCTTTACTTTAGGTAACCATGAGTTTGACTGGGGACAAGAAGTAATAAGAGAAAACTCATTAAAGACAAGTGTGCCATTTCTTGCCGCTAATGTGGTAGATAGATATAGTGAAGAGCTTGTGGATTATGTTAGACCTTACACAATTGTCGAAAAAGCAGGTCTAAAAATAGGCATTATAGGAGTAATAGGTAGAAGTCAATTTACCTCTATTACCTCCACGATGGTAGAGGATGTCACCTTTTTAAGTGAAGAGAATATTATTAAAGAATATTCCGATAAACTAAGAACAGTCTTTGACTGTGATATCGTGGTCTGCTCCTTTCACGCGGGAACAAGCGATGAAAGAGGAACAATAAGAGATCTCTCTAAAGAGAGTGATGTAAGTGGTAAAGCATATATAGACGCTGCCTTTACCGCCCACGACCATAGTGCCGCCATAGGCACAACCTCAGGAGTGCCCTATGTTAATTCAGGAAATAATAATCAGAATTTATCTCATATAGAGCTTAGTTATAATAAAGGAGAAGTAAGTTGTAATACATATGAAAATCTCTCAACAGTTAATGTCTATCAAGAGTATGAAGAAGATATAAAAACAAGAGAAATAATCGATAATTACTGCGATAATGAAGTAAAAATTAAAGGAAATGAGCTCGCGGGCACCATCGACAGCACCTTCTCTGATACAAAAGAAGTCCCAAATATGATGGCAAAAGCGATGTTTGAATATGTAGAAAATGAGGGATATGATATTGATCTAGCTATTGTTAACGATGGAAGAGCAAAACTATACGCAGGAGAAGTTACTTACTCTGAAATATTAGATGCAATCCCATTCTTTAATAAAACGATGATTGTGCAGGTATCTGGGATAGAGGCTAAAACAGTTGGTCATAATAACTATTACTACTCCGACTCTACTTCCTCAATTGCAAATCAAACCTATACAGATACATATACAATCGCAGTGTATGACTATATTTATTATCACCAGTCTACTTCAAGAATCTATGATAATTTTGACTATTCAATCCAAAACTACAAGGTTATTGGAGAGTTAACTAAATACCCATGTGATATCCTCTTTGACTATATGAGGGAGTTTGATGATGTAATTAAAGCGGGTGATTATAACACATCAAACTTCACCTTCTTAGGATAAATAAATAAAGATATTGCAATAGCAAATTAAATGCCTTACTATACTTATAGACGATGAGTCTACATTAATCGAGGTGTCCCACTACCTGAATCTAAAAGTGGATTGGTACTCGAGGTGTCCCACTACCTTTATCCAAAAAGTGGAGTGGTAATCGAGGCGTTCCCCTGCCTTTATCCAAAATGGGGGCCTGTAATCGAGGTGTTCCGCCGCCTAAACCAAGTGCGGGAGTGTAATATAAGGCAAAGCCTTCAGAAAGTTAAATATATATAAGGAGAAGATATTAACTCCTTTTTATATTTAGGTTACGGAGGTAAAATCATGAAATTACAATTAACTTATATAACAACATAGGGGAGTGAGTTGCTTAAACTTGCGCCTTTTTTATTTTATCAACTCGCAATAAATTGCGACTTCAATCCTTGACAAACTCGCAAATAACCATATAATGAAGGTATGGAAAACGATCTTAAAACAACAAGATTAAAAAAAGGACTAACTCAAAAGGAGTGTGCTAACTATCTTTGTATACCACTTAGAACCTACCAGTATTATGAAGAGAATAAAAAGATAGATTCATTTAAATATAAGTATATCCTTGATCAAGTGGATAAATATGGTTATGTAGATGAAGAACATGGTCTCCTCTCTTTAAAGCAAATAAAAGAGTCCTGTCAATCCATCTTTACTAAAGAGAAATACGATGTAAAGGAGTGTTACTTATTTGGGAGTTACGCCAAAGGATACGCAACAGAAAATAGCGATGTTGGCTTATTTATCAAAAGCTCAGTTTCGGGTTTATCCTATTTTGGTCTTATTGAAGAAATAAGAGAAACACTCCATAAAAAGATAGAACTAATAAATCAAGATCAAATAGAGGATAATCCCGAACTAGCAAAAGAAATACTACTAGATGGGGTAAAAATCTATGGATAACAAAAAAGAAGATACATATTACATAAATAAAATAATTAATGATATGGAAAATGTCCTCAATAGGATGGAGGGGATAACTTATGAGGATTATTTAACGATGAAGATTTACAAGATATTACAATGTTTAGGTTTACTCAAATATCAGAAAACACAAAAAAATTATCCCAAGAATTTAGGAATAAATATAAGGATATAGAATGGGGTGATCTTATTGGACTTAGAAACAAAATTGTTCATGAATATGGGAATGTTAATCTTAGATTTGTTTATGACTCTTTAACAGAGGAGATACCCCAGTTATATGAACTATTAACTAACCTTGATATATTATGAAATGCATTTATAGTTAGTATCAGGAAAGTCACTTTTTGTAATTGATCTATTAAAGGAATTCATATAACTAGATATATAATCAACAGGCCATTT
>JAJQAP010000080.1 GCA_021203745.1 Coprobacillus sp.
TTATGTATTTTGGATAGCTCTCTTTAATCGTATCGAGAGATGTTACTATCGTTTCGATGACTACTAGGTCATGTTCTAAGATATCATCGGTTTTAGCGATAAGTTTAGCGTTACCACTATTTAATTCCATCGTGAAGGACTCTTGGTCTTTTATGGAATTAAATCCTCCAGTTATAATGGCGCTTACTGCGGCACACACTAGGTCTTCTCCCTCTGGGCCGCTATCAGCGTGTCCATTGACAGTGAGTGATTTAAACTTATCGTTAATATAGTTTAACTGAACACTGATCATTTGTTATTGATGCTTTCAATGACGAGTTCCGTATAAGGCTGACGATGACCAGTCTTTGTTCTTTCGTTGACTTTCGGTTTGTATTTGAAGACGACAACCTTTTTCTCTTTGCCTTGTTTTTCAATCTTGGCTTTGACATTAGCACCCTCTATATAGGGTTTACCAACAGTGTTCTTTTTCCCATCAGAGATAAAAAGAACTTTATCGATTGTTACTTCACTATCAGCTTCTCCTGGAAGTTTCTCAACATATATATGAGAACCGACTTCCACCCTTTGCTGTTTACCACCGCACTCGATAATTGCGTACATTATATGTCCCTCCTTTTCTAAGTACTCGCTATGAAGGTAAGATTTCTCTATTTATAACCTTTTTTAAGCGGTTGTAGCAAGAGCCGACAACGATAGTATTATAACATAGTTATAAATCTAGACAAGGATTTTTTATTAAGTTATCACTTTCACTATCTTTAAATGAATAGTAGGAGCTAGGACCAACAATTATGTGGTCTAGTAGGGTTAATCCAAGTCTTACTGAATCATTAAGTAAGAGATAGGTAAAAGTAATATCTAGTTTAGAGGGGAGAGTGTCTCCACTTGGATGGTTATGGATGATAATAAAGGAGTATCCTTCTCTTTTTATTACCTCTTTTAAAACATCTTTTGTGGAGACACTTAACTCATCTTTAGAGCCTGAGACTAGCTCGGTTTCTTTTATAATACCTCCTTTTTTATTAAGGGTAATGACGACTAGATGCTCAAGTGTTTCTCCAGTGTAGTAGCGCTGGTATTTGGATATTAGGGCCCCAATATCCACACTTTCATCCTCGTCTTTTTTTGTTAACTCTTTAAAGTAACGTCGACTTATTTCAAAGATTGCCCCTAGAGTTAACGCTCTAACTTTTGATATACCCTTATACTTCACTAAGTCTTCTACTTCTAACTCCCCGACTTTGAGTATCCCTCCATCCTTTAGAAGCGATTGTGCAACGTCAAGCGCAGAACAGTCTTTGGTGCCACTACCAATAACTAAGGCTAAAAGCTCGATGTCCGTTAAAGTTTTTAGTCCATAGCGCATGGCTTTCTCTCTAGGACGGAGAGAGGTTGGGATGTCTTTAATGGCGCTCATTAAGCCCAAGAGAATTCCCAGCCACCTGGTATTGAAACAGAACCAGAATTAGATATCACTATCTTGCATACAAGAGCGGCGACCACTGCCGCAGCGAGTACCGCCATCACAGCGGCTATAGTTAAAACCTCGCCAGGTTTTGTTTCCTTTAATTGTTCAGTGGTTAATTTTTCCATAATCTATAAAAAACCTCCTATTTATATAAATAGGCAGGTAAAAGGAAAAACTTCCTAATTTTTTTTCTTTTTTTATTTAAGTTGATCTTCAAGGATCTTTAAATGCTCTTTATGAGTGGCTAGTTTACTCTCTTCTTCTTCGATCTTTTCTTTTGGAGCTTTAGAGATAAACCCAGGATTAGAAAGGAGTTTTGTGGCTCGATCAATTTCAAACTTAACCTTTTCGACCTCTTTTTCTATCTCTTCTTTTGTAAGTTTTGCTTTATAAAGATAGATATTGAATGTTTCTGTATTATTAATCGTAGCACTTTCTTTTTTTAGTGGTACTTCTTCAGTATTGGTTAACTCTTTATATAGATAGAGGATATCCTCTAGGTCTTTAGAGGTATTAACACTAAGAGACATCTTGATCTTTTCAGACTGGCTAATGTTATTCTCCCCTCTAAACTCTCTGGTAAAGGAGATATTTTTCACTAAGTCTTCTACTTCTTTATCCACTTCTGGTTTGATGTATTTAGAGTGGTATGTTGGATATGTTTCTAAGTTAATACTCTCTAAATGCTCAGGGAGATTTAAGTATATATCTTCACTAATAAAAGGAGTAAAAGGAGAAAT
Source organism: Coprobacillus sp. (assembly GCA_021203745.1). Lineage (GTDB taxonomy): Bacteria > Bacillota_I > Bacilli_A > RFN20 > CAG-826 > JAJQAP01. The sequence continues at coordinate 2,212 of JAJQAP010000080.1, forward strand.
CATTAGAATGATATTCTTTAATGTAAAGTATAAAACTTGATAGGTAACTTCTTTATCGTATTTATCGTTATTTAAATAGATTTTACTCATTTCAATAAAGCTTGAACAAAAATCATCGTAGACAAAATCATATAAAGTAGTAGAGGCCCCAATAAAGTTATAATGCTCCATAAAGGATGTCACCTTTTTGATACAACGTTCTGTTTTATTTACTATCCATTGATGGGTAGAGGGTAGTTTTAACTTTGATATATCATCCACTGGTTTAAAGTCACTAGGCAGCACACTTAAAACATATCTCGCACTGTTATAGATCTTATTAAGGTAGTTAGCAGAGGCCGCTACTTTAGAATCGTAGTAGCGCATATCAAGACCCGCTTTAGAGTTAGTGGTTAAGAAATATCTAAGGGCATCCGCTCCATATTTATCAATTACCTCAAGAGGATCCACTCCATTACCTAAGGATTTAGACATCTTTCTTCCTTTTTCGTCTCTGACTAGTCCATGGATAATTACTGTTTTAAATGGTGGTTTTCCTGTTTGATGTAAAGACTGGAAAGTCATTCTACTAACCCAGAAAAAGATAATATCATACCCAGTACAAAGTAAAGATGTAGGGAAGTATCTTTTATATAAAGGATCATTTGTATCAGGCCAGTTTAAAGTGGCAAAAGGCCACAAAGCACTAGAAAACC
>JAJQAP010000041.1 GCA_021203745.1 Coprobacillus sp.
TTTATCTTTAAGGGTTAGATTATCTTCACTATACACATAGATATAAGGATCACTACTATCGTAGTAAATGGATTGATGTCTTGAATTCAAAGTGGTTGAACCAAAAGCGGTTGGAGTCTCCTCACTAAGGTAATAGTGATCATTGCTATTACCATTAATGGTAATAATGCTCATAACCTTAGTAATCTTAACATCATACTCTAACTCCATAGTAAATCCGCTGGAAAGATCCATCTTAAACACGAGGTTTTCAAAACCTAGATCCACAGTAAGTGGCGAACCAAGGCCTAAATCAACATCCATACTCATATCAAAGGAACCAGTAAACTCATAGTATGTATAAGTTAGGGTTCCTCCAAGGGCACTTACTAATAAGTCTAGTGGTACCCAACTTGCAGAATATGGAACGGACACTAATTCACTACCTTCATATGGGGTAATGGTAATATCTATATCGACATATCCAGAATTAGTTTCAATTGTGGACCAAATAGGACCAAGGAAGTCGTATTTGTTGTTGGTGGCGATATAGAAATCCGCGCCAAAGAGGGATAAAAGGAAATATGGATCAGTATCAAAGTTCTTTCTTTGATACTTCATATTAGTAAGGGCGTCTCCAATTTCATCTAGATCAAAATCACCTAATAAGCCTTCGAGGGATAAGTCAACCCCTAACATACTGGTGACTAGGGATATATCATCTAGACAATTGATATCCATATACATATCAATCTCGTTTTCTTGACCAAGATTATACTCTAGATAAATGACAGAATCTTCATATTGGAGACCCGCAGATAAATAACTACCATATGGGAAGTAAACATCAAGGACTAAATCTGCATAGATAGAATCCATATCAAGATTGTTGATATCTAGTCCTAATGTTCCAGCAAAATCAATGACTGTATCTTCACCATTTGAGTTAACCACAACACTTCCTTCAAGCTGGGAAGCTTCAAGTGTGTCAAATAGGTTATTGATTAAAACATCTTGTTTTGTTTCTGCATAGGGATCTTCAGGTCTTACCCCATACATAATCCCAAATGTTACGCCAAAGGAAACAACTAAGATAGCGGCGTAAATAGCAATTTTACCTCCAATTTTCATTTCTAGTTACCTCCTTAGTACGTATAGGTAACATTCGTATCCATATCAGGGATAGCGTAGTATTCTCCTGAATGGTAATACTCTCTTGTTACACCAGTGCAGTTAAAGTTAATACCAATAATCTTCACTCGATACTCTTCATGGTATTCGGCATAGACTAAATTAAGATCACTGTCTAGGTCAAAAGTAACATAAACATCAGAGAAGACTGGTAAGTTTGATAAATTGCCATAAACGGCCATTTGTCTAACATATCTGACGACTCCTTTAATGGGGTCTAGATGGACTTCTACAGAATAACCATCCTCTGTTTGACTAAGTTTAGAACTTGTCACCGTTTGAGAAGAGATAATGTGAGCGGTTGCTCTTGTTAGACTTCTACCAAAATGATCAATAAATTCATCTTCAGTATAAGCTGTCCCTGTTTCATCAAATGATGCAGCATAGGCACTTGTAGGTTTGCCGCTATATTCTACTACGCTACCATTTGCATAATCTTCATATTGTCTTACAGCGGTTTCCACTGCAGAGAGAGAAGAGCTAGAAATAGTTTCTGCAAAAAGGTTGTCACCATTTTTCACATAAATACCATGCGTAGTTTGATCCATAGCAGCATCAACATCTCCATAAACTTCAGAATAGTGATTTTCTTCTTGCTCATATTGATAAAGAGCAATATCCGCTATTTCATAAGGTTGGTAAGCGGAGACATCGGGATTTGCTTCATATCTTGCATAAAGCGCAGCGTAATCGTCATCGAGTTCGTAAATGTTATAACTTGAATAGTCTACAGCGGGGTTAAAAGCCGCTTGACCAGAGAAGAAACCAACAGCAACACCGACAGCGACAACTAAAACACCAAGAAGGATATAGAGGGTTATGTTTCTTCCTCTATGGCTTTTCTTTGGTGCTTGTTCTTCTTCAACCTCAGTTGGAGGAGTCAAAGTTTCATCTTCTGCCATAATAAATTTCTCCGTAAATTGTAATCTTACTCTAAAACAAAACAGAAATAAATACTTATCTATTGATAAAAGTATTTATAATAGAGTAAATTAGAATTGTCTAATTAAAATAGAGTCGTAGACTCTTGTATCAAAAAAAGAGGTACGTTTATGGAAAACATAAGACAAGTAATTGGTGAGAATCTCACACATCTAAGAAAAAATGCAAAATTAACACAACTAGAAGTTGCGGATCAATTTGGTTATACAGATAAGAGTATCTCTAAATGGGAGAAGGGTGATGCTCTCCCAGATATAGAAACATTACAGTCAATTTGTGAGTTTTATGGGGTGGACCTAGATTATCTTGTCACTCCACTTTCAGAGAAAGACACATATAAACCAAAAAGAAACCTCCAAAACATGCCTCTAGCAAGAAAAATATGGGTTGCCACCTTACTTGTGGCCTTTCTTTGGTTAATTGCAACAATCATTTATGTTTATACCTATATGTATACAGATTCTGGTTATTGGATGGCCTTTATTTGGGCTATCCCTGTCTCTTTACTTGCTCTCTCTATTCTTTGCCCTATTTACTGGAGATCGAATAGTACACTCCTATTCTCTTTTATTACCGCTTTTATCTGGACAACACTACTAAGTATATGTTTAGAGACACAACTTGCAGGTTTTAACATTTGGGTCACACTGCTTCTAGGTATCCCTGTACAGTTAATCCTTATCGGTGTCTTTGGATTTATTAGTTTTAGACCAAAAAAGCATCCTAAGAAATAGGATGCCTTTT
>JAJQAP010000076.1 GCA_021203745.1 Coprobacillus sp.
AAATAGATATAAGTAGTGATAATGTAAATATTGAAATTAAAGACGAAGAAGGTAATCCCTCTAGTGTTTTAACTAATGATGGTTTAACTCTTATCCCAATAGGAGAGGGTGAAGCCACCGTCTATATCTCTTGGGTCAGCGGGCAAGATATACTTGCCACTACATCATTTGAGGTGACAATATTAGAACCTATTGCTCCTGTTTATAAACTAGAAATATTAAATAAAACAGACTTACAACAAACTTGGTATCTAGGAGATGAAGCTAGAGAGTTAAAGATAAGTATTACCCCAGATAGTGAAACCGCAGAAGAGCAAAATGTTACATCCTTAATTAATAATAATGAGATACAAGTTAATGTAAATCCATCTGATGCTCTAGGGGTATCAATAAGTAGTGGTAGTATCTACCTTAGTCCATTAAAAGCATATGACTCTATTACTGTCTCAGTTTCTTGGCTTGGTCATGAAGAAGCCTTTAGTAGTGTTACCCTAGCACTAGGAGAACATACTTATAGTATTAGTATTACTAATAGTGATGCTCTCTCTAGTCCTTGGTCAATTGAAGAAGGAACTAGGGAACTAGAATATAACTTATATCAAGATGGATCATTACTAGAAGTAGAAACAGGATATATTGAACTTAAATCGAGCGATGAGACTCTTGCTAGTGTAGAGGGTTTTAACATTACACCAAAAGGTGCTGGTGAACCTATTATCTATATCCTCTGGTATGAAGAGGACGAGAAAACCACTCTCTTAGCCTATGATCTAGTAACATTAAGTATTGATAGTGTTGTTAAACCTGTCTCTATTAGTCTATCTTTAGAGACCATTGCCTTTACTAATGCCTATACCGATAGTGAAACACTTACCGCCGTCGTTTATGGTAAAAACAATCAAGAAGCCACTAACCAAAATGTGACCTGGAGTGCAGATACAGGCATTGTTATTACCGGTGAAGGTAATACAATCTCTATCAGTGTTACTGGTTATAATGTTTCTGGTAAGATAACATGTATATCTCAAGCAGATGGTGATGTCAAAGCAGAGTGCACCGTCTCTATAGGAGAAGAGCCAAGTGCCCCCGCTCCAAACGTTGAAACGGACACTAAATATAAATTAGGGTGTATTGATGCAAGTGGCAACTATGTCTTCTTTGATGGCAATGTCGCAAGTAGCCATCTTGAATCAACGAGATATTGGGATGAGGCAGCGAATGTCTATATTACCGCTAACCCATATGATGGTATAGAAAATTCATGTACGTTAGCCACACTTGACGGCAATACAATCAAATACATTACAAACACAGGTTCTAGTGCAAATGTAACTTTATCAACTAGTCCTTGTGTCTGGGTATGGAATGAGGAAAACGAATTATTTGCAGTCGGGTCATCTTCTGGATATGGCCTATTCTGTTATACTGATGATTCATTTAGAGGATATGCACAATCTTCTTCTAATTTAAATTATCCTCATATTGTGGCCTATGCTGAAAAGCCACAAGATTATACTGAACCAGAAAAAATAGAGATTCCTGAACCAAACATTGGTTCTGATCCTACATACAAACTAGGAGCATTGGTTTCTGGTACATACAAGTACTTTGATGGCACAACGACTGGAACTACTTCTCTTAATCCAACCGATAATTGGGCGAGCGCCGCTGATGTTTATATTACTGGTGCAACAGGTGATAATCCAGATGGAGCTTGTACACTAAGCTTTGTTAATTCTAGCGGGTCTTTGCAATATATCCAAAATGGTGGCGATTCTAGCATTAAACTTGACTCTAGTCCTTCTACATGGTATTACGAAGTACAAAGTGATGGAAGTGGGGCGTTTGTCCAAAGCACCACAAATGGACGATTTATTGGATTTGCTCAAGATGGTGCTTCTATTAGAGCTTATGCACATACGAATTTAAGTGGTGGATCATATCCAGTTGTGGTCCCATATTCCGAGAATCCACTAGAGGCATCTCCATCTACCATCACTATTAGTGCACCTGGAAATCAAGTAATAGTGGGTGGCACTTTGCAGTTAAGTGCAGAGATTGGTCCTACAGGAGCCTCAGGTAATGTCATTTGGTCATCAAGTAATGATACCTATGCAAGTGTGGACCAAACTGGACTAGTGATAGGTAATGCCGTCTGTGAAAGCGTTACAATAACCGCTAGTGTAGAGGGATATGAAGGCGTTAGCGACACAATAACTCTATCTGTTATTGAAAACCCCGCAACCGAAGATAATCCATATCCATACTCGTATAGTTATTCCCATACATTCACCACTTCCTCTGGTCTTAGTACAAGCGCTAGTACCACTCAAACCTATAGTGGTCTTACCTGGACTGTGTCATCCTCTCCATACTGGGGTAGCGATTCTTCTTCTCCTTCTAGAGGTCTTCAAATTGGATCATCAGGTAGTGCCGCTACAAGTGGTGTAACATTCACTGTTGATTTTGGAGAAATAGTAGAGCTTACATCATTTAGCATAACTTGTTGTTCTGCCTCCGGTGGTTCAGGAACGGTAACAATAGCGCTTGATAGTAGTACTGTAAATACAATTAGTACGACGACAACGTCCACTGAATATAGCGAGACTAGTTTATCAATTGAGGGACAAACACTTGTAATTACCTTTAAGGCAAGCTCTAAGGCGATGTATTTTCACTCGATGTCGTTCTCATTAAACTCCGCTAACCCAAGTTTGTTCTAACTTGTTATATACCCTATATCTATAGGTCTATATATAGGCATAGCCTTCCCCATAAAGGCTATGCCTATTTAGCATATATCCCTATTTA